>JAIYAL010000210.1 GCA_027489095.1 Erythrobacteraceae bacterium
AATTGGACCCTCGGCCCTGACCGAAACCATGATTATGCTCAATAAGCATTTCGCCAATGCTGCCTAATCCCCCAACTGGGTGACGCCGCGCGGCCGTGCCCCATGTTTGCAACAGAGCCTCTGATTTCACGACCGATATCAAAGCCCATTCATCAAACACCACCTTCATCAGGAGATCTTATGGTTAAGCATAGAAACTTCCGCGCAATGGTTTCCGCTCTCGCTATGCTCGCAGGGCTGTTCACCGCCGGAGAAGCTTCCGCCGAGTTCGTGACGCAATCCGATCAGCGGCCGCCGTCGCCCGCGCGTCTGATCTTCCCCGATACGAAGGACGGACATCATATTTTCGCCGGCGACCTGCACCTGCACACCGTATTCTCGGACGGCTCGGCCTGGCCGACGCTTCGCCTCGCAGAAGCGGCGCATGACGGGCTTAAGTTCGTGTCCTTCACGGAACATGACATCATCACGCCAAAGATCCGCGACACCGGCACCAACAAGAACCGCAGCTATGAAATCGGCCGCGCGTTCATCTCTTCGGGCATGCTTGGCCTCGGCGGCATGAAACTCTCGCTCGGGTCGGAGATCACGCGCGCGATCGGGCATTTCAATTGTCACTTCCTCAAGGATGCAAATGCGCTGAACCCGGGGAAAGTCCATTACAGCACCTTCAAGCAGACGGGCGGGCAGCTCCGGGTCGACTGGAACCGGACCAGCGCGGACGAGAAAGATCTGGAAGCACGGTTCCGCGAAGCGAAGCGGCAGGGCGCCATCTGCCAGTGGAATCATCCGACCTTCCCCTCCTCCTCCCCTGGTGAGGCAGTGGTGACGCCGTTCCTCGAACGGATGTTTTCAGAGGGTCTGCTGTCGGGGATTGAGGTTGCGCAAAGCGATTTCATCCACCCCAGCGCGATGGACGTGGCCCTGAAATATAACCTCTATATCGCGGCGACTACGGACGCTCATCTCGGGACCGCGTTGGAGCAGGAGGCGGCGGGGATGGATCACCGCGTCGCCACCCTGTTCCTGACGCAGGGAGAGGATGAAGCGGCCTTCAAGGATGCGCTGGAAAAGCGTCGTACGGTCGGCCTCTTCCGCGACACTTTCTTCGGCACGCGCGAGAATGTTCAAACGGTGATGAACGCGGTCCTGAAGATGTCGTTCACCAAATATTCGCCGTCAGAGTTTCTGATCGGAAACTCAGGCGAGATGGAGATCGCGAATGCTGGCCCGATCGACGTCGAGCTTGAGATCGTTCAGCCGGACTTTCGCCTGCTGAACTATCCGCGCTTCGTGAAGATACCGCATGGATCGAAAGTCACGCTGAAGGCGCTGCGCATCGACGGCCCGAACTTCAAAGGCCTGAAAGTCCGCGTGATCAATTCGCTTGTGACATCGCGTGACCAGCTGGAATTTTTCCTGGAGGCGCAGCCGTTCGATCTGAACGCCATCACCGGCAAGGGTACGCTGAGCAACATCCCCGACGATCTCGACGGCTGGATGTAAGACGGCTGAATGTTCGGCGGCCATGGGTCTTCGGATCCATGGCCGTTTGCATGTCATGCAAGCTCGCGCACCGCTTGCTGCCTCTTCTCATGCCGCGCAAACTCGCCGAGGGCATCCGCAAGAGACGGCAGGTGCGCCCCGCGCCCCGTCGCGAGCGGTACGCGGGAGGGGCGTGGCGCCATTTGGTTCAGGCGGGCGCCCGGCACGGCGCGGATCAGATGCCGGGGCAGGTTCAGGCTGTCCGCGACGGCTTCCGCGAACTCTGCCCATGATAGCTCCGTCTCATTGGTGAGGTGCCAGAGGCCCTGCTCACCGTCGATCAGGAGGTCGAGCGCGACCCTGACGAGATGCGGCACATAGGTCGGCGTGATCCGCTGGTCCGCCGCGGCCTCGAACGGCTGCCCCGCCGTCAGGGCGCGAGCGACCGCGACGGCAAAGTTGAACTCGTCATGGGGAGAGAAGAAGGCTGCGGTGCGAACGATGAGATGCGTCCCCGCCAGGGCGAGAAGTCCCTCCTCCATGCGCGCCTTGCTCTCGCCATAGACGTTGCGCGGGTCGGGCGCGTCGGTTTCGACATAGGCCCCTTCCGCCTTGCCCCCGAAGACGAGGTCGCTTGAGACATTGAGGGTGGCAAGCCCCCGCTCCTCCGCCATCCGCGCAAGGCGGACCGGGCCGTCGCTGTTCGCCGCAAAACAACGGGCGGCATGGCTTTCCGCCTCGTCGACCCGTACCCAGCCGGCGGCGTTCACCACTGCCCAGGGATCGTGCCGGTCCAGCGCAGCCCCGATGCTGGCCTCGCTGGTGATGTCGAGCGCGTGCCGCGCCGTCAGCACATGCGGTATGTTGCGGAGCGTACAGGCCCGCGCGAACGCTTGCCCCAGGGTTCCTGTCGCGCCCATGATCAGGAGGGGCCGACCCATGGGCGCACGCTCCCTGCAACTGTCCGCCCGGTGCTGCACGGCCGGGGCAGGACGGCGGACGGCGGGATATTCAAGCCGGATCGGCCGACGCCACCAGCCCGGCTGCGCTGCAAGCGGATGCCGTGCAGCGCCAGTGGCCAGAGCCGTGCCGAGCGCTGCGAGAGCGGTCGCGCGCGGCGTTCCGCTACTGACGTCGAATATGCCCGGCTCATAGATGCCGGGGGCGGTCAGCAGCGTGTTCCATCCGCTACTGCCGAGCAGCGACCAGAGCGTGATCGCTCGCACGTCCACGCCCTCATTGCGCAGATCCTCGGCGCAATCCCACGCCTCCGCCAGCCAGCGCAGCTGCTCCTCGCGCGTGCAGCCATTATGGACTTCGGTGACCGCGATCGGGGTCGCATAGCGGTCCCACGCCTCCTCTATCACGCCCCTCAGACCGGGCGGGGGCGGCTCCAGCACCCGGATCGCCTCGACATCGGCATAGCGCTGCCCGTCATTGCCGCCATGCGCATGGGCGGGATAGCGCTGCATGCGATGGTCGAGGAACCGCTCGCTGGTCAGATAATGGTTGATGCCGATGATGTCTGGCGGACAGGGATCGGCCGCAATGGCCTCCAGCCTGTGCTCCAGCCCGTGCGCGGCCATGCGCCGCCACAGCGGATGACCGCGCCGTACGCGCCCGAACAGCAGGTCCCATGTCGCCCAGCGCCGGATATTCTCGAACGCAGCCTGCTCGCGCAACTCGGCAGTGGCGAAGGTGCGGCCGAGATCCTCCGTCTGAACGAGCCGCGCGGCGGGATTGACCCTGCGAATGGCCTGCATCGCGAGCCGGGTTCCGTCGATCTGGTTGAGGAGCGCGCGCCAGAACGCGCCCTCGTCGCGGACATGCGGATACCAATGGCCATAAAGCGCCGAAAAGCGCGCCGTGGTGAGCGGCTCATTGACCGGCGTCCACTGGTTGATCCAGGAATAGCGCTCCGCAACGCGGGCCGCGAAATCAGCGAGACCCCGCGCGAAACCGTCATCGTCGAGGAGATGCGTGTAGGAGGGACCGCTGCCGTGATGGACAAGCCCGGCAATGACGTCGATGCCATGTGCGCGCAGCCGGTCGATCCGCGCATCCACGCCCTGCCAGAGATGCTGTCCGGGCCGATCAGGCGCAATGCATTCCCATAATATAGGATAACGGATCGTCGTTATGCCGATGTCGGCAAATAGATTCAGATCGTCGATCCGATCATAGTGGCCGCATCGCTCGAACTGATCCTGATATGTATCCCGAACCCTGTTGATGGTGCACTCCGGCCCACCCCATAATTCCAGATGCCTCTTCATCGTACATATCTCCCAGACCTTCGCCAGAACGACTGACATGGATCAGGTTTCCGCTCTCGACTTGATATCTTGTGTTATCTCTTTGAACTTGGGCCGGTTTGTACAGGAACCGGAGCGATGAACGGCGTGTTGCCGATGTTCATCATTCAGCAAGGTTCCAGACATGAGCGGCATTCCAAGCGACGTCGACGCCATCAACCCCGACAGCCCGACGGAGGGCGGCGGCACGCTCATCTGCTTCAGTCACCTGCGCTGGAACTTCGTCTATCAGCGGCCGCAACATCTGATGAGCCGCTTCGCCCGGGACCGGAAGGTCATCGTTTGGGAAGAGCCGATCCACGATGCGCCAAGTGCGACGTTGGACACCCATGTCTGCGACTGTTCCGGCGTCACCATCCTCACCCCGCACCTCCCCGCCGGCCTCAGCCGGCATGAGGAGACGGAAACATTGCGCGCCCTGCTCGACGGCGCGATCACCCGCGATCCGGCGCGACCGCTCATCTGCTGGTACTATACGCCGATGATGCTGCCCTTCTCCGACCATCTGGCGGCGGACTGCATCGTCTATGACTGCATGGACGAGCTGGCGAACTTCAAGGGCGCGCCGTCAGAGCTTCTCCCGCTTGAGCAGCGGCTGCTCGACAGCTGCGACCTCGTCTTCACCGGCGGGCACAGTCTCTACGAGGCAAAGGCCGCGCGCCATCCTTCGGTCCATGCCTTTCCATCCAGCGTCGACGCCACCCACTTCTCGACCGCCCGCGCCGCTGGTCCGGAGCCGGAGGATCAGGCGGAGCTCCCCTCCCCGCGCCTCGGTTTTTATGGCGTCGTGGACGAACGGATGGACCTCGCGCTGCTGGAAGGTTTGGCGGACGCGCGGCCCGAATGGTCCATCGTCATCGTGGGGCCAGTGGTGAAGATCAGCGACGCCGACCTGCCCCGCCGCCCCAACCTCCATTATCTGGGCGGCAAGGGCTATGCCGAACTGCCCGACTATCTACGCGGCTGGGACGTCGCCCTGATGCCCTTCGCCATCAACGAGGCGACACGCTTCATCAGTCCCACGAAGACACCCGAATATCTCGCCGCGGGCTGCCCCGTCGTCTCTACCCCGGTGCGTGACGTCGTGCGCGGCTATGGCGATGTCGAGGCGGTGCGCATCGCGGACGGGCGGGACGCTTTCGTCGCCGCCTGCGACGCGGCGCTTACCCTCTCCCGCACAAACGGCTGGCTGGCCGCCGTCGACGCGCGGCTCGCAGGGGAGAGCTGGGATCTCACGCAATGCGCGATGAGCAACCTCATTGACGAAGCGGTGCAACGCAGCAGCCACGTCTATCCCGTGGTGTCGCCTATTGGCGCAGACGGAGACCGCCCGCAATCCTATGACGTCATGGTCGTCGGGGCAGGCTTTGCCGGCGCGATCATGGCGGAACGGCTCGCACGCGACGCGGGCAAGCGGGTGCTGGTCGTGGACAAGCGGCCGCACGTCGCCGGCAACGCCTATGACCGACTGGACGATGCCGGCATCCTCATCCACCAATATGGCCCCCATATCTTCCACACCAATTCGGCCGACATCTTCGAGTATCTCTCGCAGTTCACCGAATGGCGTGGCTATGAGCACCGCGTGCTCGCGGCTGTCGGCGACCGCCTGGTACCGATGCCAATCAACCGCACGACGGTGAACAGCCTCTACCATCTTGATCTGCGGACGGAGGAGGAGGCCGCCGCCTTCCTGGCCTCCCGCGCAGAGCCCGTGGATATCGTCCGCACGTCGGAGGATGTCGTCATCTCGGCGGTGGGACGCGAACTCTACGAGACTTTCTTCCAGGGTTACACCCGCAAGCAATGGGGAATGGACCCGTCGGAACTGGACAAGTCGGTGACCTCACGCGTGCCGACGCGAACCAACACCGACGACCGTTATTTCACCGACACCTACCAGGCCATGCCGAGAGACGGCTTCACCCATATGTTCGAACGGATGCTCGACCATCCGAACATCGACCTGCTGCTCGGCGTCGATTTTACCGAAGTGCGGCAGGCCTATCCGCATCAGCACCTCGTCTTCACGGGACCCATCGACGAATATTTCGGCTATTGCTACGGCAAGCTTCCCTACCGCTCCCTGCACTTCCGGCACGAAACGGTGGATCAGGAACAATTTCAGCCCGTGGCCGTGGTGAACTATCCGTCAGAGGACGTTCCGCACACCCGCATTACCGAATATAAGCATTTGACCGGCCAGACCGCGCCGCGCACCAGCATCACCTATGAATATCCGAGCGGTGAGGGCGATCCCTACTATCCCATTCCACGCGCCGAGAACCAGGCGCTGTTCAAGCGCTACGAAGCGCTGGCGCTCGCCCAGCCCGATGTGAGCTTTGTCGGCCGGCTGGCGACCTATCGCTATTATAACATGGATCAGGTGGCCGGTCAGGCGCTTGCTACCTATCGCCGCCTGAAGCAGCGCTGGGATGCCGACCGCCAGCCCGCAGCCACCGGCGCGCGCGCCGGAACGACCGTCGTTGCCGACGCATGATATTGATCCGGCTCCCTTTTCCGTCTCGCGCGTTGTGAGCCGGACCTTTCACGAGCCAGATGGACGTCACGCGTGCTGGAACCGCAGGATGAGGTGTCCGAACGGGAGGTACAGCAGGGCCTGAGGGCCTTGCTGGTCGACGCCTCCTTCGCCACCGCCATAGGCGCCCTTAACAGCGGCGTGGTGCTCCTTGCGCTCGCGCTGCATGTCGGCGTGAGTACGGTCCAGATCGGCATATTGGCCGCCATCCCCCTGTTCACCCAGATCTTGCAGGCACCCGCAGTTTCGCTGGTGGAGCGGTTGCGCACGCGCCGCCGCATCTCCGTCATCAGTGTTTTTCTCGCGCGGCTCGCCCTGCCCATCTACGCCGTCGTGCCGTTCATCCCCGACCGTAATGTCGCCGCCGCATCCCTGATGGCGGCGGCCCTGTTGCACTACGGCCTCAACGCGGTGGGTGCGTGTAGCTGGAACAGCTGGATGCGCGACCTCGTGCCGGAGGAGGAGCTTGGGCGTTTCTTTGCCCGGCGGACCCTGTTCGGCACGGCGGTTAGCGCGGTCGCTACTATTGTCGGAGCCTACGCGCTCCAGCAGGCTGGGACGGACCGGGCTTTCGGCAACAGCATCTTCTGCGGCCTCTACCTTTTCGGCTTCGCTTGCGGTCTCGTCAGCACGGTCGCGCTCGCCCGCGTGCCGGAGCCACGTATGCCCCCCGGCAGTGACGATGTGCCGATCCGGCGGTTGCTGACCGGGCCGCTGCGCGACAGGAACTTCCGGCAGATGCTGCGCTATCTTGCAAGCTGGCAATTCGCCGTGAACCTCGCAACGCCGTTCTTCACCGTCTATTTCGTGCGCGAACTCGGCTTCGGCATGGGGTTCGTGCTGATCTTCAGCTTCATCAGCCAGATCGCGAACCTCGCCGTCATCCGGGGATGGGGCCGCCTGAGCGATCATTTCTCCAACAAGTCGGTGCTGAGCGTGGCCACGCCACTGTTCATCTTCTCCATCGTCGCCATGGCCTTTGCCAGCGATGTGGACGGCATGACAGCCCGGTCCGCCTATCTCGTCATGCTGCACATCATCATGGGCGCGGCGGCGGCGGGCGTGGGGCTGGCTTCCGGCAATATCGTGCTGAAGCTCAGCCCCGGCGGCGCGGCGACCGGCTATCTCGCCTCCAACGCCATTATCGGCGCAATCGCCGCCGGCATGGCGCCCATCATCGGCGGCTGGGCCAGCGACTTCTTCGCCGCGCGCAAGCTGGCTCTGTTGCAAACTCTGACACGGTTTCCAAGATTGGGCTCATGTACTGTCAAGGTCAGTTGCGATGAACGATTTCAAAGGACGGCATTTTACCGGCGAGGTCATCCTATGGGCGGTGCGCTGGTATTGTCGATACGGCATCAGCTACCGTGATCTCGAGGAAATGCTGTCCGAGCGTGGGATCGATGTCGATCATACGACGATCTATCGCTGGGTGCAGCGCTACGCGCCGGAGATGGAGAAGCGTCTCCGCTGGTTCTGGCGGCGCGGCTTTGATCCGAGCTGGCGTCTGGATGAGACCTACGTAAAGGTGCGGGGCAAATGGACCTACCTGTACCGGGCGGTCGACAAACGGGGCGACACGATTGATTTCTATCTGTCATCGACACGCAGCGCCAAAGCGGCGAAGCGCTTTCTGGGCAAAGCTCTTCGTGGCCTGAAGGACTGGGAAAAGCCGGCCAAACTCAATACCGACAAGGCACCCAGCTACGGCGCAGCAATCGCTGAGCTGAAACGCGAAGGCAAACTGGCGGCGGAAACCGAGCACCGGCAGGTGAAATATCTGAACAACGTGCTCGAGGCCGACCACGGCAAGCTGAAGATGCTGATCAAGCCGGTACGTGGCTTCAAGTCGATGCCAACGGCCTACGCCACGATCAAGGGCTTCGAGGTCATGCGCGCCCTACGCAAAGGACAGGCCCAGGCATGGTGCCTGCAGCCAGGTATCATGGGGGAGGTGCGCCTGGTTGAAAGAGCATTCGGAATTGGACCCTCGGCCCTGACCGAAACCATGATTATGCTCAATAAGCATTTCGCCAATGCTGCCTAATCCCCCAACTGGGTGACGCCGCGCGGCCGTGCCCCATGTTTGCAACAGAGCC
>JAIYAL010000084.1 GCA_027489095.1 Erythrobacteraceae bacterium
CTTGGTGGCCATAGCGTCTGTGACCCACCCGATCCCATCTCGAACTCGGCCGTGAAACCAGACAGCGCCGATGGTACTAACGCTCAAGCGTTGGAAGAGTAGGTCGTCGCCAGGCATTGAAGCCAGTGGGAGCGGGTATAACCCATTCACAAGTCAACAGGGCTGACCCGCAAGGGCGGCCCTTTTGGCGTCTTTAGGTTTGGCTCAGGACGCAAAATCGGTATCGCGGGATGGAGCAGCCCGGTAGCTCGTCAGGCTCATAACCTGAAGGTCGTTGGTTCAAATCCAACTCCCGCAACCACCGTAACAAGCTCACAACACCAACACTGTTCCACGCCCGCAGCCTAGCTGCCGGGCGGTTTCGGCGTTCGCGCAGGCCCGCGCTCGGCGTGGTTAACCAACGTAAAGCTTACATCCTTGCGACAGCTGCAAAAATTAGCTGCCATAGCGCGAAGGATTGTTTAGCCTGCGGCGTATTCCCCAAAGAGGGAAAGGGGCGCGATGACACAGCAACAGGGCGTTCATGCACGTTCAGAGCGCGATGCCGCGCAAGCCGCTTTGCCGGAACCGGCAGATGCGGCTGCCGTAATCGCGAGGCACGGGCGACCTTCCGTGGCAACATCAGCCACTGTCAGCGCCCTCGCCCTCGCGGTGGCAGCCTGCGGCAGCGGCGGTAGCGGTAGCACGGGCGGGGGCGGGGTTACGCCCCCCGTCGCCACGGTGCGCAAGCCGCAGACCGATGCCGAGGCAGCCCGCTTCCTGCTCCAGGCCTCGCTCAGCGCTTCGACAGCCGCGATCGCCGAAGTCCGCAGCGAAGGCTACGAGCCGTGGCTCGATCGCCAGATGAGCGCCGCGAACAGCCAGACCGGGGCAGAATTCCTCGCCGCACGCGGCTTCGATCAGGTTACTGCCGCCCAATTCTACAATGGCACGATCACTGGCGACTACATGATCTGGTCCCAGCTGCTTTCGGGCGGCAACGCCGTGCGCAAGCGGATCGCCTTCGCGCTTTCGGAATTCTTCGTCGTCTCGCTCACTGGGATCGACATGGTCTGGCGCGGACCCGGTATTGCCGCCTATTGGGACCTTCTCAACCGCAACGCCTTCGGCAATTACCGGGATCTGTTGCAGGATATCACGCTCAACCCGGCGATGGGGACGTTCCTCAACACCCGAGGCAATCGCCGCGCCGACGCCTCGGGCCGGGTGCCCGACGAAAACTACGCGCGCGAAGTAATGCAGCTCTTCACCATCGGCCTGTTCGATCTCAACCCCGATGGCACGCAGAAGCTCAACGGCGGCAATCCGATCGAAACCTACACCAGCGCCGATGTCAGCGGGCTGGCGCGGGTGTTTACCGGCTATGATTTCGACCTCGCAGGCCTGACGGCCACCACCGAGATCGGCGGCACGCGGCAGATCATCAGTCCTGAATACACCCGCCGGCCCATGACAGCGGATCCGACGCGCTGGGTGCCGGCACGCACCACCGGGTTTCACTCGGCCGAGGCCAAGAGCTTCCTTGGCCTGACGATCCCGGCGAACACCAACGCGGCCGAAAGCCTGCGTCTCGCGCTCGACCAGCTGTTCAATCATCCCAACGTCGGCCCCTTCTTCGCCAAGCAGATGATCCAGCGGTTGGTGACGAGCAATCCCTCGCCAGCCTATGTCGGACGCGTCGCGGCGGTCTTTGCCAACAACGGCTCGGGGCGCCGGGGCGATCTTGCGGCCGTGTTCAAGGCGATCCTTGCCGACACCGAGGCGCTCGACACCGCCAACATCACAAATCCCAATTTCGGCAAGCTGCGCGAACCGGTGTTGCGCTTTGCCCAGCTGTCCCGGACTTTCGGCGCTCGCTCGACGTCCGGCAACTGGCTGATCGGCGACCTGACCGATCCCGCGACGGCGCTCGGCCAGAGCCCGCTGCGATCGCCTTCGGTGTTCAATTTCTTCCGCCCGGGGTACTTCCCGGCCAACACCGAGATCGCCAACCGCAATTTGCTCGCGCCCGAGTTCCAGCTCGTCAACGAGACCTCGGTGGCAGGCTATGTCAATTTCCTCGAACGCGCGGTGCCTGGCAGCCGCTTTGCCGATATCACGCTCGACTACGCGGCGGAGGTCGCAATTGCGCAGGACGCCGCCCAGCTGCTTGACCGGCTCGACCTGCTGCTGACCGGAAAGCAGCTCTCCGCAAACGTGCGCGACACGATCCGCGCAGCGATGGAGGACGTGGTGCTGACGTCCACCTCGACCAATGCCGATCGGCTGCGGCGGGTGCAGATCGGGGTCACGCTGATCCTCGCCTCGAGCGATTACCTGATCCAGAAATAGGCTCACGCCGCAGACGACGAGAACAAGGGGACGCGGGCATGTTTATCGGCATGAGCACTGAAATGGAGCGGCGGGCCTTCCTGCAACGCACCGGGCAGCTGGCGATGATGGGGGCGGCTTCGTCCTATGCGTTAGGACTGGCCGGAATCGGCGAGGCTGCGGCGTTCAGCAACGCGGGCGGTTACAAGGCACTGGTCTGCGTGTTCCTTTATGGCGGCAACGATCACGCCAACACCCTGATCCCCTCTGACGCGACCAACTACGCGCGCTATGCCGCGATCCGCGGCACCGCCGGGTCGGAAGCGGCCTCCGGCATTGCGCTTGGCCGAGCGTCGCTTGCGAACACCGTGCTGACCCCGCCGCAGGGCCAAACCCTCACCGACAACATCACCTACGCCATCGCGCCGACCATGCCGCGCTTGAAGGCGCTCTATGATCAGGGCGTGATGGCGCCGGTGCTGAATGTTGGTCCGCTGATCGCGCCGATGACCCGTGCGCAATATGACAATGGCAGCGTGCCCCGCCCGCCCAAGCTGTTTTCGCACAATGACCAGCAATCGACCTGGCAAAGCTCGCAGCCCGAAGGCTCGCGCACGGGGTGGGGCGGGCGGATGGGCGATCTGGCGCTGACTTCGAACACCAATTCGATGTTCACCGCGATCAACGCGACCGGCAATGCCGTGTTCCTGAGCGGGCAGACTGCAGTACCGTATCAGGTCTCGGCTGCGGGCGCGACGCTCTACAATCCGCTGCAGACCGGGCGGCTGTTCAATTCCACCGTCGCCTCGCAGGCGCTCGGCACACTGCTGCGCAGCGGTTCGGGCCATGTCATGGCCGCCGACTATGCGCGGATCAACGATCGCTCGATCCAGTATGGCAGCTTCGTCAACGATGCGCTGCGCACGACGACGCTGACCACCAGTTTCGGCACCGGCAACCGCCTCGCCGACCAGATGCGCGTCGTGGCTCAGATGATTGGCGCGCGCGCGCGTCTGGGAGTGACGCGGCAGGTGTTCCTCGTTTCGCTCGGCGGGTTCGACCACCATGACGGGCTGATCGGATCGCACGAGGCCTTGCTGGGGCAGGTCGATTTCGCGATGGACGCCTTCTACCGTGCGACCGTGGAACTTGGCGTCGCGAGCAATGTCACGACCTTCACCGCCTCCGATTTCGGGCGGACCTTCACCTCCAACGGTGATGGGTCCGATCACGGCTGGGGCTCGCATCACTTCATTGTCGGCGGCGGTGTGCGCGGTGGGCGTTTCTACGGACGCGCGCCCAGTGTCTCGGTGAGCACCGCCGATCAGGTCGGTCAGGGGCGCCTGCTGCCGTCCACCTCGGTCGACGAATATTCCGCGACGCTGGCGACGTGGTTCGGTGTGGCCCCGTCCGAGCTGGCTTCGGTGGCGCCCAATATCGGGCGATTTGCGAGCCCGGATCTGGGGTTCATGCGGCCCCCGCCGGCGGCGCTCGCAGCGCAAGCGTGACGCAGCCCTGATCGCATGATCACCGCCGCAGCCGCGCCGCGCGTCAGCCCGTCCGCACGGTGCGAAGGAAGCCGCGCACCTGTTCGCCCAGGTGCGAGGCCTGGGACTCCAGGTCGTTGGCGCTCGACAAGACCTGCGAGGCCGCCGCGCCGGTCGAGAGCGACAGCTGGCGCACGTCCTCTATGTGGCCTGAGACCTTCTCGGTCCCGCGCGCGGCGAGGTCGATGCTCTGGGCCAGGTCGCGGCCCGCAACCGATTGCTGATCGACTGCGGTCGCGATCGAGACGGCGGTGGATTCCAGTTCCTTGACCTGCCCCGCGATCGCCCGCAGCGCCTTCACGCTGGCGCCGGTGGTCGATTGCATCGCACGGATCTGGTCGGCGACCTTCTCGGTCGCGCGGCTGGTCTGCATCGCCAGTTCCTTGACCTCGCTCGCCACCACCGCGAAGCCGCGCCCGGCCTCGCCGCCGCGCGCCGCCTCGATCGAGGCGTTGAGCGCGAGCAGGTTGGTGCGCTGGGCGATGGTCTGGATCAGTTCGACGATCTGGCCGACTTCCTCAGCGGAAGCCGCGAGCGCCGAGATGGTCTCGTCCGCCTCGCCGGTGGCGACGGTGGCGAGCCGCGCGAGCTCGCTGGACGAGGCGGCCTGACGGCTGATCTCGCTGATCGACAGCGCGAATTCGTCACTGGCGGCGGCCGCTGCGGTGGCGCCCGCGTTGGCTTCTTCCATCGAGGTGGCCACTTCGCCGGTGCGGCGGCTGGCTTCCTCGGCGCTGGTGGCCATGCGGCTGGCGGTGGTGTGGAGCTGGCTCGAGGCCGCCGCCACGCCGCTCACCACGTCGCCGACGGTGCGTTCGAACTGGCGCGCGACTTCGTCGAGCAGCGCGGCCTTGCGGGCCTCCGCTTCGAGCCGTTCGCGCTCGCGCTCCTGCTGGAGCTGCAATTCCTGCTCGGCCTTTTCCGAACGTTCGCGCGCCCAGGTCTCGAGCCGCTTGCTGGCGCGCTTGAACAGATCGAGTGCGCGGACCATTGCGCCGATCTCGTCTTCGCGATCGGCGCCGGCAATATCGAAATTGCGGTCGCCGTCGGCAAGCCGGGTCATGGCGCCCGTGATCTCGACGATCTTGCGCGAGAAATCGCGCGACAGGTAGGCAAGGCCAAGCAGCAGCACTGCAGCCCCCACCGCCGCAAGCACGGCGATGATCAGGATCATGTTGAAGAAATAGCTGATGCCGCTCGCTTCCTGAGCCTCACCGCGCGCGGCGAGTTCGCTGGCGAGCTTCGCGCTGGCGGCCATCAGCACATTGCCCTGCGCCGAGACAGCCTCGGCTGCGGTATTGGCATTGCCGCCGTCGCGCGCGGTTTCGCTGGCGCGTTCGAAAGTGCTCTCGAAGCGCATTACCTCTTCGCGCACGGCGGCAACGCGCGGGCTGAGTTCGGGGGCTTCGGCGTTCACTGCGGTTTCAAGGCCGACGACATGGGTGAGGACGGTGCTTGCGGCGGCCGATTGCGCTTCGCGCAAGGCGGCGCTGCGGTCATAAAGCACGCGCACCGAGTGGTAGCGCAGCGCGTCGGCGCTGGAATGGAGCTGCCCGGCGGCCACAAGGGTTTCCTGCACCCGCGCGGTGGAATTGTAGCGGTTCCACAGCTCGCCCAGCCCGAGGCCGAGCACCAGCACCATCAACAGGCCGACCCCGAGGAAGGTGCCGAAAACGGTGTTGATCTTGCGAGCCAGCGGAAGATTGCGGAACCAGGTGAGGCGTTCGAGCAGGGTGCTGCGCGGTGCGGCGGCAGGCTGCGCAGCGGGGTCGAAGTCATCGAAGTCCGACCGCAGGTCGCGCACGAAGTCGGGAACAGCCTGCTCCTCGCGACGCTCCTGCAAGCTCATCATGTTCATGCCGCAATCCCCCGGGGTCTGTTTGCAAGCTTTCATGAAGGATAAACCTTAAAAAAGCTTGATGTCGTAAGGGAAGTTCCGGTCAGCCGGCGCGCACTCGTGCAAGGAAGCCCTGCACTTGGCTGCGCAAGGTGGCGGCCTGGGTTTCGAGGCTGGTGGCGCTGGAAAGCACCTGCGATGCGGCCGCCCCGGTCGAGAGCGACAGCGTGCGCACCGTGTCGACGTGGCCCGCCACCTTCTCGGTCCCACGCGCGGCAAGGTCGATACTGCGAGCAAGATCGTGGCCCGCGACCGATTGCTGGTCGACCGCGGTTGCGATCGAGACGGCGGTGGTTTCGAGGCTCTCGATCTGGGCGGCAATGGCGCGCAGTGCGCTGACGCTCGCGCTGGTGGTCGATTGCATTGCGCGGATCTGTTCGGAGACCTGCTCTGTGGCGCGGCTGGTCTGGTTGGCGAGTTCCTTGACCTCGCTCGCCACCACCGCAAAGCCGCGGCCTGACTCCCCCCCGCGCGCGGCCTCGATCGAGGCGTTCAATGCGAGCAGATTGGTGCGCTGGGCAATGGTGCGGATCAGCTCGACGATCTGGCCGACTTCCTCGGCCGAAGAGGCGAGCGCGCCGATGGTGCTGTCGGCTTGCCGTGCCGAAAGGCTCGCTTCGCGGGCGAGTGCTGCCGATGACGCGGCCTGACGGCTGATCTCGCCGATCGATATGGCGAATTCGTCGCTCGCGGCGGCGGCGGCGGTGGCGCCTGCGTTGGCCTCCTGCATCGCGGCCGAGGCTTCCTCGGTGCGCGAGCTCGAATCCTCAGCGGTGCTCGCCATCAGGGCGGCGGTCGAATGAAGCTGGCCTGAGGCAGCGACCACCTCGGTGACGACTTCGCCGACGGTCCGCTCGAACTGGTCGGCGATCGAATGGATCGCCCGGTCGCGTTCGATCCGCGCCTGTTCGGCGAGCAGCTGCTGGCGGGCCTGTTCGTCAAGCTCGGCGCGGGCGCGATCGGCGCGTTCGCGGCTGAGCTTTTCAAGCCGCATCGCGGCCCGGTGGAACACTTCGTTGGCGCGGGCCATGTCGCCGATCTCGTCGGCGCGCTCCTTGCCGCTGATCGTGATGTCGCGCTCGCCGGCGGCGATGCGGCTCATCTGCCGCGCCATGGCGGAGAGCGTCGCGCCGACAGTGCGGTTGAAATAGCGCTGAGCGAACACGGTGATCAGCGTGAGCATGCTGGCAAGGCCGATCCACATCAGCAGCAACCGCGCGATCAGCGCCGCGCCGCTATCGGACATGCCGTCGGCCTCTGCGCCGAGCCTTGCGGCCATCTTCTGCCCGGCGGCGAGCACCGCAGTGCCGGTCGCGCCCATCGCGGCGGCCTGATCGCTGCGACGATCGGCTGCATCGTCCGGATCGAAAGCGGTGACCTGGCGGCCGAGGTCATCAATCCCTTCACGGATCAGTGCGAGCTCTGCCTGCGCCTCGACGCCGCTCGCCTCGGCCCGTTCGCCCAGCGTCGCGGCGGTCGCGCCGGCGCGGATCAGGGCCTCACTGGCGGCGCGTCCACGCGCCAGGTCGCCTGCGGCGACCAGCATCTCGGCATGGCGCTGGCCTTCGCTCAGCTGCACCAGTAACCGCTCGGCCGAAAGCGCGGCGCCATGGGTGGCGCGGATCCGTTCGGCGCGCTGGCCGAGCTCGAGATAGCCCCCCACCACGAACAGCCCTGCGGCCAGCGCGAAGGCGAGGTTGATGCTGAAGAAAGCGGTGATCTTGCCGCCCACGGGGAGCTTCGCGAACCACTGGCGCGCGCGTGACAGCATGGCGACGGGCAATGCGCCGGTCTGGGTGGCGGGTGCCCCGGCGGCGTTCTCGGCCTCGAAATTCATCGCGATGTCGTTGAGCGCGCTCATGCCGCCTGCTCGCCGCTTGGCATTGCACTTTGCGCCAACGCCGCATCCTGCTCGGCGATCAGCCGGTCGATCTCGCGCGCGGGCAGGGCACGGTAATAGAGCCAGCCCTGGATCTGGTCGCACCCGGCGAGCCGCACGAGTTCGGCCTGTTCCTCGGTCTCGACCCCTTCGGCGGTCACGCCCATATCGAGCGCGCGGGCGAGCGCGATCGAGGAGATCATCATCGCCCGGCTGCCTTCATCCACCCCGGCCAGTTCCACCAGGCTGCGGTCGAGCTTGAGCTTCTCGAAGCGGAAGCGCCGCAGGAAACCGATCGATGCATAGCCGGTGCCGAAATCGTCGAGCGCTATTCGCACCCCGAAGCTGCGGATCACGTCGAGCGTGCGCTCGGCGACCACGGGGTCGAGCACAAGGCAGGTTTCGGTGACTTCGAGCTCCAGCCGGTGTGGCGGCAAGCCGGTCTCTTCAAGCACCTCGCCGAGCCGGATCGGGAACTCGGCATTGCGCAGCTGCGCGGCCGAGATGTTGACCGACAGAGTGATATCGCCCCAGCGGCCCGCGTCGCAGGCAGCCTGACGCAGCACCCACAGCCCGAGCGGATTGATCAGGCCCGAATCCTCTGCGATCGGGATGAAAACATTGGGCCCCAGCGCATCGCGCGTCCCCCGGTCCCAGCGCAGCAGCGCCTCGACCGCGACGATGCGTTTGTCTTCGGCGTCAACCAGCGGCTGGTAGGCGAGGCTGAATTCGCCTGCGGTGATCCCGGCGCGGATGTCGTCCTCGATTTCGCGCACACGCTCACGGCGGCGGTCAAAGCTCTCATTGAACCAGGTGCAGCGCATCTTCCCGCCGCGCTTTGACATGTCCATTGCCACGTCGGCGCGGCGCAGCAGTTCCGAAGAGGCGAGGCGCAGAGCCACCGGTGATCGGGTCAAGCCGATGCTGGCGCCGACTGCGATATGGCGATGGCCGACGTCAAGCGGGGTGCCGAGCCGTTCCAGAAGCGTGCGACAGATCCCTTCGAGGATCGTGCCCGCGACCTTGCCGGTCATCAGCGCTGCGAACTCGTCGCCGCCCAGCCGGTAGCAGCGGGCCTCGGCCGCGCACGCCGCGCGGATTTCCTCGGCAAAGCGTTCGATCAACAGGTCGCCGACCGCGTGGCCGTAATGGTCGTTGACCTGCTTGAAGCTGTCGAGATCGATCATCGCCAGCGCCACTTCCTGGCCGTCGTGCGAGATGCGGGTGATGTCCTCGTGCAGCGCGTGGCGGTTGGGGAGGCGGGTGAGGGGATCGGTGCTGGCGCGCATTTCCAGCCCGCGGACATTGGCGATGCCGCTGCGCCCGAGGATCACCAGCACCGTGGCATAGATCAGCACGGCGACGATCATCAGCGCGCTTTTGGAGCCGGTCTCCCAGCTTCCTGTCAGCACCATCGCCAGCGCAAGCGCGCCGGTCATGACGCACGAGACCGCCATCGGGATCACCGCGAGCCCCGCCGAGGTCAGATGCAGGGGCTGCTTAACCTTGAACACAATGAAGCTTTTCCCGGTTCGCGCGCCGAAAACGTGAGGCGTTGCCCAAAACGTCCTAAAGGGAAGCGGCTAAGGAAGGGTAAAGCGCAGCCCCCTAAGACCCTTAGGCGAAGCGTTACGGAACCGTCGGTTTCACGCCGAGCGGCGCAGCGCCGTCAGGGCAGGCGCCATGGCCGGCACGAAGAAGCTCGCGCGGCGCGCGGCGGGGACGAAGCGATCGGTCTGCCCGACTGCGGTCTCGCCTGCGCCGAGCATCAGGAAGCCATCGGGTATGACCGCGCCGGCAAGCCGGGCGAAGGCCTCGCGGCGGACCTGCCGGTCGAAATAAAGCAGCACATTGCGGCACAGCACGAGGTCGAAGGGGATGCGCCCGAGGTGCTGTCCGCCAAGCAGGTTGTGCTGCTGGAAGCGCACCATCGAGCGCACATCATCATGCACCTGCCAGCCGCGCGGGGTCTCGTCGAAGTGGCGCAGCATCTGCGTGACGCCAAGCCCGCGCTGCACCTCGAACGGGCTGTAGAGGCCGCTGCGCGCCGCGTTGATGGCGCGGTGCGAGACATCTGTGCCGAGGATGTCGATCGTCCAGCCCTGCCAGCGCTCTGCCTGTTCGGCAAACACCATGGCGAGCGAATAGACCTCCTGTCCGGTCGAACAGCCCGCCGACCAGATCGACAGGCGGCGCACATCGCGGCGGCGCTGGTGGAGTTCGGGGAGGATCTCGGCGGGAAGCTGATCGAAGGTCGGCTTGTCGCGGAAGAAATAGGTCTCGTTGTTGAGCAGCGCCTCGACCACTTCCTGCGCGAGGTCGGCGCCTTCGGGCCCTGCGGGTGGCGAGGCAAGGAGGCAGACGAGCTGGTCCACATTGGAGATGCCATGCGCACGGAAAATCCCCGCGAGCGCCGAGTTGACGCGCCAGCGGCGGCTTTCGGTGAGATGCTGGCCGGTGCGCGCTTCGAGCAGATCGGCGATGATCTGGTGGGAGGCTTCGCTTGCGTCCATTACGGGCGCACCAATGGGACGGCGGGCGCGGCGGCCTGGGTCATGATCGCATCACCGAGCCGCTCGGGCGGAGCGATGACGCTGGCGAGCCCTGCCCGCGCGACCGCGCCGGGCATCCCCCACACCGCGCTGCTGTCGGCGTCCTGCGCGAAGATCGCGCCGCCGGCCTCGACCAGATCCTTGGCCCCGATCGCGCCGTCGCGGCCCATGCCGGAGAGGATCACCCCGATCGCGCGGCCCTCGCAGGCCTCGGCGAGGCTGGAGAGCATCGGATCGACCGAGGGCAGGCAGCCGCTTGGCGCAGGCGCGCTGCTGATTTCGACCACCAGACCCCCAAACGCTCCGGGCGCGCCCTTGCGGCGCACCACGATATGGCCGTGGCCCGGCGCAATGACGATCCGGCCGGGCGTGAGCACGAGGCCATCAGCGGCGATGTCGGCGGGCCGCCCGCAGGCGGCCTCGACCTGCCGCGCGAAAACCGGGATGAAGGAGGCCGGCAGGTGCTGCGTGACCAGCAGCGGCACGTCGAAATCGCGCGGCAATCGCCGCAGCATCAGACCGAGCGCATGGATCCCGCCAGTCGAAGCGCCGATCGCCACCGCCTGCGGACGCCACGTGCGGCGGGCAAGGCCCGGCCTTGCGAAAGAGGGTTCGGGCAACCGGCGCGCAGGCGCGACCAGGCTTTCGGCCTCACCCTCGGGCGCGTGCGTGCCGAGCGCGCGGATCTTGCCGAGCAACTGGGCGCGGTAATCCTCGGTGAAGCCGCCGGGGCGCGGCTTGGCCAGCGTGTCGGCGGCGCCCATCTGGAGCGCGGCCATGGTGTGTTCGGCGCCGTCCATGGTCAGCGAGGAGACCACCAGCACCTGCGGGTTGCCCGGTGTCGCGAGGATCGCCGGCAGGGCATCCAGCCCGCCGATCCCCGGCATTTCCAGATCGAGCAGCACCACATCGGCAGGCGCGGCGGCGAGCTGCGCGATCGCGCCCTCGGCGCTCGAAGCGGTGCCGACGATCACCAGCGCGGGATCGCTTTCGACCATACGCTTGAAGATCGTGCGGACAGTCAGCGAATCGTCAACCACCATCACCCGGATCGCTGCTGCGGCGCCGGGATGCGCGAACGGACGCGCAGACGTCGCGGGGGCGCTAGCAGAACGTGGCAGGGAGGCGGGGTGGTTCACGCAAACCCGACGAGCTGCAGCTTGATCTGCAACGTCTCGTGATCGAAGGGCTTCATCACATATTCGTCCGCCCCGGCCTGGATCGCCTGGCGGATATGCGCGACGTCGTTCTCGGTCGTGCAGAACACCACCTTGGGCTTGCTGCCGTTGGGGCGGGCACGCAGCTGGACGAGGAATTCGATCCCGGTCATCACCGGCATGTTCCAATCGAGCAACACCACATCGGGCATCGCAGCCTCGCAGGCATCGAGCGCAAGCTTGCCGTTCTCGGCCTCTTCAACGGCGAAGCCGAGGGTCTCGAGAATGTGCCTCGAAACCTTCCGGATGACGCGGGAATCGTCGACGATCAGGCATGTTTTCATGGGCTGTCCTGCGGTTGCGGCACGAACCTAAGGGCCAGATGGTAAGGATTGGATTAAACCAGAACCTCGATTTCGCGATGGGCGGTATCCGGCCCGGCGAGCAGCGCGGCAAGATCGACCAGCAGCGCGGGCCCGGCCATGGTCTCGATCATCCCGGTGGCGATGCGTGACCATTCGGGGCCGAAGCCCCCCGGCACCTGCCCTGCATCGCTGGCGCCGGTGGTGATGTCCTCGATCACATCGACGAGCAGCGCGTAGGAATGGCCCCCTTCCGCGACGACGATCGCGCGGTGGTCGGTCGGCCACTCGCTTCCCGGCAGGCCGATCCCAAACCCAATCGCGCGGCGGCAATCGATCACGGTCAGCGCCTGGCTGCGCAGCGCGGTGATTCCGGCGATCCACGCCGGCGCGCGCGGGATCGGGGTGACGGTGCCGATCTCGATCACCGATTTGACGTCGAGCGCCGAGAGCGCGCAGGCGCGCCCCGCGATCCGGGCGACGACGAGCAGTTGTCCGATCATGCGGCAACTCCCTTGGCTTGAAGCGCCGCGCGGCTGGCTGCGGCGAGCGCTGCCAGCAGGCTTTCGCGGTCGTAGCGGTAGATCGTCTCGCATCCCGTGGGTGCATCGGGCTGGTCGCGCAGGCGGATCACCTGTTGCGGAAGCGGGCGGCCGAGCGCCTCGGCAACTTCGTAGACATCGTCGAACAGAATGCCGAGCGTCTCCGTCCCGGCCTCGCTGGCAGGGACGATATCGTAACCCGCGGCGGTAACCAGCGGGGCGAGGATGGTGCGCGCCCATTCGCTCTCGGGCAGGGTGCAGCGCGGGCGGTCGGCGGCAAGCGGCGGCTCGCCGTGGCGGGCGAAAAGTTCATGTGCGTCCACCAGCGTGACCGGCTGGCCTGCAATCAGCGTGATCGCTTCGGCGAGCGGGTCTTCCGGAACGGCGTGCAAGTCCTCGGTCAGTTCGACCGCGTCCTCTACCTCACGCACCGCGAAGAGCAGCTCGCAGGCCCCGTCGGACAGGCGCAGCAGGCGCACGCGGTTCTGGGTCAGTGGGGTGTCGGGCAGGCCGACCAGCGGCAGGATCAGCCCGTCGATGACCACGCGCGGGCGCGCAGCGGAGCGATCAATGGCGGTGATCGGCGCGGTCTCGATGCGCTGGACGAGTTCGAGCCGCACCGCCGAGCGGCGTCCGGCAAAATCGGTGAACAGCATGGCCCGATCGGCCTGCTTGGCCACCTCGGCGGCGCTGTCGCCAAGCGTGCCGAGCACGCGCGTGCGGGTGTCGGAGACGAGGTCGGCGCCGGCCGCGATGTTGGCGACGTCGAGCAGCAGCACTGGCTGGCCATCGTCAAGCAGGGTCGATCCGGCATAAAGCCCGGACTTCATCACCGCTGGCGCAAGCGGCTTGACGACAAGATCGCCGTGGCCGTGGATGCCCTCAACCGCGAGCGCGAAGAGATCGCCGCTGGCGAGGCGCAGCATCACGAGGGTGGGTTCCTTGGCGGCGACCGGGCAGGCCGGGAGCCCGAGCACTTCGCCGAGCATCAGGCAGGGCACGCGGTTGCCGCGGAAGGTGACCAGCGCGGTCTCGCCCATCCGGGTGAAATCGAGCGCCTGGGAGGAGGCCTGGACGATCTCCTCGACATAGCTCTGCGGGATCGCGAAGCGGTGGCCGGCGACTTCGACGGTAAGACCGGCGATGATCGAGAGGGTAAGCGGGATGTGAAGGGTGAAGGCAGTGCCCTTGCCCGGGGTGCTGGTGACGCGGATCGAGCCGCCGACCTTCTCGAGGTTCTGGCGCACCACGTCGAGGCCGACGCCGCGGCCCGAGACGTTGCTGACCGTCTCGGCGGTTGAGAAGCCGGGCTCGAAGATCAGGTTGAGGATGCGCTCGCGGCTCATCGCGGCGCGTTCGGCGGCGGTGATGAGGCCGGTGGCGACCGCCTTGGCGGCAATGCGCTCTTCGGCGAGCCCGCGCCCGTCGTCGCTGATGAGGATGCTGATGGTGTTGCCCGATTGCCGCGCGGCGATGGCAAGCAGGCCGATTTCGCGCTTGCTGGCGGCGAGGCGGGCCGAAGGGCCTTCGATGCCGTGGTCGATGGCGTTCCTGATGATGTGGGTGAGCGGATCGCGGATCGTTTCGATCATCTCGCGGTCGAGTTCGACATCGCCGCCGTCAAGATCGATCATCACTTGCTTGCCGAGCTCGGTCGACAGGTCGCGCACGAGCCGGGGGAGCGCGCCGAACAGGGTCTCGATGCGCTGCATCCGCATCCGGGTGATCGCGTCGCGCACGTCGGTCAGGATCGTGGTGAGCCGCTCGAAGGGCCCGTCGATGGTCGGCTGGTTGCCCGCCTGGCGCAGGCGGTGGGCGAGATCGTTGCGGGCCAGCACCATGTCCGAGACGCCGCTCATCACCCGGTCGAGCAGTTCGACCGGCAGACGGATGGTGCGTTGTGCCGCGGCGGGATCGGCGCGGCGCTGGGGGGCGTTCGGCTCATCGTTAGACCCCAGTAGCGCCGCCGCAGGGGCGTGCAGAGGCGGGTTAGACCCCTCGCAGGCCCCCTCCAGACCCCCGGTTTGGGGTGTTTCATGTGAAACATCCAGCATCGCGATGAGACTTTCGTCGTCGCCTTCGTCGATGGGTTCATTCGCCTCGATCGCGTCGATCATCGCGGCGATCCGGTCGATGATGGCGAGCACTGCGGTGACGAGCTGCTGGTCGGGATCGCGGCGTCCGGCGCGGCAATCGGCGAGCGCATCCTCAGCGGCATGGCTGAGGCTGGCGAGGCGCGGGAAATCGAAGAAGCCGCAATTGCCCTTCACCGTATGGACGAAGCGGAAGATCGTATCGAGACGCGCGCGATCGGTTGGATCGGCCTCCCAGGCGACGAGTTCGCCGCCGGACGCCTCCAACATCTCGCGGGTCTCGGCGATGAAATCCGCCAGCAGATCATCCATCAGAAGCGCACCCTCTTGCCGCCTTTCGGGCGTGGCTATGCGGCAGGGTTGGTTAACAACCAGCTAGCGCACGGATGCTCCGGTGGCGGAGGCTGGGGCCTGCCTGGCGAAGATGTGCCGCACCAGCAGTACCGCCGAGATCGCGCCAAACAGGTTGGCGGCAAGCTCTGCCGTGTAGATCGCCGAGGAGCCCATCGAAGGGCGCAGCACCAGCGCGACGGGGAGCATCACAAGGAACACCCGCGCGATGGATTGGCCGAGGGCAAATCCTGCCTTGTCGACCGCATTCATGATGCCATTGCCGACGATCAGCAGCCCGAAGCCGGCATAGCCCCAAGCCGCGATCCGCAGGTAAAGGTCGAATTCCGCGACCACGGCGGGGTCGGAGGTGAAGACCCGCGCGAAGCTCTGCCCCGCCGCCATCACGCCGATCGCAACGATCAGCCCCCAGACGATGCAGAACCCGCCCGCGTAGAGCACCGCCTCGCGCGCCCGGTCGATCCGGCCCGCCCCCCAGTTCTGCCCGACAATCGCCCCGATCGCGCCCGACAGGCCGAGCAAGGGCACGATCACGAAGCTCTGGAGGCGCCCCGCCGCGCCGAAGCCCGCGACCGCCGCCTCGCCCTCGAGCGCCACCAGCGCGGTCAGGATCGACAGCCCCAAGGGGTTGATCGCGTTTGAGAAAGCAGCTGGGAGCCCGACCCGGATGATCGCCTTGGCCGGCCCCGCCAGATTGCAATGCCGCAGCAGGCCAAGGTCAAGCGGCAAGGACGTGCCGCGCAGCAGCCACAAGGCGGTCAGCACCCCTATCCCCCAGCCGATCACCGTGGCATAGGCGGATCCCGCGATGCCCAGCCCTTCGAACCCGAAACCGCCCATGATCAGCAGCGGATTGAGCACCCAGTTGGCGGCGGCATAGGTGATCGAGACGGTGCTCGTCCGTTTGGCCTCGCCCTGTCCGCGCAGCACGCCGTTGAAGCCCATGATCGCAAGACTGAGCGGGAAGCCCATCGCATAAGGCGTCATATAGGCGCGGATCAGCGGCATAAGGTGCGCGGGCGCGTTCATGGCGGTGAAGATCGGGTCGATCAGCGCCCACAGCGTGAGGCCCATCACCAGCCCACAGGCGACAGCGAAGACGATCCCGAAATTGGCGCGCTGGGCCGCCTTGGCGTGGTCGCCTTCGCCCAGGGCACGAGCGACCACCGAGTTGATCCCGACCATCACCCCCACGCCCAGCGACGTGCTCGACACCGCAACCGGGAAGATGAAGGCAATCGCTGCCAGCGGCTCGCTGCCGAGCTGTCCGATGAAATAGGCATCGACGATCCCGATCGACATGATCGCGGCGACGCCGATGACCGCAGGGAGCGTCTGGCTGACGAGATGCCCGGGGATGCTGCCGCTGACCAGTCTGGCAGAAGAAAGGGCGGGCGCATTCATCGTTCCCACGGCCTAGCGGCAGGCCGCGCGGCTTGCAAAGCATTCCCTGCCCATGCGATAGCGAAGGCAACGACAGACGTAAGAGGAATGGCTGATGGCAACCCAACTCAAGCCCGGTATCGAGTGCAGCAAGGAAGAATGGCAGGCGCGGCTCGATCTGGCGGCGTGCTACCGCATCTTCGATCACCTCGGCTGGTCGGAATCGATCTACAACCACATCTCGCTCAAGGTTCCGGGGGAGAAGGATACCTTCCTCATCAACCCCTTTGGCCTGCTCTACAGCGAAGTCACCGCGTCAAACCTCGTCAAGATTGATGTCGAGGGCAACAATGTCGGCGGGTCGCCCTACATGGTGAACAAGGCGGGCTTCACCCAGCACGCCTATTTCCACAAGCATCTGGGCGGGCGGGCGGATGCCATCTGCCATGTTCACACCACCGCGACGATGGCCGTGGCGAGCCACAAGGATGGCCTGCTTCCGATCAATTTCTACGCCTGCAACTTCCAGGGCCAGATCGGCTATCACGATTTCGAGGGCGTCACGGTGCGCGCCGAAGAGGGCGAGCGGCTGGTCAAGAACCTCGGCAATCACACCATCCTGATGCTGCGCAACCATGGCCCGGTGGTGATGGACCGCACCATCCAGGGGATGTTCCTCAAGATGTGGGCCTTTCAGCGCGCCTGCGAGATCCAGGTGGCGGCGCTGAGCATGGGCGATCCGATCCTCGTGCCGCAGGAGGTGGTCGATGTCCACCAGCGCGACCTGTCGGTGATGAGCGGGCAGGGCGGCGCGGGAATGTTCGATTTCGAGGCGTGGAAGCGCCGGATCGACAAGATCGACGACAGCTGGCGCCAGTAAGCCACTAAGAGGGCCGCACGATGTCGCGCATGACCGTCAACGAGCGGCCGGTCCAATTCGACCTCGATCCGCGCATCCCGCTGCTTTACGCGCTGCGTGAGGCGATGAACCTGACCGGCACCAAGGCGTGTGGTGGCGGGCCGGAATGCTCGGGCGCGTGCATGGTGCTGGTTGACGGGGTGGCGCTCAGATCGTGTGCGATCACGCTCGCCGAGGCCGAGGGGCGGATCATCACCACCATCGAAGGGCTGAGCCGCGACCGCGCGCATCCGGTTCAGCAGGCGATGGTGGCGCAGCAGGCGATCCAGTGCGGCTATTGCACCCCCGGCATCGTCATCTCGGCCGCCGCCCTGCTGATGCGCAACCCCGCGCCGACCCGCGCCGATATCGAGGCGGGCATCCCGAACATCTGCCGCTGCGGGGTCTATCCGCGGCTGATCAAGGCGGTCGAACAGGCGGGCCGCGTGGCGCAGCGGCAGGAACGCATCAGCGCGGCGCCTGCGCCCGGGATCAGCCCCGAGGATGCGGCCAAGGCGGTGCCCGCGCTGCGCGTGCCGCAGAGCGAATAGGATTGGCGACAATGAAGGCGACGATCTGGCACAACCCGGCTTGCGGCACTTCGCGCAAGACGCTGGCGATCCTCGAGAACCTTTCCCGGGTCGATGTGACGGTGGTGGAGTATCTCAAGACCCCGCCTGGCCCCGACAAGCTCGCGCAGCTTTACCGCGATGCCGGGATCACACCACGCCAAGGCCTGCGCCTGCGCGGCACCGATGCGGCAGAGCGCGGGCTTACTGAAGCCGACGACGCAGCCGTGCTGGCGGCGATGGCGGCTGACCCGATCCTGATCGAGCGGCCCTTGGTAGAGACCGACAAGGGTGTTCGGCTGTGTCGGCCTCAGGATACGGTTCTGGAAATTCTATAGGCCTGGCTATGTCCGGTCGCGGCACGCGGCCGCGAGGCCACGCGGATGCGGGCGCGCCATCAAGAACGCGTCAGCTCGCGGTCGTCTTGCAGCCGGAACCAGCCGTGCACGAGCACGATCAGGCACAGCATCACGATCAGTCCGAAGCCGAGCCAGTCCGAATGGCCATACAGCCACACGCCCAGCGCCGGCGCGTAGATGTAGCTTGCGCCCGCCAGCGAGGCGACGATGCCTGATGCTTGCCCCTGCTCGGCGCGGGTAACCGCGAGCGAAGTGCCCGCCGTGGTGCCGGGGCGGAACAGGCCAAAGCCCAGCGATGCGATGGCATAGCCCAGCGCGATCAGGTGGAGATCGCCCGCCACCGCCAGGATCACCGTGCCGACCGCAGCGGCGGTGATTCCCCACAAGGTCGCGGCGCGCGGGCCAAGATCGAAGCGCGGGATCAGGCCCCACTGCGCCAGCAGCGTCGCGATCGCGCCGCTCATCAGCACAAGGCCCACCGGCCCGGCGCCATCCGCGGGGCTATCGCGCAGGCCCAGCCGGTCGAGCACCAGAAAGCCCGAGATCCCCAGCACCATCGCCTGCGCGTGACCGCCAAACAGACCAGCGAAGACCCACGGCCGCAGGCGCGGATCACGCCACGAAAGGCGCGGCGGTTCGGCGAGCTCCTCGGCTTCGGACGCCTCCTGCGGATCGACCGGCGCGCCCGATCCGCTCGAATAGGCCACCGCCTGGCCTCTGGCGGCATATTGCGGTTCGTCATCGGGCAGGCGCAGGCGCAGCAGGACAAGCGCAACCACGCCGATTGCGGCAAAGCACAGGAACGGCCCCGTGAGGCCAAGGCCAAGGAAGGGCACCACCATCAGCGGGGCGAGGGCCGGGCCGATCACCGTGCCCAATCCGAAGCTCGAGGCGATCAGCGAAAGCGCCTGGGTGCGGGTCGCTCTCGGCGTGCGCGAGGCGACATAGGCCTGCACCGCCGGGGGCGCGGCGCTGCCGAAACCGCCATAGAGGCTGCGCGCCGCAGCAAAGGCGATCAGCGTCCAGAAGGCGCCGAGCCAGCCGGATAGCCCCGCCCACAGCGCCGCGCCGCACAGCACGAAGGACGTGATGAAGCCGGCGAGGCCCAGCGCCATCATCGCCTTGCGCCCGCGCTTGTCCGAACGCCGCGCCCAGAACGGCGCGCACACCACCCACAAAAGCGCCGACCAGCTATAGGCGAGGCTGATCCACACATCCTCGACCTTCAGCGCGGTGCCGATCGAAGGCATCACCGATTGCATCGCGGTGTTGCCCGCCGCCGTCACCAGCATGACCATGAACAACAGCGCCATGCGCGACGGCGGGATCGCGCCCGCCAGGGAGGCGGTGGCGGGATCTCGCTCGGGGCTCAGGGCAGGATCGGTTTCGGCCATGATCGTGCGTGCGGCCTCAAGCGAAGAGGTCCGCTTCCACTTCGGGAAGAGGTTCGGACAGCTGGCGGTAGATCGCTGCGGTTAGCGCGTAGGAGACGGTGTAGAAGACCGTCAGCAGCACGGCGAAGAAGGCCGCGTTGCCGATCACCGCAGCCCATTCGCCGAGCGCTGAAAGGATCAGGCCGATAATCAGCATGAACATCAGGCCGATCACCATCGACAGCACGATCAGCGCGGCGAAGAACGCAAAGAGGCGGAAGGAGTTGCCCTTGGTGAGCGCCCACGAACGGCGCATCGCCGTGACGGGATTGCCTTGCCGGCCGAGCACGATCACCGCGCTCGCCAGAGAAAACTTCACCGTCAGGTAAAGCGTCACCGGCAGGGTGACGAGGCTCGCCGCGGGCAGGACGTTGCTGATGAGCGAGGGCGCCTGCGTGAAGAGGCCGACCAGCAGCTGCATACCGATCACCGGCAGGCTCAGCCGCGGCACTCTTTCCAGCGCCTCGCGCACGGTCGGGCGAAGAGGATCGCCGAGCAGCGCGAGGATCGCGATCCCGCCGCAGATCTGGCCGATCACGACGATTAGCAGCGCCCACCACTTTTCGATCAGGAAGGCGTTGATCTGGGCTGCGAGCTTCTGCGGATCGGGTTCGCCCCCGCCACCCGAAAAGTCGATGCCGCTGGTGAACAGGGCGTAGATGATCACGAACAGCGGCAGGAACAGGAAAATGCCCGCCAGCACGCTCACCAGATCGCGGTTGGCGCCGATCATGCCGGTCGCCTGTGTCCAGGCCCGTCCCATATCGAGCTTGTGGTTTGCCATGACGCGATCCCTTCTTGCAGACGCTGCGGCTTGCGCAATCGCCTCTTGATCTCGGCGCTCAATGCCCCCACCGCTGCGCCATGGCAAGCATTGCTCCGGCCCTTGGGGCTGCATTCCCGA
This sequence comes from Erythrobacteraceae bacterium, assembly GCA_027489095.1. GTDB lineage: Bacteria > Pseudomonadota > Alphaproteobacteria > Sphingomonadales > Sphingomonadaceae > Erythrobacter. The sequence goes on from JAIYAL010000084.1 coordinate 20,237, forward strand.
TCGAATGGCGGCGTGAGAGCCTGCCTGTGGCCTACAGCGCCGCGCTGGCGCAAATGGAGGCGCGCAACGCCGCCGTCCATGCTGGCGAGGCGGCCGAGCTGGTCTGGCTGCTCGAACATCCGCCGGTCTACACCGCCGGCACCAGCGCCGATCCTGCCGAACTTGTCGACCCGCGCTTCGAGGTGGTCGAAGCCGGGCGCGGCGGGCGCTACACCTATCATGGGCCGGGCCAGCGGGTGGGCTATCTGGTGCTGAACCTCGCGGAGCGCGGCAAGGACGTGCGCTGCTTCGTCCACGCAATCGAAGGCTGGGTGATCGCCACGCTGCGTTCCTTCGGGGTGGAAAGCTGGCGCGCCGAGGGCCGGGTCGGCATCTGGACGAAGGACATCGACGGGCGCGAAGCCAAGATCGGCGCGATCGGCGTGCGGGTGCGGCGCTGGGTGACGATGCACGGCTTTTCGGTCAACCTCGACCCCGATCTTGCGCATTTCGGCGGGATCGTGCCCTGCGGGATCGCCGAGTACGGCGTTACCAGCCTTGCGCGCCTCGGCCTCACGGTTTCATCCGAGGAATGGGACGAGGCCTTGATCGCGTGCCATGACGATTTCCTTGACGCCTTGGACGCGGCAGCGAAAAGAGCGTGCAAATGAAACGCTTCGTGTCCCCTTCCATTGGCCTTGCCCTGTGCCTTGCGCTTGCCGCTTGCGGTGACGAGGCCGCCGCGCCCGCCAAGCAGGGCGGAGAGGCCTCGGGCGAGGTGCTCGCCGGGTCGGTCAGCGACGCGATGATACCGCTGGGGGAGCTCAAGTCCGAAGCTCCGCTTGCGCCGCGCCAGGCAGCGCCGGTGGGCGATGTCGATGGCGAGCAGCCTGAAGTAACGCCGGCTGAAGGGATCGAGGGCGCTGCGCCGACAAGCGAAGGGGCCGCAGCGGCTTCTGCCGCTCCGGCCCCTCAAGCCCAGCCCGCAGGCTAGTTCGCAGCCTTACTCCGCCGCTTCGGCCTGTTCTTCGGCGAGCGTCGGATAGTCGACATAGCCTTCGGGGATCGGGAAGTACCAGCTCTTGGGCACGTCCTTGTTCGGGTTCCAGTGCGCGCCCGCCGCGATCCGCTTGTCGAGATCGGGGTTGGAGATGTAGGGGCGGCCAAAGCTCACCGCGTCGCACTTGCCGCTGGTCACGTCGGCCACGGCTTCTTCCGCCGTGTAATCCGAATTGAGGATCAGCGTGCCGGTGTAGATCTGGCGGATCAGCGGGCTCTGCTTGGGAACGTCGGTCTGGCCGAAGGTGCCATTGGGGCCGGGTTCACGCAGTTCGACAAAGGCAAGGCCCAGTTCCTCGCACACCTTCGCCGCCGCCCCGAAGGTCGCCGCCGGGTTGCTGTCATCGGTGCCTTGCGAATCGCCATTGGGCGAGAGGCGGATGCCGACGCGGTCTGCGCCCCACACGTCAATCAGGGCTTCCAGGACTTCGCGCATGAAGCGCGTGCGGTTTTCCGGTGAGCCGCCATATTCATCGGTGCGCAGGTTGGTGCCATCGCGCAGGAACTGGTCAACCAGATAGCCATTTGCGCTGTGCAGCTGCACGCCGTCAAAGCCCGCCTTCTTCGCGTTTTCGGCGGCGCGGCGATAGTCGCCGATTGTGCGCTGGATATCCTCATGGGTCATGGCGCGCGCCTCGGCATAGGGCGACTTGCCGGTCGGCGTGTGCGCTTCGCCCGGCGCGGTGGTGGCGCTGGCGGAGAAGGGCGGCTCGCCGCCGAGGAAATAGGGGTGAACGATCCGGCCCATGTGCCACAGCTGCATGACGATCAGGCCGCCTTCCTCGTGCACCGCCTTGGTGGTGGCCTTCCACGCCTCGGTCTGCTCGTCCGACCAGATGCCGGGGGCCGAGGGCCAGCCGAGGCCTTCGGTGCTGACGCCGGTCGCTTCGGTCAGGATCATGCCGGCACCTGCGCGCTGGCGGTAGTAGAGCGCCATCAATTCGTTGGGCACGAACATCGGCTCGGCCGCGCGCCCGCGGGTGAGGGGGGCCATGTGGATGCGGTTCTTGGCATGGAGCGCGCCCATCTGGAGCGGCTGGAACAGAGCGTCGTGCATATGTGGGTAATCCTTGGGTACCAGTTTCGATTGGCTATCCACTTGGGGCGAGCGAGGCTAGGGCGCAAGCATGGAAAATGAGGGTGCGGCCCAAGAAGAAGTTGTTCCTGCGGCGCCGCTAGAGGGCGCACGCCCCGCGCAATGGCTGCTGCTGCTCGCGCTGTTCGGCGGCAACGTGGCGCTGGCGATCGGCCCGTGGTTCGTGCGGGTCGCCGACACCGGCCCGGTTGCTGCGGGCTTCTGGCGGCTGTTCCTCGCGCTGCCCTTCATGGTGCTGCTGGCCCGGGCGAACCGCCAGCGGCTGACGGGGATGGGCGCCAAGACCCTCGCGCTGGTGGCGCTGGGGGCGGTGACCTTCGCGCTTGATCTGGCGAGCTGGCATATCGGCATCGGCATGACCCGATTGGGCAATGCGACTTTGTTCGGCAATGCCGGTTCAATCGTGCTGTTGTTCTGGGGCTTCATCATGCACCGGGTGCTGCCCGGGCGGCTGGAGTGGCTGGCGATCATCTTCGCGCTGGCGGGCGCGGCGATCCTGATGGGGCGGAGCCTCGAGATTTCCGACGCAACGCTGATCGGCGATCTGTTCTCGGTTGCGGCGGGGCTGCTTTATGCGGTCTATCTGCTGACCCTTCAGGGCGCGCGCGGGCAGTTCGGATCGTGGAGCCTGCTGGTCTGGGTGAGCATCTTCGGCGCCCCGGTGCTGCTGGTGATCGCGCTGCTCTTGGGCGAGCCGGTGTGGCCGACGCATTGGGGGCCGGTGGTGGGGCTGTTCGTGCTCAGCCAGCTGGTAGGCCAAGGGCTGATGGTGTTCTCGCTCAAATATTTCCCGCCGCTGGTGGTGGGCCTCGCGCTGCTGACCCAGCCTGCGGTCGCCTCGATCTACGGCTGGCTGGCGTTCGGCGAGGTTTTGTCGGGGATGGATATTGCGGGCATGGTGCTGGTGGGCGCGGCTTTGGCGGTGAGCAGGGCGAAAGCGTGATCCGTCACCCCAGCGAACGCTGGGGCCTAGGGCGGCAATATGCTAAGCTGCTGATATGGAACGCGGCGGCACCGTCTACATCATGGCCAACAAGCGCTACGGCGTGCTGTATATCGGCGTGACCAGCGATCTCGCCGCCCGCATCACGCAGCATCGTGAAGGCAAAGGCGGCGCTTTTACCTCACGCTTCAACTGCAATCTTTTGGTCTATGTCGAACACTACCCGACCATCGAGGATGCCATCGCCCGCGAGAAGGCGATGAAGGCATGGAAGCGGATGTGGAAGATCGACGCGATCGAAGCGCAGAACCCGGCTTGGGACGATCTCTACCTTAAGATCCTCGCGTGACGCCCTAGGCCCCAGCCTTCGCTGGGGTGACGAATTAGGGAAGCAAGCGCCAAACCCACCCCGCGTCATGCCAGCGCAAGCTGGCACCTAGGGCGGCTACAGAACCTATGCCGGTGAAGTATCGCCACGGCAGCTTCACGATCATAACGACCAGCAGCGCCAGGATCGGGCGGCCTGCCTTTATAAGTTCGAGGGTGACTGCGGCTTCGTGCTTGTTCATCCGCCCGTTTTGCGGGCTGTCAACACTCCGCGCTATTTGCCTTCCCTAGCCCTCAATCCCCGCTGAACCGCACCTTCCCCAAATCGCCCATCCCGACAGTCCCGCTCGCCATCTCGAGCATCCGGTCGAGGCTGCGCTTCGCCTTCAGCCTGATGCCTTCCTCGATTTCGATCTGGGGCGAGAGGTCGCGGAGCGCCACGTAGAGCTTCTCCATCGTGTTGAGCGCCATGTAGGGGCAGATGTTGCACGAGCAGTTGCCGTCCGCGCCGGGGGCGCCGATGAAATTCTTCTCGGGCAGCGCTTTCTGCATCTGGTGGATGATGTGCGGCTCGGTCGCGACGATCAGGGTGTCGCCTTCGAACTCCTGCGCGAACTTCAGGATGCCGCTGGTCGAGCCGACGTAATCGGCGTGGTCGATGATCGTCGGCGGGCATTCCGGGTGCGCGGCGATCGGCGCGCCGGGGTATTGCTCCTTGAGCTTCAGAAGCTCGGTCTCGGAGAAGGCCTCGTGGACGATGCACACGCCGGGCCACAGCAGCATCTCGCGGTTGAACTTGCGGGCAAGGTAGCCGCCAAGGTGACGGTCGGGGCCGAAGATGATCTTCTGTTCGGGCGGGATCTGGGCGAGGATCGTCTCGGCGCTGGAGGAGGTGACGATCACGTCCGAGAGCGCCTTCACCTCGGTCGAACAGTTGATGTAGGTCAGCGCGATGTGATCGGGGTGGGCTTCGCGGAAGGCGCGGAACTTGTCCGGCGGGCAGCTGTCTTCAAGGCTGCACCCGGCGTCCATGTCGGGCAGGATCACGGTTTTCTGGGGGCTGAGGATCTTGGCGGTGTCGGCCATGAACTTGACCCCGCAAAAGGCGATCACGTCCGCGTCCGTCGCGGCGGCCTTGCGGCTGAGTTCGAGACTGTCGCCCACGAAGTCCGCGATGTCCTGGATGTCGGGCGTCTGGTAGTAATGCGCGAGGATCACCGCGTTCTTCTCCTTGCGGAGACGGTCGATCTCGGCCAGCAGGTCGGCGCCGGTGGGGTTGCGGGTCAGCAGGCTCATCGGTCAGTTCCCATCATCTCAGGAGCCGCCGATATAGGGGCGCGCCCGCGATTTTCGAGCGAAAAACCGCGCGCGCCTACATCGCAAAGCCGGGCGGGAGGAACGGCCCCATCGGCCGCTCGGCCCCCGGCGTGCCCGCGATCACCGCCTCGGTGATGGCAATCCCGAGCGGCGAATAGGCGAGCAGCATCGAGGCGAGGAACGCGCCCACATTGATCCCCATGCCCCACCAATAGGCCGGATGCACCCGGCCGTTGGCGCGCCAATCGACTGCAATCGCGATGGCGCCGAACACAAAGCTCGCCGAAACCGCGATCGGCCAGGCATAGGGGATCAGCAGCGGCATCGGCAGCAGGCGGCCAAGTCCCGGCCCCGTCAGCGCGCTCATCGCCACCAGCATCAGCCGCCGGTGCCAGCCCGAATAACGCTGCACCCTGAGCGCCCACAGCGCGATGCCGCCGAACACCAGCAGCCCGGCCAGATTGCTGATCAGAAACTCGTTCTGCGCAAAGAAGAACGGCCCGCCGCTCCCGCGCACCGAGACCAGGATGATCATCGCCCCCGCTGCGATCATCGCCGGGATCCACACATAGGCGAGCCGGCCCAAGCTGCGGTGCAGCGCGACATGGCCGCTGGCGATGGTCACGACCTGTGCCAGATAGAGCCCCAGCCAGCCCATGAAGATCATGCCGTGGACATGGAACGCGGCCGGCATCGTGAAGCTTGACCGGCCCATCGCAAGGTTCAGCGAGAAGCCTGCGACGATGACGCCCGCCATGACGAAGGCCATGATGGTGAAGAAGCGCGTGCCTTCAACCGGCGTGCGTTGCGGAGCTGCTGCTGTGGCCATGCGATGATCCCCCATCTCGCTATTCCGCGATATTTGATCACGAAACAGGCCGCCCCGCAAGCGCAGGGCGATGAGCAGCGGTCAGACCACCCGCCAGACCTCGCCCTCAGAAGTGCTGGCGCGCGCTGCGGCCCCACGCTTTTCGAGATCGAGAAGGTGCGCCGTCACGCTCATCTCGGCCGCGCCGATCAGGCGCGCGTCGAGGCCCTTGTACATCTCGGGGATGAAGCCGCTGACGGGCCGCGCGGCCTCGCCCAGCAGGCGCAGGATCTGGTTTTCACGCTGGCGGCGGTGGCCGATCATGCCGCGCACCAGCTGGCGGGGCTTCTCGATCGCGGCGCCGTGGGCCGAATGGTAGCGCACATCCTCGCGCGCCATAAGCTTGTCGAGGCTCGCCATGTAATCGCCCATGTCGCCGTCGGGCGGGATGACGACACTGGTTGACCAGCCCATCACGTGATCGCCGGTGAACAGCGCGCCGCTCTCCTCCAGCGCATAGCACAGGTGGTTGGAGGTGTGCCCGGGCGTGGCGACCGCGGTGAGCGTCCAGCCGGTGCCGCGCATGCCTTCGCCGTCGGCGAGCACGCGGTCAGGGGCATAGGTGGGGTCGAAGGCCTCATCCGATCGCGGGCCGTCCACCGCCAGCACCAAGGGCGCGCAGCCGACGATCGGCGCGCCCGTCGCGGCGGCAAGCGGCGCAGCGGCAGGCGAGTGATCGCGGTGGGTGTGGGTGCACATGATCGCCACGATCCTGCGACCCGCCACAGCGGCGATGATCGCGTCGATATGCGCCGCCTCGTTCGGGCCCGGATCGATCACCGCGCAGTCCGGCCCTTGCGGATCACCCACCACATAGGTCTGCGTGCCGGTGAAGGTGTAAGGCGAGGGATTGGGCGCAAGCACGCGGCGCACCAGCGGCTCGACATCTTCGGCAAGGCCGGTGGGCCAGGGTTGGGGAGGGATAGTGACCATGGCCTTGCATATGAAGTCCGGCGTGGCAGAAGTCACCCCCGAGAGAGGGGAGATCATGGCCGACTACATTCTGGTGCTTGATGAAGGCACCACCTCCACCCGCGCGATCCTGTTCGCTTCCGATGGCGTGCTGGTGGCAAGCGCGCAGGAACCGCTGACCCAGCATTATCCGCAAGGCGGCTGGGTTGAGCATGATCCGCGTGAGATCTGGGACAAGACGCTGGCCTGTGTGCAAGCGATGATCCCCAAGGCGGGCGGGGCGGCGATGATCGCTGCCATCGGCATCACCAACCAGCGCGAGACCGTGGTGGCGTGGGACCGCGAGACGGGCGAGCCGCTCACCAACGCGATCGTCTGGCAGGATCGCCGCACCGAGCCCTTCTGCGCCGCCCTGCGCGAGGCGGGCCACGAGGCGGGGGTTCAGGAGCGCACCGGGTTGCTGCTCGACCCCTATTTCTCCGGCACCAAGATGCGCTGGATGCTGGACAATGTGCCGGAAGTGCGCGCGGCGGCGGAGCGCGGCACGCTGGCGTTCGGCACGGTTGAAAGCTGGCTGGTGTTCAAGCTGACCGGCGGGGCGGCGCATATCACTGACGCGAGCAATGCCAGCCGCACGCTGCTGATGGGATTGGAGGACGCGCAGTTCAACGAGGAGCTGTGCGAATTGCTCGGCGTGCCGCTGTCCAGCCTGCCGGGTGTGGTCGACATGGCCGGGCCGCTTGGCGTGACCGCCCCGGCGCTGCTGGGCCGCTCCATTCCGATCACCGGGCTGGCCGGCGACCAGCAGGCCGCGACCATCGGTCAGGCCTGTCTTGCGCCCGGCCAGACCAAGGCGACCTACGGCACCGGCGCCTTCGTGCTGACCTGTCAGGGGCGCCGCATCCCGCGCTCGACCAACCGCCTGCTCGGCACGGTGCTGACCCAGATCGAGGGCACGCGCACCTACGCGATCGAAGGTTCGGTGTTCGTCGCGGGGAGCCTTGTCCAGTGGCTGCGCGACTCGCTCGGGATCGTGGCTGTCGCCGAGGAGACCGAGGCGCTGGCGCGTTCGATCCCCGATAGCGGCGGGGTGGTGATCGTGCCTGCGCTGTCCGGGCTGGGCGCGCCGCATTGGCGGGCCGACGCGCGCGGGGTGATCGCCGGGCTTTCGTTTGCAAGCGGCAAGGCGGAACTGGCGCGCGCGGCCTTGGAAGCGATGGCGCACCAGACCCACGACCTCGCCGCCGCCTTCACCGCCGATGGCGCGCCGTGGCAAAGCTTGCGGATTGACGGGGGCATGGCGGCCAATGACTGGATGGCGCAGGATCTGGCCGATATGCTGGGGCTGACGGTCGAGAGGCCCGGCTTTGTCGAGACCACGGCGCTGGGTGCAGCGATGCTGGCGGCAACCGGGGTGGGGATGTACCCCGATCTCGATACCGCGGCGCAGGCGATGCGCGGGCGGCTCAGCCGGTTTGAGCCGCAGATGGAAGCCGAAGTGCGCGATGCGCGGCTGGCGGCGTGGAAGAAGGCGTTGGCAGCGGCTTGATCTGGCCGATTTGGGCGCTGTGCTGTGGCCCGGTGCCAGATGCGGCCAGACTCGCGTTAGACCGCTGCCAGACCCCTGTTAGACCCCCTCTAGACCCCCTCTAGACTGGCGTCAGCGCGGGTGTTTCACGTGAAACATGGGCTCGGCAATAGGGGGCTAGCCCAACCGTCCGAATTCGCGCCCGATCCGGTCCTGAAAGGCGCGCACCGGAGAGCTTGCCTCCAGATGCTGGCGCCAAGCCTCATCAAGGCGGGCGATGCGCCGGTGGAGCCTTTCGGTATCGGCGATCAGCTCCCGGGTTTCGGGCTCAAGCAGCGCAAGCTGCGTCTCGTCGGCGACGCGGTCTGGCGGCAGCGCGCCGTGCAAGCGCACCTGGCTCTCGCTGAGGTCGCCTGAAAACAGCGCGCGCTGGTTCAGCAGCCAGGCGAGCACGTGCATCATGCGGGTGGTGGTCTTGAGCCCCTCGGTAGACAGCGCGAGGCGCACGAAGGCGTCCTCCTCCGTCAGCGGCTCGCGCACGCCGGCGGCGAACACCGCGCGCACCTCGTCGGCCAGTACGAGGGCTTCGGTGTAGAGCGCTTCGACGATCGGGCGCGATAGGTTGGGAGTGCGTTCCATGATGCTGCCGAGACTACGCGTCAGCGGTCGCGGTCGCCATATGACTATGGTTACTTTCCAAGCAATTTTTCCATCCGTCCCTTCCGGGAACAGAATTGACGAAGCGTTTACCTTAAGCCGCTTGGAGGTCAGCTCGCGCGTCAGCGCGGCGCAATCACGCGATGATATCCGGCAACAGCGTGTCTTCGATGATCGAGATCTGATCCTTGAGGCGCAGCTTGCGCTTCTTGAGCCGCGCAATCTGGAGCATGTCGGCCGAAGCGCTGCCGCGCGCGGCTTCGGTCAGGGCGGCGATCGCGGCGTCAAGGTCGCGGTGCTCGGTCCGGAGCAATTCGAGCATTTTGCGTAGCTCCTGCTCGGTCATGTTAGCCCCTGATCCCTTCGTTGTGCGCAAGGCCCGATACCGGCGGTGCCCCCGGCTGTATTCCGATGCCGCGCCAATGCACGGCCCCGCTACCCGTTCCCGCGCGGGTTTGTAAGATGCCTTCGTGCAGTTTTCGCGCGCCGCATGTCAGTTCGCGTGCCCGCCCGCGCGCCGGGCTCCCGGTACACGCTTCCTCGCGGTCCAGCACCGATGCGTCGGTTAAGGATGTGTTCGCACTTTGCAAGTCACTCTGCCTGTGGTTTCACTGAAACCTGCGGCTCGGTCGCGATCGTTCCGAGTCGCCTTTATCGGGGGTATTCCCCCGCAGGCTAGGAGAACGCATGATGGCATCGACCGCAGTGTCCCACCTCAACGCCCTTCAGACCAAGCACGCCGGCCTTGAGGCCCGTCTGCGCGACGAGATGGCCCGACCTGTACCCGATACCGTGACGATCCAGTCCCTCAAGAAACAGAAGCTCCGCCTCAAAGAAGAGATCGCCGGCTCCTGACGCCGGAGGCGATGGAGGCGGCCGCGGCTGCTTTGCGGTGGGGCATACGGCCTATTTCGCATCTGGCCCTTTTGCATTTGCCGCGCGGAATGAATAAGTCCGCTAAGGTATGACCGCAGCTGCCTCCGCCCGCCAGATCCTCACCCGCCTCACCGAGGTGATGGCCTCGCGCATGCACGCGCAGGGCAAGCTCGATCAGGTCGTCGAGATCATCGGCGAGTGCCTGTTGAGCGAGGTCTGTTCGATCTACCTCCTGCGTGAGGGGATGCTCGAACTGTTCGCCACCCGCGGTCTCAACCAGAGCGCGGTGCACGTCACCCGCATGGCGATCGGCGAGGGGCTGACCGGGGCGATTGCCCAGAAGGTCGAGACGCTGAACCTCGCCGAGGCCAAGGCGCACCCGGACTTCCAGTATCGCCCCGAAACGGGTGAGGATAAGTTCCACTCCTTCGCCGGGGTGCCGATCGTCTATCGCGAGCGCGCGGTGGGCGTGCTGTGCGTCCAGCATGTCGAGCCGCGCCGCTACGAAGAAGTCGAGATCGAGGCGCTCCAGACCACCGCGATGGTGCTTTCGGAGCTGATCGCCAACGCCGAGCTGGTCGACGAGGAGGATGCTCTCGGCCTCACCGCCGAGATGACCGGGCCGCAGACGCTTTCCGGCCTGACGCTGGTCAAGGGTCTGGGCGCGGGGCACGCCGTCTATCACCAGCCGCGGGTCGAGATCACGCAGGTGATGGCGCAGGACATCGAGGCCGAGCGCCAGCGTGTCTACCGCGCCTTCGACAAGATGCGCGAGCAGATCGACACGCTCGCCAGCCAGGCCGAATTCGGCATCGGCGGCGAGCACGAGGAGGTGCTCGAGACCTACAAGATGTTCGCCTATGACGAAGGCTGGTCGCGGCGCATCAACGAGGCGATTGACGCCGGCCTCACCGCCGAGGCGGCGATCGAGCGCGTGCAGCAGCATACCCGGATGCGGATGCGCGCGATCGACGATCCGCTGCTCGCTGACCGGATGCACGATCTGGAGGATCTGGCGAACCGGCTGCTCAGGATCGTTGCCGGGCAGGTCGGCACGGCGGCCTCGCAGGGGCTGCGGCGCGACACCATCCTGATCGCGCGCAACCTGGGGCCGGCCGAGCTGCTTGAATACGACAAGCGGCGGCTGAAGGGCGTGATCCTCGAGGAAGGCTCCTTGACCGCCCACGTCGTGATCGTCGCACGCGCGATGAACGTGCCGGTGATCGGCCGCATAGCCAAAGACAAGGGTGGGGGCGTGCGCGCCACCATCCGCGAGGGCGACGAGATTCTGCTCGACGCCAGCGCCGGCAGCGCCATCGTCCGCCCCCTGCCGCAGGTCGCCGACGTCTTCCAGACGCGCTTCGCCAAATCGCGCGAGAAGCAGGCCGCCTATGCTTCGCTGCGCGATGTCGAGCCCTTCACCCGCTGCGGCACGCGCATCCAGGTGATGATGAATGCAGGGCTCAGGGACGATATGACCGCGCTCGCCATGACCGGCGCGGATGGCGTCGGCCTGTTCCGCACCGAGTTCCAGTTCCTTGTCTCGGCCACCCTGCCGCAGCGCGAGCGCCAGACGCGGCTCTACCGCGATGTTCTCGACGCGGCGGGCGACAAGCCGGTGATCTTCCGCACGGTCGACATCGGCGGCGACAAGTCCGTGCCCTACCTCGCCAGCGAGATCGCCGCGCAGGACGAAAACCCGGCAATGGGCTGGCGCGCGCTGCGGCTTGCGCTCGAACGCGAAGGCTTGATGAAGATCCAGGCGCGTTCGCTGCTCGAGGCGGCGGCGGGACGCTCGCTGTATGTCATGTTCCCGATGGTCTCCGAGCCGTGGGAGTTCGACGCGGCCAAGACCGTGTTCGACGAGCAGCTCGCCTTCCTTCGCGCGCAGAAGAAAATGCTGCCCGAACAGATCCATTTCGGCGCCATGCTTGAGGTGCCCGCGCTCGCGGAAGTGCTGGATATGCTGCTGCCGCGCCTCTCCTTCCTCTCGATCGGCACAAACGACCTCACCCAGTTCCTGTTCGCCGCCGACCGTGCCAACCCGAAGCTCGCCGAACGCTACGACTGGCTGAGCCCTTCGATCCTGCGCTTCCTGCGCCGCGTGATGCAGAACAGCGTCGGTTCCGGGGTTGATATCGGCGTGTGCGGCGAGATGGGCGGACGGCGGCTCGAGGCGCTCGCGCTGCTCGGGATCGGCTATCGCCGCCTTTCGATCACCCCGGCGGCAGTCGGCCCGATCAAGGAACTGGTGCGCAAGGTCGACCTTGCCGAGCTTACCGCGGCGATGAACGGCTGGCTCGTCAGCCCGCAGCGGTCCCTGCGCGATCAGCTCTCGGCCTGGGCTGATGCACGCGACATCGAGCATGATTAAGGCCGTCTTGCGGAGAGACGTGCGCAGGACACGCCAGTGTGCTAAGGCGGCGCTTGACAGGACAGGCCCCGGCGGGTGAGTGCCGGTCGCGGACAAGTCCATCTCTCACTCAGACAAAAGCCTCGGCAAGAAGGCGCGGAAAACTCGGGCCATCATGGATAGCGAAGACCCCACCAGCGCCGACATTGCGCCAGATACGCCTGTAGCCGGGCCCGGTGACCGGCTGCGCGCGGCGCGCGAGGCCCTGCGACTCGACCTGCCGCACATCGCTGCCGAAACCCGCATCCCGCTGCGCCACCTCCAGTCGATCGAGGGCGGGCAGTTCGAAAAGCTGCCCTCGCGCACCTATGCGATGGGGTTCTCGCGCACTTACGCCAAGGCCGTCGGGCTCGACCCTGCCGAGATCGCCGATCTGGTGCGCGCAGAGCTTTCCGACGGGTCGATCCGGCGCACCGTGCCCTCCTCCGCGATGGAGCCCGGCGATCCGGCGCGATTGCCCTCATCGGGTCTTGCCTGGGCGCTGGCTGGGGCGGTGCTGATCCTCGCGATCGGCGCCTTCGCCTACTACCGCACCCAATTCGCCGCTGGTGCCGAGCCCGCCTCGCTGCTCGCGCCAAAGCCCACCGCCAGCGCCGCAGCCCCGGTCGGGGCAGCGCGTTCGCCTGCCCCGGTGGCAAGCGGCCCGGTGGTGCTCACCGCGAGCGAGGACGGCATCTGGGTGCGGCTCTATGAAGAGGGCGGCGAACGCCTGACAGAGCGCACCTTGAAGCAGGGCGAGGCGCTGGAGGTTCCCCCGGCGGCGCGCGATCCGCGCATCAATACCGGCCGGCCCGATGCGCTCGCCGTCACGATAGGTGGGCAACCGGTGGCAAGGCTCGCCGAGCGGTCGGAGACGATCATCGGCGTGCCGGTATCGGCGGCGGCACTGCTGGCGCGGGGCAACCCTGCAGCGACCGCAGCTCCCGCAGCCGGAGCGAGCCCGCTTGCCACCGAGACCGTGCCGGTTCGGCGCCCTGCCAGGCGTCGCCCCGCCGCGCAGGCCCCCGCCGATACCGCCGCGCCGGCGCCCGCGCCCGCCGCGCCTGCCGCCCCGGCAGGCGAAGCGGTGGCTCCGGGCACCCCCTAGGCCGTTTTTCCGGTTGATGAACCTGTCTGCCGCTCTCGACTTGCAGCGCGGCAGGCGGCAGGGATTCGGGAAGCGTTCATGTGGCGCGCGCCAGTAAGGCGTGCCCGCAATCCAGGGAGCCTGACAGCCATGACCACCCCCCTGAAGACCGTTTCCTTGCGCCTCGCCGGCGCTGCGCTGATGGCGGCGGGCGCGGCGAGCGTCGTGGGCGTGACCGTGGCTGCGCCTGCTGCCGCGCAGGACAACGCCGCCACGGCAGAGGCCCGCCTGAAGAAGATCGAGGCCGAAGTCCGCGCCTTGCAGCGCAAGGTCTTCCCCGGCGGCGACGGCAAGTTCTTCGAGCCCCAGATCGCGCAGGGCACACAGGGCCCCGCCTCGACCATCCCTCCCGCGACGACCGGCGCGCCGGCGACCACGGCGGTGACCGACATCCTTGTGCGCCTCGATGCGCTTGAGCTGCAATTGCAGGCGCTGACCTCGCGCTCGGAGGAGCAGGCCAACACGCTCTCACAGCTCGAACAGCGCCTCATCGCGCTAGAGACCGCGGCCAATGCGACCCTGTCCCCGGCGCCGGCGGTTGCATCGCCCGGTCAGCCCGCGATTGAGCCGGTCGCCACGCTGCCGGTCGCGACGGCTCCCGCCGCGACAACCCCCGCCGCAACCACCCCGCCGGTGCGCCTGCCGGTGCAGACGGCCACGACGCCCGCACCCAAGCCCAGCCCTGCCGCGACCGCTCCTGCGACCACCGCCACGACGTCCGCCGCGCCAAGCCCATCGCGCATTGCGGCGGTGCAGGCGATTGCCAAGCCGCAGACCACCGACGTGGGCGACGACGAGTATTCCTACGGCTTCCGCCTCTGGAACGCCGGGTTCTTCCCCGAGGCGCGCCAACAGCTCACGAAGTATGTCGAGAAGTACCCGTCCCACGCCAAGATCAGCTATGGTCGCAACCTGCTGGGCCGCGCCTTTCTTGATGACAACATGCCGCAGGACGCGGCGCGCTGGTTCCTCAAGAATTACCAGGCCAACAAGGCTGGCGAGCGCGCGCCCGACAGCCTGCTCTTCCTCGGTGCCTCGATGATCGCGTTGAAGGACACCAAGCGCGCTTGCATCGCGCTCGCCGAATTCGCCGACACCTACCCGCTGGTCGCCGCCGGACGCCTCGCCACCGATTACCAGGCGACCCGCGCCAAGGTGAAGTGCAGCTAGCAGTGCGATGACGCAAGGTGGGGCGCGCTTCGCTGCCGACCTTGCGGCGCTCTGGCCCGAGGCGGAGCGCGGCGGGCCGCTGGGCCTTGCGGTTTCGGGCGGGCCGGACAGCCTGGCGCTGCTGCTGCTGGCAGCTGAGGCCCTGCCGGGGCGGATCGCGGTCGCCAGTATCGATCACGGGCTTCGCCCCGAGGCCGCGGGCGAGGTCGCGTTGGTCGAACGGATCGCTGCGACACGCGCAATTCCCTTCACCCCGATCACGGTAACGCTTGCTCCGGGCAATGTGCAGGCCGAAGCGCGTGATGCCCGCTATGCGGCACTGGCGCGCTGGGCGGCGCAATCGGGTCTGGGAGCGGTCGCCACCGCGCACCACGCCGATGATCAGGCCGAAACCTTGCTGATGCGCCTCAACCGGGGGAGCGGGCTGGCGGGTCTCGCCGGGGTGCGCGCCCGCACCGTCATCGAAGGCAGCGAGATCACCTTGCTGCGCCCGCTGCTCGGCTGGCGCAAGGCGGAGCTTGAGGCGCTGGTGGCGGCGGCGGGGATCACGCCGGTGCAGGATCCGTCGAACGCCAACCCCGCCTTCGACCGCGCCCGCCTGCGCGCCCGGCTTGCCGAGGCAGACTGGCTCGATCCCGTCCGGATCGCCGCCAGCGCCGCGCACCTCGCGGAAGGCTGGCAGGCGCTCGAATGGTATGCCGAGCTCGACTGGCACGAGATGGTGATGCGCGATACCGATGCCCCCGGCGGGCTCGGCTACACCTATTGCGCGAATGTCCCGCGGGTGATTGGACTCGAGACGATCCTCAGGATCATCGCCGCGCTCGGAGGCCGCGCCGCCCGATCAGAAGCGGCGCGGGCGTGGGATCGCTTGTGGGCGGGCGAGAACGCGTCGCTGGGCGGGGTGCTGGCGGTGCCGGGGGTGGAGCGGGTCGAGAAGGTCGGCGTGGCCATGCGGGTCTGGCGTTTCCGGCCCGAACCGGCGCGTTGTGTGAACTGATCGCGCTGGGGCGCGGGAGGTCTGCGCCACCGTTAGGTGACCAAGAAACTAAAGCACCTTGTCGCCGAGGCCGATCATCTTGCCACGGGTGATGATCACCTTGTCCCCGCGCTTGGCGGCCGCGAACAGCTGGGCGGCGAATTCGTCGGGGACGCCGATGCAGCCGTGGCTCGCATAGCCGTTCAGCACTGGCGAGCCGTGGATCGCGATCCCGTCCCAGGTCAGACGCAGCGTCCAGGGCATGGGCGCGTCGTTGTATTTCTCGGACACATTGTTCCGCTCCTTGGTGAGGATCGGGAAGCTGCCGAGCGGGGTTGGGTGTTCCTGCGTGCCGACCAGCACCACCGCCGTGCCGATTTCATGCCCGTCGCGGAAGGCGCTGATCACGCGCGCCTCAAGGTCGACGGTGATGACGAGCTGGCCTGTGCCGGGGGCGGCGCTTTCGTCCCAGAACCAGTCGCCGTAGCGGATCGAGCCCTCGATCGGGAGGATCGACTTGATGACAAAGGGATCGCGCGAGGCCAATCTGACCGGGGCGATCACCGGGGCAGGAGGTGCAGCGACAACCGGCGCGGGAAGCGGCTGCACCACCTCGCGCGGGATCATTCGCACCGCCGGCCCGCGCGGCTCGGGAGTGGGCTCGGGGCGCGCTTCGGCTTCCCGGGTGAGCGGCGGAAGGCCGGCATAGACCGCCGCAGCCTCGTCGCCTCGCGCCGCTGCGCTGTCGGGATCGACCTCCTCAAAGGCCCCGGAAGCGCGCGCCGCGACCGCTTGTGCGGCCTCTGCGGCGCGGGCGGCCGCGGGCACAGGCGTTGTCTGGGCGGAGGCTGCATTTTGCAGCGCTGTTAGTGCGATGAGGAAAGCAAGGGCGCGGATCATGGAAATGAGTATGCCGCGCTAGCTGCAAACTTGCCAGCGGTTAACCAGCTCGCGTCCCGGTCGGGGACGCGGGCGGGGCGGGGGTTAACGCGCGCCCGCCCCGCTCGCCGCGATCACCCCGAACAGGTCGTGCGCGTCGGCGTCTTCGATGGTGGCCTGCACGATATCGCCGGGGGCAAGTGTTGTGGGCACGTTGCGCAGATAGACCGCGCCGTCGATCTCGGGCGCATCGGCCTGACTGCGGCCGCTTGCGCCGATATCGCCGTCTTCATCAGGCTCGCCGATCTCGTCGATGATGACGGCAAGCGTGCGGCCCACCTTGCTTGCGAGCTTGGCGGCGCTGATACGCTCGGTCACTTCCATGATCCGGGCGTAGCGTTCTTCCTTGATCGCCTCGGGCACCTGATCAGGCAGGGCATTGGCCGCCGCGCCTTCGACCGGTTCGAAACGGAAGGCGCCGACGCGGTCGAGCTGCGCTTCCTCAAGCCAGTCGAGCAGGTACTGGAAGTCCTCCTCGGTCTCGCCGGGGAAGCCGACCACAAAGGAGCTGCGGATCGCGATATCGGGGCAGATTTCGCGCCAGCTCTTGAGCCGTTCGAGCACCTTGGCCTCGTTGGCGGGGCGGCGCATCAGCTTCAGCACTTTGGGGCTGGCGTGCTGGAAGGGGATGTCGAGATAGGGCGTCAGCAGCCCTTCGGCCATCAGCGGAATGACCTGATCGACGTGGGGGTAGGGGTAGACGTAGTGCAGTCGCACCCAGGGCGCCTTGCCTTCCGGCGTGCGCAGGCCGCCCAGTTCGCGGGCGAGGTCGGTCATGTGCGCGCGCACCTCCCGCCCCTTCCACTCACGCGGTTCGTGACGGATATCGACCCCGTAGGCGCTGGTGTCCTGCGAGATGATCAGCAGTTCCTTTGTCCCCGCCGCGACCAGCTTCTCCGCCTCGCGCAAGCAGGCGTCGACCCGTCGGCTGGCAAGCTTCCCGCGCAGCGCCGGGATGATGCAGAAGGAACAGGAGTGATTGCAGCCCTCGGAAATCTTGAGGTAGCTGTAGTGGCGCGGCGTCAGCTTGATGTCAGGCTGCGGGATCAGGTCGACAAACGGCCCCTGCGAGGGCGGCGCGTGGGTGTGCACCGCCTCGACCACCTGCTCGTATTGGTGCGCCCCGGTGATCGCGAGCACCTGCGGATGCGCGGCGCGGATCGCGTCTGCCTCCTCGCCCATGCAGCCGGTGACGATCACGCGCCCGTTTTCGGCAATCGCCTCGCCGATCGCGGCAAGGCTTTCTTCCTTGGCGCTATCGAGGAAGCCGCAGGTGTTGACCAGCACCACGTCCGCGCCCGCATAATCGTCGGCGAAGGCATAGCCGTCGGCACGCAACCGGGTGAGGATCCGTTCGGAATCGACGAGCGCCTTCGGGCAGCCGAGGCTGACCATACCGATCTTCTTCTGGTCGGGGAGGGTCGTTGGGGCGGTGGTGGTGGCGGTGTTCATTGCGGCGCGCCCCTACACTGTGTGCGGGCGCAGCGCTAGGGTTGACGCAGTGCGGCCGGTGCGGGCATTGGGAGCGCATGATCGCCAAGCTCTTCACAGACCACCCGCGCGCCATCGGCGAGACCTATGGCGAGCATGCTCGCACTGCGCTCAGCTTCGGCTGGCGGATGACGCTCGGTGGGCTTGCCTGCATGGTCCACGCAGCCGTCCCCGGCCTGTTCGTCAAGACCGCAAGCCGCACCGTGGTGCAGCTCGACGCGGAGATGCGCGGCCGCAAGCCAGCGCCGGGCGATGAGGAATTCGCTTACGTCATCTAGCGCAAGGGGCGGTGCAGCCGAGCCCCTACCGGCGCACGCCCGATTGGGCTACACAGCCGCATGCGCATCGCCATCACCAAAGGGACGTCCGGTGACCGGATCGCGGTGACGCGGCCCGATGGCTCGCGCGCCGACTTCGGTTTTGCCCGCAAGGGCCCCTATCCGCACGACGCGTTCCATTTCTTCATCGAGCGCGAGTTGGGGATGGAGGCCGGGTTCTGGGGCCTCATTGCCAGCGGCATGGCACCTGATGCGGTGCAGGAACTTGCCGCGACAGGCGGCCATGCCAGCGCCAAACGGGCCGGCACGCCCGATCCCGAAATCGTCGAACTGGTGCAGGCCGAGCGGTTGGTCGAATGTTTCGAGGCGGCCAGCTGGAGCGGCGGCGCGGATGACGCTGCGATCATGGCGATGGCCGAGCCCGCCTGGGCTGCCTCGCTTGTGCCACCGCCCGAAGGCGTGGCCGAGCGGCTGGGCGCGATCCGGCACGGCCTTGATGCCTTCCTCGATGCATGGCGCGCACTGCCGGAGAACGGGGCATTGGAACTCGAATGGCCGATGATGGCCGGAGAACCCACATGAACGACTTTGCCCTGTGGCCTGTATTGGCCGGAACGCTGGCCTTCTTCGCGGTCGGCTCGCTGTGGTACGGGGTGATCTTTGCGGTGCCTTGGCAGCGCGCGGCGGGGCTTTCGAACACCCAGCTCAAAAGCGGCAACATGCCGCTGATCTTCGCCCTGACCTTCGCCTTCGAAATGCTGATAGCGATGGTGCTGTGGCACCTCATTGCCCGCACCGATCCCAAGCCTTTCGTGGTGATGATGATGGCGGTGGGCTTTGCTGGCGGCGTAATGATCCCGGCGATCGGGATCAATTACCTCTACCTCAGGAAGCCGCTGGCGCTGTTCCTGATCGACGCCGGACACTTCCTCGTTGGCATGGCGGCAATGGGGGGTGTGTTCGTGTGGTTCCGCGGGTGAGTGTCAGGCGAACCGTTCGGCAAGAATGCCGATCGTCGAATAGTGGGTGAGATCGAGCTGCAAGGGCGTCACCGCGATGTAGCCTTCCTCGATCGCTTCCAGATCAGTGCCGTGATCGAGCGTGTGCTCGATCTGGTCGAGCCCGAACCAGAAATAGCGGTAGCCGCGCGGATCGCGGCCCTCGACGATGGTGCCGCGCGAATAGTCGTGGAACCCCTGCCGCACGACGCGGATGCCCTTCACGTCCTCTGGCGCGAGCGCGGGGAAGTTGACGTTGATCAGCGTGCGGGGCGCCATCGGCGCGTCGATCAGAGGGGCGAGCACCTTCGCCCCCCACTCGCGCGCCGCGCCGAAGGGCACGTCATCGCCCATCCCTTCGCGGGCATAGACCTGGCTGAAGGCGACCGAGCGGATGCCCGCCAGCGCGCCCTCGATCGCGGCGGAGACGGTGCCGGAGTAGGTGATGTCGTCGGCAAGGTTGGCGCCGCGGTTGACGCCCGACAGGATCAGGTCGGGGGCATCGGGCATCACGGTGCGCAGCGCCATCATCACGGAATCGGTCGGCGTGCCGGTGACAGCGAAGCGCCGCTCGCCCAGCTTTTGCAGCCGCACAGGCCGCGTCAGCGTGAGCGAGTGACCCGCGCCCGATTGCTCCTCGGACGGGGCGCAGATCCAGATATCATCGGAGAACTGCCGCGCGATTTCTTCCAGCACCTTGAGGCCGGGGGCGTGGATGCCGTCGTCATTGGTGAGGAGGATGCGCATCAGGCGGCGGGCTCCAAGCGGGTAACGCCGCCCATATAAGGGCGCAGCGCCTCGGGCACCGCCACCGAGCCATCGGCGTTCTGGTAGTTCTCGATCACCGCCACCAGCGTGCGCCCGACTGCGAGGCCGGAGCCGTTGAGGGTGTGGACGAACTGGGTTGTCTTCTGCTCACCCGCCACGCGGTAACGGGTGTTCATGCGGCGGGCCTGGAAGTCGCCGGTGTTCGAGCAGGAACTGATCTCGCGGTAAGCGCCTTGCCCCGGGAGCCACACCTCAAGGTCATAGGTCTTGCGCGCGCCGAACCCCATGTCGCCGGTGCACAGCAGCAGCTTGCGATAGGGCAGGGCGAGGCGTTCGAGGATGGTCTCGGCGGCGCGGACCATGCGCTGGTGTTCTGCTTCGCTGTCTTCAGGGCGCACGATGCTGACCAGCTCGCACTTTTCGAACTGATGCTGGCGGATGAACCCCCGCGTATCACGCCCCGCCGCGCCCGCTTCGGAGCGGAAGCACAGCGTGAGCGCGGTGAGGCGCATCGGCAGCGCGCCCTCATCGAGCAGTTCGCCCATGACGCTGGCGGTGAGGGAGACTTCGCTGGTGGGGATGAGCCAGCGGCCGTTGGTGGTGCAGAAGCTGTCCTCGGCAAACTTCGGCAGCTTGTC
>JAIYAL010000130.1 GCA_027489095.1 Erythrobacteraceae bacterium
GAAGCCGCCAAGACCCGCGACATCACCGGCGGTCTGCCGCGCGTGGCCGAACTGTTCGAGGCGCGCATGCCCAAGGACGTCTCGGTCATCGCCAAGATCTCCGGCCGGATCGAATTCGTCCGCGAATACAAGGCCAAGCGCAAGATCGCGATCATTCCCGAGGAAGGGGATCCGGTGGAATACCTGATCGCCAAGACCAAGGTGATCGACGTGCAGGAAGGCGATTACGTGAAGAAGGGGGACACCCTGGTTTCCGGATCGCCCAACCCGCACGACATCCTCGAAGTGATGGGCGTGGAAGCGCTGGCCGAATATCTCGTCGACGAGATCCAGGAAGTCTATCGCTTGCAGGGTGTGAAGATCAACGACAAGCACATCGAGGTGATCGTTCGCCAGATGCTGCAGAAGGTTGAGATCACCGACGGCGGCGATACGACCCTGCTGCCCGGCGAGCAGGTCGATCTGGCCGAGATGATCGAGATCAACGGCAAGCTCGCCAAGGGCAAGCAGCCCGCAGAAGGCAAGCCGGTGCTGCTCGGCATCACCAAGGCCTCGCTCCAGACCCGCTCGTTCATCTCGGCGGCTTCGTTCCAGGAAACCACCCGCGTGCTCACGCAGGCGGCGGTTGAAGGGAAGAAGGATACCCTGATCGGTCTGAAGGAGAACGTGATCGTCGGCCGTCTCATCCCCGCTGGCACCGGCGCGGGCATGAACCGCCTGCGCGTCACCGCCAACAGCCGTGACGCCGCGCTGAAGGCTGCATGGAAGAAGCAGCAGGATGCGCTTGCCACGACCGGCCAGCGCGAAGCCGAGCCGGAAGCCGATGCGATCGGCTCGGAAGAGAAGATGAAGGCCGCCATGGCCGCAATGGCCGCTGCGGCGCCTGCAGCCGACATGGGTGACGACGGCGAGGAGTAATCTCCTCTCGCCTTCACGGCACGAACAGCCCCGCCCGAGCGCAAGCTTCGGCGGGGCTTTTCTTTGCCTCTCAGTGGGGCGCTAATTTGAGCTATTGCGACGCATTCGCATCATTTATAGATGCGGCGCGTGCGCTGTCCTATCTGTCCTTAACGAGGCCCCATCGGAGCAAGCTGGCCAGAGGGCATCGTGGTATCGCGCTTCTGCGCGCATCGCTTATGGGAGAGCGCCTTGGCGCTCACTGCGGCCGAGTTGCGCAGCTTGTGACCGCTTGCGGGCGGGGCGGCTGCGCTTTACCGCGTCGCCTATGACCATCACCCGCTTCGCCCCCTCGCCGACCGGCCGACTCCACGTCGGCAACATCCGCACCGCGCTCCACAACTGGATGATGGCGCGGCAAGCGGGGGGCACCTTCATCCTGCGCATCGACGACACCGACGCCGAACGCAGTCGCGAGGAGTTCGTCGACGCGATCCGCACCGATTTGATCTGGCTTGGCCTCGACTGGGACTGCGAAGAACGCCAGTCGGCGCGGCTGGGTCGCTACCAAGCTGCCTTCGATGCACTTCGTGCCGTAGGGCGGATATACCCGTGTTACGAGACGGCGCAGGAGCTTGACGTCAAGCGCAAGATCCAGCTCTCGCGCGGCCTGCCGCCCATCTATGACCGCGCTGGCTTGAAGCTGACCGATGCCGAGCGTGCGGCAAGGGAGACCGAGGGGCAGGCCCCTCACTGGCGCTTCCTGCTCGATCATGCCGAGCCAATCACGTGGGAGGACGGCATCCGCGGCGCCCAGAAATTCGATCCCGCGCAGCTTTCCGATCCTGTCATCCGCCGCGCCGACGGCTCGTGGCTTTACATGATGCCGAGCGCCGTAGACGACATCGATATGGGGATCACGCAGGTTCTGCGCGGCGAGGACCATGTTTCGAATACTGCCGTTCAAATACAAATCTTTACCGCACTTTTTGCTGCAGCTTTCAATGCAGCAGGAAGTGCAGCAAAAAGGCTGCCGGCCTTCGCGCACGAAGCCCTGTTGGTGGGGCGAGAGGGCAAGCTTTCCAAGCGCCTCGGGTCGCTCGGCTGCGACGCCTTCAGGACAAGCGGGGTCGAACCCGAGGCGATTATCGCGCTGCTTGCGCGGCTGGGCACGTCGCAGCCAGTCGAGCCGATCGCGGACCGGGCGGCGCTGGTCTCCAGCTTCGACCTGACGAGCTTCGGCCGGGCCCCTGCGAAGTTCGACGACGAGGATCTCGAGCGCCTCAATGCCGCGATCGTCCATCAACTGCCGTTCGAAGCGGTCGCGGGACGTCTGCCCGATGGGATGGATGCCGCAGGATGGCACGCGATCCGTCCCAACCTTGCGCATGTCGGCGAGGCTGAGGAGTGGTGGCGGCTGGTTACCGGGCCGATTATCCAGCCTGGCTTCACGCCCGATGACAAAGCCTTCCTTGCAAAGGCCGGGAGTCTGCTGACTTGGGGCCAAGACCCTTGGGGGCAGCTCACGGGTGCGCTGAAGGAAGCCACCGACCGGAAGGGCCGCGCCCTCTTCCTGCCATTGCGCCAGGCGCTGACCGGCATGGATCACGGCCCTGACATGAGTGAGCTTCTCCCCCTCATCGGCGAGTTGGAGACCCGCGAAAGACTAGCCCAGGCAGCGGCCTGAGCGGCTCTGGCGGGGGTCTAGGCCGGGTTGGCGAGGGTGTGTGCCTCGGGGCAATCCTGAGGCTGCTGGTCAGGCGCTCCTGTGCGAAGAGGGCTAAGGTCGCAAGGCGGCTTTCGTCCTTGGTCTCACCCCGCAATGGCGATTGAGCGGGGTGGTCATTCAATGTTCTACGAAGCCGATATCCGCGCCGAGGTTCCGCAGTTCAACACGCTCGATCTGTTCGCAGTGCCTGCGCGCAAACTCCGGTTCCAGCGCAGCGGCCGTCAAGGGAATGCCGATCCCCACGACGTGTCACCCCTCCGGACACAAACCGCATCCGTGAATCGCAGCAAACACGATCCGAAGACCGTATTTGAGACGATTTAATATTGTTTTTGAGTGCGTTGGTGCCCAGAAGAGGACTCGAACCTCCACGCCCTTGCGAGCGCCAGCACCTGAAGCTGGTGCGTCTACCAATTCCGCCATCTGGGCACGGTCGCTTCCGGTCATCGCTGCCGGAGGCTGGGTAGGGGCGGGCGATTAGCCCCGGGGTGGGGGTGCTGTCAATGCAAACTTCGTCGGTTGCCACGATCGGGATGTTCCACGTGAAACAGTGTTCATGCGGCGGGTCTAACCGGGGTCTAACCGGGGTCTAGGGGGGCCCAAAGGGGGTCTAAGCGGGGGTCTGGAGGGTTCGAGGACGGGGTCTGGCGGAAGGGGGGCGGAGGGCGGAGCGCGTCGCGGGGGGCGCGCGATCATCCTGTCGTTCCGGCCCAAGGCGTGCGGCCCGTGCAGCTCTTGATCCCCGCTGACCCCACTATGCATTCCCGCTGATCCCGCGAGCAGCCTGAGTCTCCCGCAATCCGGCGCGTCAGACCCCTTGCTTGCGCTGCGCCATTGTCGCAAAGGCGAGGCCGCATACGAGGCCTTACCCCAGAGCGAGCACCCCCCAAATGCCCTCCCCCCACTCCCCAAGCCGTTCCCCCTTGGCCGATCAGCTGGTCACGATCTTCGGCGGCACCGGCTATATCGGCAATTACGTCGCGCAGAGCCTGCTCTCCCGCGGCGCGCGCGTCCGCCTTGCCAGCCGCGCGCCGGACAAGGCGCTGAGCCTGAAGCCGCTCGCCAATCTCGGTCAGCTCCAGCTGATGCCCTGCGATATCACCCGCGAGGACCACGTCGCCGCCGCGCTTGATGGCGCGCATTACGTCGTCAACCTCGTCGGAGCCTTCTCGGGCGACCTCAACAAGTTGATGGGTGAGGCCCCCGGCACCATCGCCCGCGTCGCCGCCGCGCAGGGCGTGACCAGCCTCGTCCATGTCAGCGCGATTGGCGCGGATGCCGCCTCGCCCACGGCCTATGCGCGCGGCAAGGCGCTGGGCGAGGAACGCGTGCGCGCCGCCTTCCCCAATGCCACGATCCTGCGCCCCTCGATCGTGTTCGGGCAGGACGATCAGTTCATCAACCTGTTTGCAGGGATGATCGAAATGCTGCCGGTGCTCCCGGTGTTCGGGCCTGAGGCCAAGCTGCAACTGGTCTATGCCGACGATGTTGCGGAAGGCGTGGCGGTGGCGCTCGAGCATCCCGACAAGCACGGCGGGCACACCTACGAGCTGGGCGGGCCCGAGCAGCTCAGCATGATGGAAATCCACGAACGCATCGCGGCCGCGCAAGGCCGCAAGCGCACGTTCCTCGCCGTGCCGGACGGGATCAGCGCCGCCTTTGCCGCCATGCCATTGACCCCGATGAGCAAGGACCAGTGGACGCTGCTGAAGCCCGGCAGCACCGTTGCGCCAGGCGCGCTGGGGCTGGCCGATCTTGGCATCGAGCCCAAGGCGCTCGGGCAGTTTCTGGACAAGTGGATGCTGCGCTATCGCAAGCACGGGCGCTTCGGCGCGGCGAACGAGCGGGCGAAGGCGCGCAAGGGGTAGGGTGGGGCGGCTGATAGGCCTGCGTTACCCGTTCCTTCTTGCCGCCGTCCCGGGCTTGCCTGCCCCGGCGCAGGCCGGGGACCCGGGATCCCGCGTCTTCCTTTCGCGGGGGAGAGTGAAGCTCGGAGGCAGCGGGGCCCCGGATCAAGTCCGGGGAGACGGGGTGGGTGTAGGGCGTTCAGGCCTCGGACGTCCGCTTTCCCGTGCTTCGTAACAAAAGCTGCCGTTCGGCTAGCGACCCCATTGCAGACCTTGGCTCAGCCGAGATAGGCTCAATCAATGCTCAAAGAATACGTTCTGGATGGCTCGAAGGTCACATCGCTAGAAGCCTTTTTCGACGAGGTGAGCGATACGCTGATCCCTGGTGCATATTGGGGCCGCAATCTGGACGCCTTCAACGACATACTGCGCGGAGGCTTTGGCACGCCCGATGAGGGGTTCATCTTTCGGTGGACTCATTCAGAAGCGTCGCGAGCGTGTCTTGGGTATACTGAAACCGTAAGGCAGCTGGAGAAACGGCTAGAACGATGCCATCCGACCAATCGAGACCGCGTCCGAGCTGAACTATCTCAAGCGCAACAGGGCAAGGGAGCCACAGTCTTTGATTGGCTGATAAAGATAATCCGCGACCACGATACCGGTGGCAGACAAGCTGCCGACTGTGTTCGCCTTGTCTTGGAATAGTGGCTGAAAACCACCCACTTCCGGTCATTCGCAATCAAGCGCGCGCCGCCCGGAAGCGGGCATAACGCAAGGTTTGAGAGGACACTTACCTCAACCCCGTCGTCATCCCAGCGCAAGCTGGGCCCTCGGGCGGCAAGCGTTGCCCGATGAGGCCCTAGGCCCCAGCTTGCGCTGGGGTGGCGGGAGTTTTGGGTGATGGGCCAGAAGCCTAACCCAAAGCCCCCTTGTACAGCGCCAGCAGATTCGCCTCGCCCTGACCCGCAGCAGCCGCGTTGTAGGCGGGGCTATCCGGCACCATCCAGCCGTGGTTTCCGGCGTAGACGTCGACCTTGGCGGGGCGGCCGGCTGCCTTGGCGGCATCGGCGAAGGTGGTCTTGTCTGCCGGGGCCTTGGCATCGTCGTCCTGCGCGACTGCGATCAGGAAGCTCGCCTCGGTCTTCCCGAGCAGCGCGTGCGGGCTCATCGGATTGTCGGGGCGCACCAGACCGCCGCCGTGGAAGCTGGCCGCAGCCTTGATCCGGGGGCTCGCCGCCGCGCTCCACACGGTGAACGGCCCGCCCATGCAATAGCCCTGCGTGCCGATCCCGCGCGCGGTGTCGACGCCCTCCTGCTGGTCGAGCCAGTCGGCGATCGACGCGGCATCGCGCATGACCGCATCGG
Source organism: Erythrobacteraceae bacterium (assembly GCA_027489095.1). Lineage (GTDB taxonomy): Bacteria > Pseudomonadota > Alphaproteobacteria > Sphingomonadales > Sphingomonadaceae > Erythrobacter. Next base: position 5,839 of record JAIYAL010000130.1, read on the forward strand.
CAGTGAGTTTGGCGCGCCACGGGCCGACCTTGCCGAAGCCGCCATCCGCAATGAAGGCGGCGAAATCGGCGAATTGTTCACCGGTGACGTCGCGGTAATAGGGGTTCACGACCAGCACGGCATAGCCTGCGCTGGCAAGATTGCGGGCGATGTTGCGCTTGGCTTCGCGGATGCTGGCGATGTCGGGCCACAGGATCACGGCGGGGTGCTTGCCGGTTTCGGGCTGCACCAGAAAGCCGTCGAGCGTGCCGTCGGCCGTTGCGAAATTGATGCCGCGTTCCTTGAGGCCCTTGCGCACCGGCGTTTTCGCCTGGCTCTCGCCCGAGGCGCAGGCCGCGAGCGCCGCCGCGCCGGTGAGCGCGCCGAACTGACGGCGGCTGATGGTCTCCTTCGCCCAGTCGGCCAGCTTGCTCTCATCGCACATCGCATTTTCTCCTCTCGGCCCCCGCCACAGCGGCTTTTGGCCTGACCGCGTGCGAACGACAAGCGGCAATGGACAAGCCGAGTTTGGCGCGGCAACATGCGGCAAAAGAGAACAGGGAGTGGGATCCATGACATTCAAGCGGTGGGCCGCAGGTGCGGCTCTGTTGTTGTCGGCAGGGATGGTGGCGAATTGCAGCCAGATCTTCGGTGAGGGCGCGGGGGGCGGTGATGGCATCACCACCGCGATGCTGGTCGGCGCGGATGGTGACAGCGCGAACTGGATCAGCCACGGGCGCACCTATTCCGAGCAACGCTACTCGCCGCTCGATGCGGTGAACCGCGACACGGTGGGCCAGCTCGGTCTTGCGTGGTCTGCCGATATGGACACCGGGCGCGGGCAGGAGGCGACCCCGCTGGTGATGGACGGCAAGCTCTACCTCACCACTGCATGGAGCAAGGTGAAGGCCTTTGACGCGGCAACCGGGGCAAAGCTGTGGGAGTATGACCCCAAGGTTCCCGGCGAGACGGCGGTCAAGGCGTGCTGCGATGTCGTGAACCGGGGCCTCGCCGCATGGGGCGACAAGCTGTTCTTCGGCACATTGGATGGCCGTCTGATCGCGCTCGACCGCGAGACCGGCAATGTGGCGTGGGAGACAGTCACCGTCGATCAGTCCAAGAGCTACACCATCACCGGCGCGCCGCGGGTGATCGATGGCAAGGTGATCATCGGCAATGGCGGGGCGGAGTTCGGCGTGCGCGGCTTTGTCGCGGCCTATTCCGCCGATGACGGCAAGCAGCTGTGGAAGTTCTACACCGTGCCCGAAGGCGATGAGGGGGCAGACGCGCCCGCCTACCTCAAGAAGGCGGCGGAAACGTGGAACATGGACGTGCTCGCGGCCAACGACGCGATCGGCGGCGGGGGCACGGTGTGGGATTCGATGGCCTACGATCCCGATCTTGATCTGCTCTACATCGGCGTCGGCAATGGCAGCCCGTGGAACCGCGCCTATCGTTCACCCGGCAAGGACGGGAAGGGGGAGGGCGACAACCTCTACCTCTCCAGCATCGTCGCGATCCGGCCCAAGACGGGCGAGTATGTCTGGCACTACCAGACGACGCCGGGCGAGACGTGGGACTACACCGCCACCCAGCACATCATGCTCGCCGACATGGATATCGACGGCAAACCGCGCAAGGTGCTGATGCAGGCGCCCAAGAACGGGTTTTTCTATGTGATCGACCGCGAGACGGGCAAGTTCATCAGCGCCAAGCCCTATGTCAGTGTCAACTGGGCCTCCGGGATCGATCCCAAGACGGGCCGCCCGATCGAGAATCCCGAAACGCGGGTGGACCGGACCGGCAAGCCCGCGCTGGTGACCCCCGGCGCTCTGGGCGGGCATAACTGGCACCCGATGGCCTACAGCCCTTCCGAGAAGCTCGTCTACATCCCGGCCTTCGAGGCGGGGATGATGTATGCGCCCGAGGCCAATTGGAAGCCCGACCGGACGCGCGGGTTCAATGTCGGCTTCAACCTCGGCGCAGGCGATCTGCCGCCGGACGGGGGCTTCAGGAAGCAGGTCGCGGGCACGCTGCGCGGGATGTTGGTCGCGTGGGACCCGGTGGCGCAGAAGCCGCGCTGGACGGTCGAGCACCCCGGCCCGTGGAACGGCGGCTTGCTGGCGACGGGCGGCGGCCTCGTATTCCAGGGCACCAGCGGCAGCGAATTCAACGCTTATGATGCAGGCACCGGCAAGAAGCTCTGGAGCTTTGCCGCGCAGACCGGCGTGGTCGCGCCGCCGATCACCTATACCGTGAACGGGGAGCAATATGTCGCAGTGCTCGCCGGATGGGGCGGGGCCTATGCGCTGGTGCTCGATGGCGATCTGCTCAAGCGCAAGGCGCCTGTGAGGAACGTCTCGCGCCTCCTCGTCTTCAAGCTCGGCGGCACCGCCAAGCTGCCTGCCCTCCCGGCCCTGTCCGAGCTCCCGCTCGATCCGCCGCCCAGCACCGCTGCACCCGAGCTGATCGCCTTGGGGCAGGCGAAATATGCGCGCTATTGTTCGGTGTGCCATGCGCCGGGCGCGGTCGGATCGACCGTGCTGCCCGACTTGCGCCGCTCGGGCGCGCTCGAGAATGCGCAGGCCTTCAGCGCCGTCGTTTATGACGGGGCGCTCAAGGATAACGGTATGGCGAGCTTCAAGGGCTCTTTGTCGAAAGACGAGATCGAAGCGATCCGCGCCTATGTCATCAAGCGCGCGAACGAGGACAAGGCGCTCGAGCCGGCCGGAAGGAAGGTCGCGCGGCGCTGACAACACAGAAGGGTCGCTCACCATGAAGGCACGGTACATCGGCGGTTTCGCCGCGCTCGCCCTTGCGTTCGCCGCGCCGCTGGCGGCCCAGCAGGCACCCGGGCCTGCGCCCGCAGCCAGCACGGCGGGCGAGTGGCGCACCTTCACCACCGAAGCCTATCGCGGCAAGCGCGATTCCGTCAGCTTCGTGGATGCGGCCCACGGCTGGTACGGCACCGGCGCGGGTGACCTGTTCGCCACGTCGGACGGCGGCGCAAGCTGGCAGAAGGTCGCCAGCCGCCCCGGCACCTTCGTGCGCGCGGTCGGCTTCGTTGACCGGATGAACGGCTTCATCGGCAATATCGGCACCGACTACTACCCCGGCGTCACCGACACCACGCCGCTCTACCGCACCCGCGATGGGGGCAAGACGTGGGAGGCGGTCGACACCGGGATGGCGACGATCAAGGGGGTCTGCGCGATCGACATCCTGCCGGTGAAACGCATCTATCAGGGCACGCTCGTCCCGCGCACCGTGATCCACGCCGCCGGACGCGTTGGCGGGCCGACCGGCATGCTGCGCTCGGTCGATGGCGGCGACACGTGGAGCGTGATCGACATGAGCGCGCACGCAGGGATGATCCTCGATGTGACATTCTTCGATGAGAACACCGGCCTCGTCTTTGCCGCGAGCCATCCTGATCCCGCGCAGGCCGAAGGGCTGGTGCTGCGCACCGAGGACGGCGGCAAGACGTGGAAGGAAGTCTACCGCTCGGGCCGCCCCTACGAGCTGATCTGGAAGGCGAGCTTCGCCGCTGGCACCGACACCGGCTATGCCACCGTGCAGTCCTACGACCCCGAGCGCGCCACGCAGCTCGTCATCCGCAGCGACGACAAGGGCAAGACCTGGCGCGAGATCGTGATGGCTGAGGACAAGACCGCGCGCCAGTTCGGCATCGGCTTTGTC
>JAIYAL010000180.1 GCA_027489095.1 Erythrobacteraceae bacterium
GGAGATGGACTGGTCGAAGCTCGATGCCACGACCTACAGCTGGCAGAAGGTGATGGGCTCGGAAGCCCAGCACGGGATGCTGATCCTCAGCCCCAAGGCGGTCGAGCGGATCGAAAGCTATGATCCCGCCTGGCCGCTGCCCAAGCTGTTCCGCATGAAGAAGGGCGCCAAGCTCAACCGCGGGATCTTCGAAGGCGAGACGATCAACACCCCCTCGATGCTGGCGACCGAGGATTACATCGCGGCGCTGGAATGGGCCAAGAGCATCGGCGGGCGCAAGGCGCTGGTCGAGCGCGCCAATGCCAATGCCGGCCTCGTGAAGGACTGGATCGAAGCCACCCCGTGGCTCCGCAACATGGCGACCGATCCCGCGCTCCAGACCAACACCGGCGTGTGCATGGTCTTCCAGGGCGACTGGTACGAAAGCCTCTCGGCCGAAGATCAGGCCGCCGTGCCCAAGAAGATCGTCAAGCTGCTCGAAGAACGGGCCGTCGGCTTCGACTTCAACGGCTACCGCGACGCGCCGCCGTCCCTGCGGATCTGGTGCGGATCGACCGTTGAGCAGGAGGACATCAAGCGCCTGCTGCCGTGGATCGAATGGGCCTACGACAAGGTCAAGAACGGCTGAGGCCGTCCGTCCCGCTTTAACTTAAACCGTCACCCTGAACTTGTTTCAGGGTCCATTTCTCCACATCGAACTCCGCTCTCGGAGGCTCGATGGATGCTGAAACAAGTTCAGCATGACGAATTCAGGGAAGACGAAAATGACCCGTCCCAAAGTTCTCATTTCCGACAAGATGGACCCCAACGCCGCGCGCATCTTTGCCGACCGAGGCTGCGATGTCGACGTGATCACCGGCGAAACGCCCGAACAGCTCATCGCCCGCATCGGCGAGTATGATGGCCTTGCCATCCGTTCCTCGACCAAGGTCACGAAAGCGATCCTTGATGCCGCCACCAATCTGAAGGTGATCGGCCGCGCTGGCATCGGGGTCGACAATGTCGATATTCCTTACGCCTCGTCCAAGGGCGTGGTGGTGATGAACACCCCGTTCGGCAACTCGATCACCACAGCCGAACACGCCATTGCGCTGATGTTCGCGCTGGCCCGGCAGCTGCCGGAAGCCAATGCCCAGACGCAGGCGGGCCAGTGGCCCAAGAGCGGGTTCATGGGCGTCGAGGTGACGGGCAAGACCCTGGGGCTGATCGGTGCCGGCAATATCGGCTCGATCGTCGCCAGCCGCGCACTGGGCCTGCGCATGAAGGTGATCGCCTATGATCCCTTCCTGACCGAAGACCGCGCGATCGAACTCGGCATCGAGAAGGTCGATCTCGACACGCTGCTGTCCCGCGCTGACTTCGTCACGTTGCACACGCCGCTGACGGACGAAACCCGCAACATCCTGAGCCGCGCGCGGCTCGAGAATGCCAAGAAGGGCATCCGCATCATCAACTGCGCGCGCGGCGGTCTGATTGACGAGGCGGCGCTCAAGGACTGCCTCGTAAGCGGTCAGGTCGCAGGTGCCGCGCTCGACGTGTTCGAAACCGAGCCGCCGGCCGCCGACCACCCGCTGTTCGGCGCGCCCAATTTCATCTGCACCCCGCACCTTGGCGCGTCGACCAACGAGGCGCAGGTCAATGTCGCGCTGCAGGTGGCCGAGCAGCTGGCCGATTACCTCGTCAACGGCGGTGTGACCAACGCATTGAACGTCCCCTCGCTGAGCGCCGAGGAAGCCCCCAAGCTCAAGCCCTACATGGCATTGGCCGAAAAGCTCGGCAGCCTTGTGGGCCAGCTGGCCCACGGCAACCTCACCCAGATCGGGATCGAGCGCGAGGGCGCAGCGGCTGAACTCAATGGCAAGCCGATCACGGCGGCTGTGCTCGCGGGCTTCATGCGCCGCTATTCGGATACGGTGAACATGGTCAATGCGCCGTTCCTCGCCAAGGAGCGCGGCCTTGCGGTGAGCGAAGTGCGCCATGAGCGCGAGGGCGCGTTCAACACGCTGCTGCGGGTGACGGTGGAGACCGCGCAGGGGCCCCGATCGGTCGCCGGCACGCTGTTCGGCACCGAGGCACCGCGGCTGGTCGAGATCTTCGGCATCGGCATCGAGGCCGAGCTGTCGGGCCACATGCTCTACATCGTCAACGACGACAAGCCGGGCTTCATCGGCCGCATCGGGACGCTGCTGGGCAGCCACGGCATCAACATCGGCACCTTCAACCTCGGCCGCCGCGAAGCGGGTGGGGAAGCGGTGCTGCTGCTGAGCCTCGATGATGCACTCACCCCCGCCATGATCGCCGAGGCCGAGAAGCTTGAAGGCGTGAAGACGGTCAAGGCGCTGGCGTTCTGATCTCTCGCGGGAGGCTGGCTTTGCCAGCCTCCCGCCACCTCCCCGTTCGCCCTGAGCTTGTCGAAGGGGCGCACTTCTTCTAGCGCCGCCAGTGCAAAAGAAGGACAGTGGTTGATCCTGCGGCTCAGCTTCGCTTCCGACAGGCTCAGCACGAACGGAAGTAAATTCAATTGACCAAGCCCAACGACCTCCTGCCCGAAGGCCTCGAAGACCGTCTGCCATTGGAAGCGGCGCGGATCACGGCGATGATGCGCGCCTGTCTCGATGTGCTGGACGCGCATGGCTATGACCGGGTGCGCCCGCCGCTGCTCGAATTCGAGGCTTCGCTCGCGGGCCGCATGGCCGGCGTGACTGTTGGCGAGGGGAGCAGCATGTTCCGCTTCGTCGATCCCGCCAGCTTGCGCACCCTCGCGCTGCGCAGCGACATCACCCCGCAGATCGGCCGCATTGCCGCCACCAGCCTTGCCGGAGCGCCGCGCCCGCTGCGGCTCGCCTATTGCGGCGATACGGTGGTGATCAAGGCGAGCCAGCTTGATCCGGCGCGCGAGCGCTTGCAACTCGGGGCCGAGCTGATCGGCGCTGATAGCGTCGCGGCGGCGAGCGAGGCGGTGATGCTGGCGATCGCAGCGCTGGGGGCGGCAGGCCTCACCGGAATCTCGGTCGATTTCACGCTTCCCGACCTCGTCGATACATTGAGCGCCAAGGCTTTCCCGCTCGCCCCCGAACAGATCGCAGCGGTGCGGCGCGAATTGGATACCAAGGATGCAGGCGGGCTGAAGGCGGCAGGCGGCGCGGCCTATCTGCCGCTGCTCTATGCCACCGGGCCGTTCGCCGAGGCGCTGGCAGCCTTGCGCGAGGTTGACGCGGGCGGGGCGCTGAAGTCGCGGCTTGACGGGCTGGCGGCGATTGCCGCGCACGTCGGGGATGCGGCGCGGATCACCCTCGATCCGACCGAACGGCACGGGTTTGAATACCAGTCGTGGTTCGGCTTTACCTTGTATGCCGATGGCCTGCGCCGCGCGGCGGGGCGTGGCGGCACCTACCGGATCGCGGGAAGCGATGAGCCGGCGACCGGCTTCACGCTCTATCTTGACCGCCTTGCCGATGTCGCGCCCCAGCCGGACGCGGCGCGGATGGTGTACCTTCCCACCGGCCACGACCGCGCGGCAGCGGCCCGGCTGAGGGCGGAAGGCTGGCGCACGCTGGCGCAGCTTGCCGAGGGCGAGGACGCCCGGATGCTGGGGTGCGGATACATCCTGCAAGGCACCGCGCCTGTTGCCCTGGAGAACGCCCAATGACCGCCAGTCCGTCTCCGATCACCCTCGCGAACGACCCGCTCGCGCCCTACCTGATCGCGCCCGGCTGGCGGGTCGGCGACCTGCTGTTCCTCTCCGGACAGGCGAGCATCGGCGCGGATGGGAGCATCGTCGGGGCGGGCGATTTCGACGCGCAGCTGGCGCAGACCTTCGCCAACATTGAAAACGTGCTGGCGGCTGGCGGCAGCGACCTTTCCAAGGTGGTGAAGGTGACGATCTACCTCACCGACATGGGCAACTTCCCCAAGATCGTCGAGGCGCGGCGGCGCTGGTTCACCCCGCCCTATCCGGCCGACACGACCCTTGAGGTGCGCAGCCTCGCCTTGCCCGAACTGATGATCGAGATTGACGTGATCGCGGCGGTGTAAGGGGCTAGCCCAGCACCTTCTTGAGCCACGCGTCCATCACCGCGGTCGCCGGGTAGTCGGGCTGGCCGAGCTTGCGGTTGATCTCCATATGGCCGCGCAGGCCCTCACCCGGGAAGCCCGCGATTTCGGCCTGCGATCCGCCTTTCTGGAGCGCCTCGGCCAGCGCCTTGGACTGCACCACCGCGTCGGCCCGCTGGACGTGGAGCAGCAGGAAGGCGGGCGCATTGGGCGACGCGGCCTGCAGCGTCGGGGAGAGCTTCGCCTGACGCGCAGGTTCCGTGCCGAAGGCCTGCACATAGGTCTGCTGCATCTTCGGCCCGGCCATGGCGAACTGGCTCGCCACGTCATAGGCCGCGCCGTCATTGGGCATCACCCCGTCGATATCGGCGAACGAGAGGCCGGCGCTGCGAAGATACCGCTCGTCCGTCCCCACCAGCGCCACCAGATGCGCGCCTGCCGAGTGCCCCGTCAGCACCACCCGGCGGCGGTCGATGCCTAGAGCGTCCGCACGCTTCAGCAGATAGGCGAGCGCGGCAGCAACATCGCTCGCCTGCTCTTCGACCGTGTTGCGCGGGACGAGCCGGTAATCGATCGAGGCAAAGGCGTAACCTGCGGCGAGCATATGGGCAGGCATCGCGCGGCTGGTCGCGTTGTTCTTCGAACCGCGCTTCCACCCGCCGCCGTGGACAAACAGGACGAGCGGCGCATTCTTCGCGCCCGCGGGCACCCACAGGTCGAGCGCCTGGAGGGAATCGCTGCCGTAATTGAGCGTTTGCGTCGGCGGGGTGGCGGGGGCCTTTCGCTCCTCGCCGCCGCGGCGCCGTTGCTCGAAGCGCTTTCGCAACTCGCTGCGGCAGGTGTCGGAAAGCTCGCCCGCCTTCTCGCGCAGGCAGGTGCGCATTTGCGAGCGGTCCCCCTGTCCCCCGGCGCCGCACAGGTTCACGATCTCGGCACGGCACGCTTGCGGCAGGCGGCCTTGCCCCATGTCTCTGGCACCGCGCTGGGCGAGGATCGGAGTCGCCAGCAAGGCGGCGGCGGCAAGCGCGGTGGCGGCTTTGGCGGAGGTCTTCATCGCATGGGTTCCTCAATGGATCATCATGAGGCAGAACGCACCGACACGCATAATCCTTCGCTGCGCCCGTCGCACAGCACGGTGATCCGGCCTTCGCGCCCTTGCCTCGCCCGAGCCAAGCGCCTAGGCCCCCGCGCGGTTCACCGCCTTCAGGATACAAGGACAAGCATGGCCAACGTCACCGTGATCGGCGCCCAGTGGGGCGATGAGGGCAAGGGCAAGATCGTCGACTGGCTGGCAAGCCGCGCCGATGTGGTCGTGCGTTTTCAGGGCGGGCACAATGCCGGCCACACGCTGGTGATCGACGGCAAGGTCTACAAGCTCAGCCTGCTGCCTTCGGGGATCGTGTCGGGCACGCTGTCGGTGATCGGCAACGGCGTGGTGCTCGATCCGTGGGCCTTGCGGGACGAAGTCGCCAAGATCGAAGGGCAGGGCGTTTCGGTCACGGACGAAAACCTCGCGGTCGCGGATAACTGCCCGCTGATCCTGCCGCTCCACCGCGATCTCGACGGGCTGCGCGAAACCGCTGCGGGCAAGGGCAAGATCGGCACCACCGGGCGCGGCATCGGCCCGGCTTACGAGGACAAGGTCGGCAGGCGCGCGATCCGGGTGTGCGATCTGGCGCATCTCGACACGCTGGAGCCGCAGCTTGACCGCCTGTGCGCGCACCATGACGCGCTGCGGGCCGGCTTCGGCCAGCCCCCGGTTGACCGCGCTGCGCTGCTGGACGAACTGCGCGAGATCGCCCCCTTCGTGCTGCGCTTCGCCCAGCCGGTGTGGAAGCGATTGAAGAAGGTGCGCCGCGCGGGCGCCAAGATCCTGTTCGAAGGCGCGCAGGGCGTGCTGCTCGATGTCGATCACGGCACCTATCCCTTCGTTACCAGCTCCAACACGGTCAGCGGCACGGCGGCATCGGGCTCCGGCCTCGGCCCCAATTCGACCGGCTACGTGCTCGGCATCGTCAAGGCCTATACCACCCGCGTCGGATCGGGCCCGTTCCCGACCGAGCGGGAGGACGAGATCGGCCAAAGGCTTGGCGAGCGGGGCCATGAATTCGGCACCGTCACTGGCCGCAAGCGCCGCGTCGGCTGGTTCGATGCGGTGCTGGTGCGCCAATCCTGCGCGATCAGCGGCGTGACCGGCATCGCATTGACCAAGATCGACGTGCTCGACGGGCTGGAGAAGGTGATGATCTGCACCGGCTACCGCCTGCACGGGAAGGTCTATGACTACCTCCCCAGCCACGCCGCCGATCAGGCCGCGTGCGAGCCGATCTACGAGGAAATGCCCGGCTGGAGCGAAAGCACCGCA
>JAIYAL010000163.1 GCA_027489095.1 Erythrobacteraceae bacterium
AGCGATTTCCTCGATGGCATGAGCGTCGAGGATGCCAAGCAGGCGGTCATCACCCGCGCCGAAAGCGGCGGCTGGGGCGAGGGCCGCACCGTGTGGCGCCTGCGCGACTGGGGCGTATCGCGCCAGCGCTATTGGGGGACGCCGATCCCCTTCATCCATTGCGAGACTTGCGGCGTGGTGCCGGTGCCCAAGGAGCAGCTCCCGGTGGTGCTGCCCGAGGATGTCAGCTTCGAGATCCCCGGCAACCCGCTCGAACGCCACCCGACGTGGAAGCACGTCGACTGCCCCAAGTGCGGCGCAGCGGCGCGGCGCGAGACCGATACGCTCGACACCTTCGTGGACAGCTCGTGGTACTTCCTGCGCTTCGCCAGCCAGCCGGAGGGCCGCCCGTTTGACCCGGAAGAGGTCGCCAAGTGGATGCCGGTGCAGCACTATATCGGCGGGGTTGAGCACGCGATCCTGCACCTGCTCTACGCCCGGTTCTGGACGCGGGCACTGGCGCACATGGGCCAGATCACCGTTCAGGAGCCGTTTGCGGCGCTGTTCACGCAGGGCATGGTGACGCACGAGACCTATAGCCGCATCGATGACGCGCGCGGCGTGCCGGTGTTCTTCTCGCCCGAAGAGGTCAACCGGACGTCTGACGGCGCATCGCTGATCGCCGATGGCGCGCAGGTCGACGTCGGCCGCGTCATCAAGATGTCGAAGTCGAAGAAGAACGTCGTCGACCCGGACGCGATCATCGCCCGTCACGGGGCCGACGCGGTGCGGTGGTTCATGCTGTCGGATTCGCCGCCGGAACGCGATCTGCCGTGGTCGGACGCCGGGATCGAGGGCTGCGCGCGCTTCGTCCAGCGGCTGTGGCGGCTGTTCGGGCAGGCGGGCGCAGGTGGGGCCGGGGCCGATGCGGAATATGACAAGGCGCTGGACCGCAAGCTCCACCAGACCATCGCTGCGGTAGCCGAGGATATCGAGGCGCTGAGCTTCAACAAGGCGGTCGCGCGGATTTACGAGCTGGTCGGCGCGACCGAGAAGGCGGAACTCTCGTCGACCCGCTCCGAGGCGATCCGCAAGCTGGCGCTGCTGGTCTCGCCAATGATGCCGCACCTCGCGGAAGAGGCGCGCGCGACTTACGGGCTCGGGCTCGGCCTCGTCGCGGAATCGTCCTGGCCGCACGTCGATCCCGCGCTGCTGATCGATGACGAGGTCACCATCGCGATCCAGCACATGGGCAAGCTGCGCGACACCGTTACCGCGCCTAAGGGGGCGTCCAAGGACGCGCTTGAGGCGCTGGCGATGGCTTCGGCCAACCTGCAACGCTCGCTTGATGGCGCGGCGATCCGCAAGATCATTGTCGTGCCCGACAGATTGGTGAATATCGTCACCTGATGCGGAATCTGCTCATCCTCGCGGCCTCGCTGGCCCTCTCGGCATGCGGCCTCACGCCGATGTATGCGGGCGGGAGCAGCGCCGGGGTGGCACAGGGGCTGGCGGCGGTCGAGGTCCCGGCGATCCAGGGGCGTGGCGGCTGGTTGGTCAAGAACGCGCTCGAAGCGCGATTCGGCGTGGCCAGCAATGGGGCCGGGCAGGCGACCCCGCAATACCGGCTCGACGTGCGGCTGGACGATTCGCTGGAAGCCTTGGGCGTCCTCAACGATGACACCATCAGCCGCGAGCGCCGCATCCTGCGCGCCCGTTACCAGCTTGTCGATCTTGCGACGGGGTCGATCCTGCTTGATGCGACCGCTGGCTCGGATGCGGGGATCGACGTGGTTTCCTCGGAATACGCCACCATCGCCGCCGAGCAGAAGGCGCTGGAAAACCTCGCGCTCGACGTTGCCGACCGGATGGCGACGCAGATTGCGCTGACGCTCCGGGCAAAAGCCCCCGAACGGCCGTGAAGGCCAAGAACAGCGATTTCGTCCGCGGCTTTCCGGCAGGCGCGACGGCGTGCCGGATCTTCTTCTTCTGTGGGCCCGACGAGGCTGGCGCCAGCGCCGCCGCCGCGCGCCTTGCCGCCGCGCTCCCCGATGCGGGCGAGCGGGTTGAGCTTTCGGGCGCGGACCTGCGCCGCGATCCGGCGCTGCTCGGCGACGAGGCGCGCTCAACCTCGCTGTTCGGAGGCCAACGCCACATCTGGGTGCGCGCCAGCGGCGATGATGCGCATGACGCGCTCCAGTTCCTGATCGAGACCGCCGATGCAGGCGCGGGCGCGGCGGCGCCGGTGTTTGTCGTTGCCACCTCTGCCACCGACAAGTCGCGCACCGCCAAGCTGCTGGAAAAGCGCAAGGACGCGCTGGTCGCGATGTTCCACCCGCCCGATCTTTCGGCGGTGGCGCAGGCGGTGCGGGGCATGGCGGATGCGGCGGGGCTGCGGCTTGGCGGCGACTTGGCCGAACGCATCGCGCGCGGCGCCGGGCTCGACGTGCGGCTCGCGCAGTCGGAAGTCACCAAGCTCGCGCTCTATTGCGATGCCGATCCGCAGGCGCCGCGCCCTGCGACCCCCGAGGATCACGCCGCGATCGGTGCCTCCACCGAAGAGGATGGCTTTGCGCCGCTCGTCAATGCGGTGCTCGGCGGGGAGCTTGGCAAGCTGGGCGGCGAGATCAGGCGGATGCGCGAGCTTGGCCTCAACCCGGTGGGGGTCGCGCTGGCATTGGAGCGGCGCGCGGCGCAGCTTGCGCAGATCGCCGGCAGGATCGGTTCGGGCGGACGTATCCAGTCGCTGAACCCGGGCGAGAAGATGCAGCTCGGCATCTTCTTCCGTGAGGAGCGCGCGATCATCCAGCAGTTCGAACGCTGGATGCTGCCCGCCGCGCGCGGCGCGCGCGAATCGCGGCTCGACCGGCTGGTGCCGCGGCTGACCGCGCTGCACCGCAATCTTCTGGCGAACAGTCAGGCCGCCGAGGTGATGCTCGCGCAGGAATTGGCGGAAATCGGTCGGTATGCCGCGAGGCGAGCCTGAAAAGCGACGAACCGTTTTCGCAGACGCACAAAATTACCTGTTTATATGCGATGGTCTGATCGTGATGCCGAGGTGCCTTGCGCCTTGGGGGGAAACTAACAGATGAACCGCGGCACGTCAGATCTGATTGACGCCATACGGCATGAGTCCGTCGAGGGCAGACTTGCCCCCTCGCTCGAACGGCGCCGGTTGCGCGCATACATCCTGTTGCTGCTGACTGACGGCGCCCTGTTCACCCTCAGCTTCGCTCTCGCCGGACTGCTGTGGCTGGGCCACTGGGGCGAGACGCGCGCGATGCTCGCCTCGCAGGCGATGTTGCCGCTGTTCTTCACCCTCGCGCTCTACAACGGCACCTATGGGGTGCAGGCGCTCGATAACTGGCTGTTTGGGGCCCGCAAGGCTGTGATTGCGCTGGTCATTTCTGCGGTTCTGATCAACTTTGCGGCCTTTTACGCCAAGACCAATGACGATTTCTCGCGCGGGGTGGTGACGCTCGGCCTGCTGTTCAGCGCCATTGCGCTGGTTTCGCTGCGGCGCGTGGTGGCGATGGTGATTGCCAAGCGCTGGGGCGGACGGGTGTCCAACCGGCTGGTGATTGACGACGGCGGATCGAGCTTCCCTGACGACGGTGCAATCCGCATCGCGGCGGCCGATTACGGGCTCGACGCGAGCAGCCACGATCCCTTCATGCTCGACCGACTCGGCAAGCTTCTGCGCAACCAGGATCAGGTGGTGGTAAGCTGCCCGCGCGAGCGGCGCGGCGACTGGGCGTTCCTGCTGAAGTCGGCCGGGGTCTATGGCGAGATCGTAAGTGAGCCCGCGCATGAGCTGGGGGCGGTGGGTGTGCACCGCTATGACGAGCTCGACCGGACCACGCTGGTGGTCTCGACCGGGCCGCTGGCGCTGCGCGCGCGGATCCTGAAGCGCCTCTTCGACCTTGCTGTGGCGGGCGGTGCGCTTGTCGCGCTCTCGCCGCTGCTGATCGTCATCGCGGTGCTGATCAAGCTGGAGGATGGCGGGTCAGTGCTGTTCGTCCAGCGGCGTCTGGGGCGCGGCAACCAGTTCTTCGAGATGTTCAAGTTCCGCTCGATGCGCGAGGAGAAGCTCGATCACGCCGGCGATCGGTCAACTGCGCGTGACGACGACCGGATCACCCGCATCGGCGCCTTCATCCGCCGTACCAGCATTGATGAGCTGCCGCAGATTCTGAACGTCATCAAGGGCGACATGTCGATCGTCGGCCCGCGCCCCCACGCGCTCGGCAGCCGCGCGAACAACAAGTATTTCTGGGAAGTCGACCGCACGTATTGGCAGCGTCACTGCCTCAAGCCGGGGCTGACCGGCCTTGCGCAGGTACGCGGCCATCGCGGTGCGACCGAGGTCGAGAAGGACCTGACCGACCGGCTGCAGTCCGATCTGGAATATATCGCCCACTGGTCACTGCGCCGCGACATCGGCATCGTGCTGCGCACCGTCCGGGTGCTTACCCACGATAACGCGTACTAGTTCGGCTTCTTCTCGCCGTCCTGCGGGACAGAGAAGCTGCCTGTCACCCGTCCCCGGCCCGAAGGCGCGCCCGGTGCCCCGGCGCTTGCGCCAGCTGCGGCGCCATCGACCGTCGAGACTCCGGTGTCGAGATCGATCACCAGCCGTCCGCCGTTGAGGGTGTCGGTTCCCCGGCGCAAGGCAACATCGCCCGCAATGGTGATGATCCGGCGGTTGAAATCGTAGATCGCGTTATCGCCGCTGGCGCGCTCGTCGCCGCGGGTAATGACGACGCCGCCGGTTGCGGTGATGCGCTGGATTTCGAGCTTCCCGGCATCGGTGAAGTTGACCAGCATCCGATCGGACGTGAGCCTGAGGCCCGCCTGATTGACGATCACCCCGCCGCTGAAGATCACCTGGTTGGCCTTGTCGTCGAGCACGAACTTGCCCGCATCATAAGTGACAGGCGCGCGCGAATCGTGGGCGGCGATACCTTGGGCGGCAAGGTTCATGCCCCCCGCCAGCGCGGCGGCGAGCGCGAAGCCGCCGATCCCCCAGACGAGCGCCAGACGCTTGAAGGGGGTTCGGGCACGGGGCGGTCGGGGTGTGGCGAAAGGCTGGGTCATCGCGGCATCCTCAACTGGCCGGGAATCATCGTGAAGCGGGCATGGCCCTCAAGCGTGATGGTGCGCGCGGCAAGGTCGGCGCGCAATGTATCGGCGGAGAAGGAGCCTGCAGGCACTTCGCCCTCGACCCCTGCATCGCCCTCTACCGTGCGCCGCTTCAAATCGACCGAGACCCCGCTTGCGGTCATCGCGTAGCCGTCCGACGCGGTGAACCGCACCGGGCCCTCGACCGCGACGGTCTCCGTGTCGATATCGTAGACCCCGCCATCGGCGCTGAGCTTCGCGGGGCCATCGGTGAGCAGGATCTGCGCCACCAGGTCGCGCATCCGCACGAGGCCTTCGAGACCCGACCGCTGCACCGCCTCGCCGGCGAGCAACGAGAAAGGCCGCCCCTGATTGTCGCGGCCGCGATACATCGCCTTGTCGACCGAGAGGCGTTCGTCGATCTGCGCGACCTTGTTGCGGTCAAGTAGAAAGCTGACCTCGCCGCGCTGGCTGAAGGGGGTGATGACCATCAGCGCGGCGACCACGCCCACGCCCATCGGCAGTGCCCGCGCGAGGAAGCGCACCAACCGGTCGTGCGAACCGCCCGGCGCGGCGAAGGTCTGCCGCCGTCCGCGCAAGAGCCGCGCTTCATTGGTTTCGATGGTTTCCTGGGGGGCCATGTCTCGCGCTCTTGTGCCGTGCAACCTTACATGTGGCTGAAGATGTCGCTCTCGGCCCAGCCGGCGATGTCGAGCAGCGCCCGGGTCGGCAGGAACGCAAAGCAGGCCTGCGCGATGGCGGTGCGGCCTTCGCGTTCGAGCCGCAGGCTGAGCTCGTCGCGCAGCCGGTGGAGATAGCGCACGTCGCTCGCCGCGTAGTCGCGCTGCGCGTCCGACAGCACCGGCCCGCCCCAGTCGCTCGACTGCTGCTGCTTGGAGATGTTTTCGCCGAGCAGCTCCTCGACGAGGTTCTTCAGGCCGTGCCGATCAGTATAGGTGCGCACCAGCTTGCTGGCGATCTTGGTGCAGAACACCGGCCCTGCCATCACGCCGAGGTAGTGGTGGATCGCAGCCAGATCGAAGCGGGCGAAGTGGTAGATCTTCTCGCGCGCAGGATCGCCGAGCACCGCCTTGAGGTTGGGCGCATCGTAAGCGCTGCCGGGGCCGAAGCGCACCAGATGCTCCGCGCCCGAGCCGTCGGACAGCTGCACCACGCACAGCCGATCGCGGGGGGTGACAAGGCCCATGGTCTCGGTATCGACCGCGATGGCGCTGTTGCCGGTGAGCACGCCTGCGGGAAGGTCTTCTTCGTGAAAGTGAACAGCCATGGCAAAAGCCCTACGCGTATTGGGGAAAGAGGGGAAGGGGCAGTGGCCGCTTGCGGGTCGGCGCGTGTAGGCTGCCTGCCCATGGGACACGAAACCATCCCCGAAAGCTGGCGCGGCGTGCTGGATCCGGTTCTGGCCGCGCCCGAGGCGCGCACGCTTGGCGGGTGGCTGAAGGCCGAGGAGGCAGCGGGGAAAGTCGTCTACCCGCCGCGCGGGACAAGGCTCGCCGCGCTGGCGCTGACCGCGCTGGAGGATGTGCGCTGCGTGATCCTTGGGCAGGACCCCTATCACGGCCCCGGACAGGCGCATGGGCTGGCGTTCTCGGTGCAGCAGGGTGTGCGGCCCCCGCCCAGCCTCGTGAACATCTACAAGGAACTGGAGGCTGA
This sequence comes from Erythrobacteraceae bacterium, assembly GCA_027489095.1. Lineage (GTDB taxonomy): Bacteria > Pseudomonadota > Alphaproteobacteria > Sphingomonadales > Sphingomonadaceae > Erythrobacter. The sequence continues at coordinate 6,775 of JAIYAL010000163.1, forward strand.
TCTCGGCCTGCCGCGGGCGCAGACGGGCGACCTCACGCCATGGGCGCGGCAGGGCGTGCTGCTGCTCAACAACACCCTGACGGTTGAGGCCGGGCAGGCCGGGAGCCATGCCGGGCGGGGCTGGGATGCGGTGACCGATGCCTGTGTGGCGGCGGTGGCGGAGCGCAGTGAACCGGCGGTGTTCATCCTGTGGGGCAGCCATGCCAGAAAGAAGGCGAGCCGGGTGCCCGCTCTCGGGCGCGCGGGCCACCATCTGGTGTTGACTTCGGCCCATCCCAGCCCGCTATCAGCCCACAACGGCTTCTTCGGCTCGCGCCCGTTCAGTCAGGCGAACGCCTTTCTGGAAGACCACGGGCGCGGCGCGATAGACTGGAGAATATGATGAGTGACGACGTGATCCTGTGTGAAGTGGAAGGCGGCGTCGCCACCGTGACCCTGAACCGCGCGGCGGCAATGAACGCCCTCAACCGCGCGCTTCGCAAGCGGCTGGCCGAAGTGATGCGGCAGGTCGATGCGGACGACGCGGTGCGCGCGGTGATCCTGACCGGGGCGGGGGAGCGGGCCTTTACCGCCGGGCTCGATTTGAAGGAACTCGGCAGCGAGGCAGGCGCGCTCGGCAGCGCCAACGCGACCGACCCGGCGGACAATCCGGTGAAAGCCATAGAGCTGTGCAAGAAGCCCGTGATTGGCGCGATCAATGGGGTGGCGATCACCGGCGGCTTTGAAGTCGCGCTCGCCTGCGACGTGCTGATCGCCAGCACCAACGCGCGGTTTGCGGACACCCATGCGCGGGTCGGGATCGTGCCCGGCTGGGGCCTGTCGCAGAAGCTCAGCCGGATGATCGGCATCAGCCGCGCCAAGGAACTCGCCTTCACCGGCAATTTTCTTGATGCTGCAACCGCGCATAGCTGGGGGCTGGTCAACCACGTGGTCGCGCCGGAGGAACTGCTCCCGCTGGCACGCAAGCTGGCGAGCGATATGGCGGGGATCGATCCGGCGTTCCTTGGCCTCTACAAGCGCCTGATCGACGATGGCTATGCGCAAAGCTTCGGCGAGGGGCTGGCGCTCGAAGCGGAGCGCTCCAGCGCCGCCAACTCCGCCGTCGCCCCGGAGGAGGTGGAAGCCCGCCGCGCCGCCGTGCAGGCGCGCGGGAGAGGGCAAGGGTAGCGGCGGCCTCCGGGTTCGCGGAAATTTTGGCGCAAATGGCGGGGTTGGGTGGACGCCTGCCGAGCGATCACCTCACGGCTGGACAAGCCCGGCCTTGTCAGCGGGGGTCTCGACCGGGATGTCGCGTTCGACCCGCTCGGAATAGCGGTCGACCAGCTGATCCGCGTGAGGGCGCAGCAGCACCGTGAAGCGCACCAGCTCCTCCATCACGTCAACGATCCGGTCGTAATAGCTTGACGGCTTCATCCGCCCAGTCTCGTCGAATTCCTCGTAGGCTTTGGCGACCGACGACTGGTTGGGGATGGTGAACATCCGCATCCAACGCCCCAGGATGCGCAGGGCGTTGACCGTGTTGAAGCTCTGCGAGCCGGCGCAGACCTGCATCACCGCGAGTGTGCGACCCTGCGTTGGACGCAGACCCTTGTAGGCAAGCGGAAGGTGATCGATCTGGGCCTTCATGATCCCGGTGAGCGTACCGTGGCGTTCGGGGCTGCACCACACCTGAGCCTCTGACCACAGCGAATGCTCGCGCAGTTCGTGCACCGCCGGGTGATCGTCGCCCGGCACCTGATCGGGCGCTGGCAGGTCGGCGGGATCGAAAATGCGCGTTTCGCAGCCCATGACTTGCAGCAGCCGCGCAGCCTCCTCGACCGCGAGGCGTGAGAAGGACCGCTCCCGCAGCGAGCCGTAAAGCAGCAGCACCCGCGGCGGCGGATCGAGCGGGCCAAGCCACAAGGCAGGCTGCCGGTGCAGATATTCCGGCCTCAGCGCCGGAAGATGTGTCGGATCGGCAAGAAGCCTGAGGCGCGCATGGGCCGGCCCGTTCATGCGATGCGCTGTCCGTCAGCATCCACCACCCGCTCGCCGTCCTCCTTTGTGAAGGCGCCCTGCTGCGCCTGCGGCAAGAGATCGAGCACGGCTTCAGAGGGACGGCACAGCCGGACCCCGAGCGGCGAAACGACGATCGGTCGATTGATCAGGATCGGGTGCGCCATCATCGCGTCAACCAGCGCGCTGGCGGGCAGGGTTTCATCGGCGAGGCCCAGTTCGGCATAGGGCGTGTTCTTCTCGCGCAGCAGATCGCGCGGGGGGATCCCGGCGCGCGCGATCAGGCTTTCTAGCAGGGCGCGCGAGGGAGGGGTCTTGAGATACTCGACCACGTGCGGCTCGATCCCGGCGTTGCGGATCATCGCCAGCGTATTGCGCGAAGTCCCACATTCCGGGTTGTGGTAGATCACGATGTCGACGGTCATGCTGAAGGCTCCGCAGGAGAAAAGATAAACCGCCCGGCCACCATGGCAGCAAGAGCGCCGCAGAGCTGCGCAAGGACGAAGGCAGGGACGTCTGCGGGGGCGATCCCGGCGAAACTGTCGGAGAGGGCGCGCGCCAGGGTGATGGCCGGGTTGGCGAAGCTGGTCGACGAGGTGAACCAATAGGCCGCCACGATGTAGAGCGCGACGCTGGCGGGGACGGCCTGCGGACGGTGGCGGCTTGTGCCGAGAATCACGAAGACCAGCCCGAAGGTGGCGATGAACTCGCCCGCCCACTGTCCGGTGCCGGTGCGGGCCTTGCTCGACAGCTCGAGAATTGGACGTGCGAACATCAGGTGCGCGGCCCAGACCCCGGGTATGCCGCCTGCCAGCTGGCCAGCGATCAGCCGCAGTGTCGTAGCCGAGGTAAGCTCGCCGCGCAGCCGGAACACCAGCGTCACCGCCGGGTTGAAATGCGCGCCCGACATCGGCCCGAAAATCCCGATCAGCACGAACAGCATGGCCCCGGTGGCGATGGTGTTCCCGAGCAGGGCCACCGCCACGTTGCCACCGGCGAGCCGCTCGGCCATGATTCCGGAGCCGATCACTGTGCAAAACAGGAAGAAGCTGCCGATCGCCTCGGCCCAGAAGTCCCGGTTCACGCCGCTCCCCCCATCCGACTCGCGCTTAACACGTCAGTCCCGCCATGAGGTCGCCGCACAGCTCGGGCTTGCCCTGACAGCAATCCTCCATGAGGAAGGTCAGCAGGCGCTGCATGTTCGCATAGTCGGAGCGGTAGTGGATGAGGCGGCTCTCACGCTCGGACTGCACCAGCCCGGCGCGCTCAAGCGTGGCGAGATGATGCGACATAGTGGAGGGCGGGACGCCGCAGTGCTCGGCAATGCTGCCGGCGATCATGCCTTCAGGGCCAGCTTTGACGAGCATCCGGAAAACTGCGAGCCGGGTCTCGTGGGCGAGCGCACCAAGCGCATCGACTGCCCAAACTGGTGTGTTGAGATCGTTCATGCCGCACCTTTCGAAGGTGATCGAAGTAATGACGATTTGAGGGCGGTCAACCGATATTTCGACAACTATCGAATCTTTGAGTTCGGTTCTACGGGGGCCCTAAGGAACCTCGGGCCATCCCTGCGAAAGCCGCCCCCCTTACATTCACCCCGCGTGCGCGGCGATCCATTCTTCCACCACCGGGGCGACCTTGGTGCGCCAGCGGCTGCCGTTGAAGATGCCGTAATGCCCGGCGCCTTCGGCCATGTAGTAACGCTTCTTTGCCTCGGGCAGGTTCGGCGTCAGCTTCAGCGCCGCGCGGGTCTGGCCGAGGCCTGAAATATCGTCGCGCTCGCCCTCAATGGCGAGCAATGCGGTGTCGGTGATCTGGGTGATGTCGACCAGCACATCCTTGTGGCGGAACTCGCCCTTGGGGATCGAGTGCTTCTGGAACACCTCCTCCACCGTCTGGAGGTAGAACTCCGCGGTCATGTCGCAGACCGAGCGATATTCGTCGTAGAAGTCCTTGGTCGCGTTGGCACTGGCATCATCGCCGACAGTGAGGTGTTTGAACATCTCGTAGTGGCTCATCATGTGGCTCGACAGGTTCATGGACATGAACGCGTTGAGCTGCATGAAGCCGGGATAGACCCGGCGGCCCGCGCCCGGATACTTCAGCGGCACGGTTGCGATCACGCTCTGACGGAACCATTCGATCGGGCGCTGCATCGCCATGTTGTTGACGACCGTGGGGCATTCGCGGGTGTCGATCGGCCCGCCCATCATGGTAAGAGTGGCGGGCGTCGCGGGGGATTTGCGCAAGTTCATCAGCGCGGTCGCGGCAAAGGCAGGGACGCTCGGCTGGCATACGGCCATCATGTGGATGCGCTGGCCGCCGGCTTGCGAATGGACGTGCTCGGCGAATTCGATCAGGTAGTCGATATACTCATCGAGATCGAAGCTGCCTGCGCTTTGCGGCACCATCTTCGCGTCGGCCCAGTCGGTGATGTAGACATCGGCGCTCTCGACCATCCGCTCGACCGTGCCGCGCAGCAGCGTGGCGTAGTGCCCGCTCATCGGCGCCACGATCAACAGGCGCGGGCGATCCTCAGGTGTGCCTTCGACCGTGAAATGCAGCAGATCGCCGAAAGGACGCTTGATCGCGACACGCTCGGTCACCGCGTGGGCCTTGCCGCCGATCTCCACCTCTGTGATGCCGAATGCGGGCTTGCCGTAATGCGCGGTAGCATGGGCAAACACGTCGAGCGCGTTGGCGACCATCGGCCCCATGCCCATATAACCGAACGGATTGGTGGGGTTGGACAGCATCCCGGCGCTGATCGAGGCGAGCGCGCTGGCGCTGTTCATCCAGCTGCGCTGGAGTTCATAGGCATGATAAAGCATCGGTTTACCTCGGGCGACGAACACGGTGGCACCTTATCCCTTGGCACCTTGCCCTCACAGATGCGCCTTCGCCCGCAATTGTGCAATGCACAATTGATGAGGGGCGCTCCTGTCTGGCCCGGATGGGCGTCGCTTTTTGCACGTGAAATTCGTGCGTCTTGGGTCTAGAGGGCTGCGATCATGCACGGCGACACCCCAACGCGCGAGCCCATCGCCGCCCCCGAAGACGAAACGCCCGGCACCGCGCAGGCGGCGCCCAATGCGGTGCCCCCGGCACTGACGCAGGCGGAACCGGCGGCCAAATCGCGCTCGCTCGGGCCGCTGCGCATGGTGTTCGGCGCGGCGGTGCAATACCCGCGCGAGATCGGTCTGGCGCTGATCGCGCTGGTCATCACCTCGGGGGCGACGCTGGCGATCCCCTACCGCTTCAAGGTCATCATCGATGAGGCCTTCTCCGGCAGGTCCAACCCCGAGCAGATCGGACACGCTTTCGAATACCTGCTGATGATCGTGCTGATCCTCGGCCTCGGCACGGCGCTGCGCTTCTATTACGTGAGCTGGCTTGGTGAGCGGGTGGTGGCGGATATCCGCCTGAAGGTGCAGCAGAACCTGCTGCGCCTCTCGCCCGGTTTCTACGAGGTCAACAGCCCGAAGGAAATCTCGAGCCGGATGACGAGCGACACCGCGATCATCGAGAACGTGGTGGGGACGACCGTTTCGGTCGCGCTCAGGAACACGCTGACGGGGATCGGCGGAATCGGGTTCCTGGTGTTCCTTGCCCCCTCGCTGACGATGGGTCTGTTGATCGGCATCCCGCTGGTGATCCTCCCGATTGTCTATTTTGGGCGCAAGATCCGCTCGGTCTCGCGCACCAGCCAGGATCGCATCGCGGATGTCGGCGCCTATGTCACCGAGGTGCTCTCGGCGATGAAGATCGTGCAGAGCTTCGGGCAGGAGCGCCGCGAGGCGGAGCGGTTCTCGGCCGTGGTCGAAAGCACCTTTGCGACCGCCAAGCGCCGCATCCTGCTGCGCGCGGCGATGACGACGGTGGTGATCCTGCTGGTGTTCGGCGGCGTGGTGCTGGTGATGTGGCGCGGTGCGCTTGCCGTGGCGGCGGGCGAGATCAGCGGCGGCACCATCGCCGCCTTCGTGCTGACCGGCGGCCTGGTCGCAGGGGCATTGGGCGCGCTGACCGAGGTCTATGGCGATCTGCTGCGCGGCGCGGGCGCTGCGAGCCGCCTTGCCGAATTGCTTGAGGCGCGGCCCGAGATCGCTCCGCCTGCGCGCCCGGAACGCCTGCCCGAGCCCGCGCGCGGCAGCCTCTCGTTCCGCAATGTCACCTTCCGTTATCCCGCGCGGCCCGAGACCGCCGCGCTCCAGGACTTCACGCTTGAGATCGAGCCGGGCGAGACTGTTGCGATTGTCGGGCCATCGGGCGCGGGCAAATCGACGATCTTCCAGCTGGTCGAGCGGTTCTATGACCCGCAGGCCGGCACAATCCGCTTGGACGGCGTGCCGCTCACCAGCGCCGACCCGGCCGAGATCCGCGCGCGCATTGCGCTGGTGCCGCAGGACGGGGTGCTGTTCAGCGCCAACGCCCGTGACAACCTGCGCTACGGCAAGTGGGACGCGACCGACGAAGACATCTGGCAGGCCGCCCGCGCCGCCAATGCGGAGGCCTTCCTGCGCGCGCTTCCCCGCGGACTCGACACCTATCTGGGTGAGGGCGGCACGCAGCTTTCGGGCGGCCAGCAGCAGCGCGTCGCGATCGCCCGCGCGTTGCTGCGCAATGCTCCGATCCTGCTTCTTGACGAGGCGACCAGCGCGCTTGATGCCGAGAGCGAGCAGCTCGTCCAGCAGGCCTTGGACGGGCTGATGAAGGATCGCACAACACTGGTGATCGCTCACCGCCTCGCCACAGTGCGCGCCGCCAACCGGATCGTGGTGCTTGATGCGGGCCGGATCGTCGAACAGGGCACGCATGAGGTCTTGAGCAAGGCGGGCGGCCTCTATGCGCGCCTCGCCAAGCTGCAATTCACCGCGGATGCCGCTTGATCGGGGCCTGAAGTCCCGACTCTAATCGACGAATAGCCGCGCCGACCGGACGAAGCGCAACCCTTCGGCTACGGCTGCGTTAATGTGGCGCTCGGCACATCTGCTTCAGCACTACAGGGACACCTCACCATGATCCACAAGACTGCCGCCCTTCTGGGGGCCAGCCTCATCGCGCTCGCGACCCCGGCCTTCGCCGATGATACCCACGCGCACGACCAGGGCGTCGAGACGCTCGCCCAGGCCGCACCCGCCGCTCCTGCTTCCGCGCTGCCGGTGATCAACTTCGGCAAGTGGGGCTTCGATGCCTCGGGCATCGACACGAGCATCAAGCCGGGCGACGATTTCAACGCCTACGCCAACAAGAAGTGGATCGACGCGAACCCGCTGCCGGGCGACTTCAGCCGGATCGGCGCCTTCGTGCTGCTCGGCGAAAAAAGCGTCTCCGACGTCAAGGCGCTGATGGACGAACTGGCGACGAAGGACCCGGCCACGCTTTCGGGTGACGAGCGCCGTATCCTCGACAGCTTTCGTACCTATCTCGATACCGCCGCGATCGAGCAGGCCGGCCTCGCCCCGGCGCAGCCCTATCTGGCGCGGATCAAGGGCGCCAAGTCGCTGAACGATCTGGCCATGCTGTGGGCCGAGCCGGGCTTTGCCAGCCCGGTCGGCGGCGGCGTCACCATCGATTCCAAGCAGCCCGACCGGCACATCGCCAGTGTCGGCTTCGGCGGTCTCGGCCTGCCGGACCGCGACTACTATCTCGACACCACCGAAAAGGGTGTCGCGATCCAGACCAAGTACAAGGCGTACCTGGCCTTCCTGCTCGGCGAGGCCGGCTATGCCGACCCGGCGGCCATGGCCGAGAAGGTCTATGCCTTCGAGGATGCCAACGCCCGCACCGTCCAGTGGGACCGCGCCGTGCGCCGCAACCGCGACCTCACCTACAACCTCTTGACCGCCGATGAACTCGCCGCGATCGGCGGCAAGGTTCCAGTCGCCGCGATGCTCGGCAAGATCGGGATCGACAAGAGCCCCGGCTTTGTCGTCAGCCTGATGCCGCCGACGGCGGATGAGATCGTGCAGTTCAAGCTCGATCCCGCGACCCTTGCCAAGATCGGCACCGGCCTTCCGGGGATGTTCGCACTCGTTTCCGACACCCCGGTCGAGGTGCTGCAGGCGTGGATGGTCAAGGAGTTCCTGTCGGGCAACGCCGCGGTCCTCCCCAAGCGTTTCGATGATGCGCAGTTCGGCTTCTACGGCAAGACGCTGCAAGGCACCCCCGAGCAGCGTCCCCGCTGGAAGCGCGCGATCCGCGAGTCGGAAAGCCTGATCGGCGAGCTCGTCGGCAAGGCCTATGTCGCGCGCTACTTCCCGCCTGCAAACAAGGTGGCGATGGATGAGCTGGTGGCGAACCTGCGCGTCGCGCTCGGCCAGTCGATCGACGAGATCAAGTGGATGGGCGAGGCGACCAAGGCTCAGGCCCACGCCAAGCTGGCGAGCTTCGATCCCAAGGTCGGCTACCGCCCCAATCTCGAGACCTATGATGGCCTCGCGATCACGGCGGGCGATGCTATCGCCAACCGCATGGCTGCCGCCAAGTGGCAGCTTGCCGACAATGTGAAGAAGCTTGGCGAGCCGATTGACCGCACCGAATGGGGCATGCTGCCGCAGACGGTGAACGCCTATTACAACCCGGTGAAGAACGAGATCGTCTTCCCGGCGGGCATCCTGCAGCAGCCGTTCTTCGCGCTGACCAATGACATTGCGGTGAACTACGGCGCGATCGGCGGGGTGATCGGCCATGAGATGGGCCACGGCTTTGATGACCAGGGCTCAAAGTCGGATGCCACCGGCGCGCTGCGCAACTGGTGGACCGACACTGACCGTGCCGCTTTCGACAACCTCGGCAACCGGCTGGTGGCGCAGTACAACGCCTTCTGCCCGCTTGACGAGGGCAAGACCTGCGTCAACGGCCGCCTGACCCTCGGCGAGAACATCGGCGATGTCGGCGGGCTCTCCATGGCCTACCGCGCCTACAAGCTCGCCACCAAGGGCAAGGACGTCCCGGTGATCGACGGGCTGACCGGCGACCAGCGCTTCTTCCTCGCCTGGGCGCAGGTGTGGCGCTCGACCCAGCGCGAGGAGAGCAACCGCAACCGCCTGCGCACCGACAGCCACAGCCCCGAGGAATACCGGGTCAACGGCGTCGTGCGGAACCTCGATGAATGGTATGCGGCGTTCGGCGTGAAGCCGGGCGATGCAATGTACCTGCCCCCGGAAGAGCGCGTGCGCATCTGGTAAGCCCTTTCAAGGCCCGCTCCGACAAAACGGAGCGGGCCTTTTCGGTTTGACTTGGGCCAGCCGGTCGTCGAAGCGTGCCGCCCATGAATGATACCCTCGCTGCAATCCTCCTCGGCGTTCTCGAAGGGCTGACCGAGTTCCTGCCCGTGTCTTCGACGGGGCATCTGATCCTCGCCACCGAGCTGCTCGGCTTCGATCAGCGCGACTGGGAGGTGTTCAACATCGCTATCCAGCCTGCCGCGATCCTCGCCATCGTGGTGCTCTACTGGCGCACCTTCTGGGACGTGGCCAAGGGCCTGCTGGGCTTCGACAAAGGCGCGATCGCCTTCGTCCGCAATCTCTTGGTTGCCTTCTTCCCGGCGGTGCTGCTCGGCCTCGCCTTCGGTGATGTGATCGAGACGATGCTCGGCAATGCGGTGCTGGTGTGCTGGACGCTGATCATCGGCGGCTTCGCGATCCTCGCCATCGAACGCTGGGCCAACCCGCCTGCGGAAGGGCCCGGCGTCGCGGGGGTGCCGCTGCGCACCGCCGTGCTGATCGGCCTTGTCCAATGCCTCGCGATGATCCCCGGCGTGAGCCGGTCGGGCGCGACGATCCTGGGCGCGATGGCCTTTGGCGTGGACCGCAAGACGGCAGCCGAGTTCAGCTTTTTCCTCGCCGTGCCCACGCTCACCGGGGCGACGGTCTACCAGCTTGCCAAACAGGGCGGCAACCTCACCCCCCACGATTTCACGCTGATCGGGATCGGCTCGGTGGCCGGATTTGTGACCGCGCTGGTGGTGGTGAAACTGTTCGTCACCATCATCACCCGCGTGGGTTTTGCGCCGTTTGCGTGGTACCGCATCGTGATCGGCGCGGCCGGCCTCGTGTGGCTCGCCCTGCGATAAGTCCGCAATTGCAGGAACCGCTTGCGGCCCCACTCATTGGAGGGGGGATTGGCCCCGATTCAACAGGGCCGGAGCATGTGCAGGGACTGCAGAACAAATGGCGTTGCTGGTGCTGATCGTGTTGGGGGCTACTCTGGGCTGGCTGGCCTCGATCCTCGCGCGCACCGAGGCGCCGGGCAGCATCCTGCGGCAGATGGCCCTTGGTATCGCGGTGTCGGTAGTTGCGGGCGAGATCGCCAATGATGGGACGATGATCGGCAGTCTGTCGTTCCTGAGCCTCGGCATCGCGCTCACCGCGACCGGCGCGGCGCTGGTGCTGTATCACGCTGTGGCGCGGCGTCTCGTAAAGGCCTGATCTGGCCCTAAACCGCTTGGGCCCCGCTGCCGCGCCCCCCGCGCAGGTGGTATTCCTGGCTCCCCCGGTGCAGCACATTGTCGACATCGATCACCGCCGAATTGGCATAGGTGAAGCCCGCCGGAAGGCTGCGGTAGAGCCGGTCGAAATCGCGCTCCACCGTCTGGCGGAACAGATCAGCGAAGCTCTCGATCACGAAATAGGTCGGTTGCAGGTCGCTGATCACGTAATCGGTGCGCATCACCCGATCGACATTGAGCATGACGCGGTTGGGGCTTTGCGCCTCGACCGCAAAGCGCGCTTCGGTGGGGCCTGACAGGATCCCGGCGCCATAGGCGCGAACCTCGCCCGCCTCCTCGATCAGCCCGAATTCGACCGTGTACCAGTACAGCGCGCCCAGCGCCTTCAGCCGGTTGTAGCGCATCGCCTTCCACCCGGCGCGGCCATATTCCTGCATGTAATCGGCATAGGTGGGATCGGTGAGCATCGGCACATGGCCGAACACGTCATGGAAGACGTCGGGCTCCTCGAT
>JAIYAL010000120.1 GCA_027489095.1 Erythrobacteraceae bacterium
ATCGGGGTTGCCGAAGAAGCGCTCGCCAAGATGTGCCGCCGCCTGCAGGAGCGTGAGGCTTTCGGCAAGCCGGTCTACAAGCACTCGGTCTGGGAAGAGCGCGTGGCGCGCGCCCGCATCGATATCGACATGACCCGTCTGCTCTGCCTCAAGGCGGCCGACATGATGGACAAGGTCGGCAACAAGGCGGCCAAGCAGGAAATCGCGATGATCAAGGTTCAGGCGCCGAACATGGCCCTGAAGATCATCGACGATGCGATCCAGGCGCATGGCGGCGGCGGCGTGTCGGACGACTATGGTCTGGCGTCCGCCTATGCCCATCAGCGCACGCTGCGCCTTGCGGACGGGCCGGACGAAGTTCACGCCCGTTCGATCGCGCATATGGAGTTTGCCAAGCACGCGCCCCGTCCGGGGCCGACGGCGAACGCCCTGCGCGGCGATCATGGCCGGGCCGTCAACGATACCGGCAGCTTCAGCTCGGGCGACATGGGCGTGGCTCGCTGATCGGAGCGCGCTGACTCGGATCTCCCCCTCCTCTTGAGAGGAGGGGGAACAAGGAGAACATCATTGGCAAAAGCCGCCATTCTTGAGACCCCCGGTGAAGGCCTGCGCATCGCCGAGGTGACCTATGCCGATCCCGGCCCGCACGAGGTGTTGATCGACACCAAGGCCTGCGGCTTGTGCCATTCGGACCTACACTTCATCGACGGGCATTACCCCCACGCCCTGCCCTGCATTCCGGGGCACGAGGCCGCAGGGATCGTGCGCGCGGTGGGCAGCGAGGTCCGCACGGTGAAGCCGGGCGATCACGTCGTCTCCTGCCTCTCGGCCTTCTGCGGGCACTGCGAGTTCTGCGTCACCGGACGCATGGCACTGTGCATGGGTGCCGACACCCGCCGCGCCAAGGGTGACGCCTCGCGCATCGCCTTCGCCGATGGTTCGCCCGTCAACCAGATGCTCAACCTCTCGGCCCTGTCCGAGCAGATGCTGATCCACGAACACGCCTGCGTCGCGATCGACAAGGACATGCCCTTTGACCGCGCCGCGCTGCTGGGCTGCGCAGTGACAACCGGTGCGGGCACGATCTTCAACGCCTGCAAGGTGACGCCGGGCGAGACCGTGCTCGTGGTCGGTTGCGGCGGGGTGGGCCTTGCCGCCATCAACGCCGCCAGAATCGCAGGCGCGGCTAAGATCATCGCCGCCGATCCCCTGCCGGAAAAGCGCGCGCTGGCCGAAGTGCTGGGTGCGACCCACACGGTCGACGCGCTCGCCCCCGATGCCGCCAAGCAGATCCTCGCGATCTCGGGCGGCGGGGTGGACTGGGGAATCGAGGCGGTCGGACGGCAGGCTTCGGCCGATCTTGCGGTGGCAAGCCTCCGGCGCGGCGGCACTGCGGTGATCCTCGGCATGATGCCCTTGGACTGCAAGGTCGGCCTTTCGGCCTTCGACCTGCTTGGCGGCAAGAAACTGATGGGCGCGCTGATGGGAATGAACCACTTCCCCGTCGATCTGCCGCGCCTTGTCGATTTCTACCTGCGCGGGCTGCTTGATCTCGACACGATCATCGCCGAGCGCATCTCGCTCGAACAGGTGAACGAAGGTTTCGACACAATGCGCGCCGGAACCTCGGCACGCACCGTGGTGGTGTTCGACTGATGACCGACGCGCCCAACATCGATTTCGACACGGAAATGGTCGGCACGGTCGAAGTGACCGAGAAGGACGCGCTCGACTTGGGTGCGCTGACGGCGTGGTTCGACACCAATGTCGAAGGCTTCGAAGGCCCGATCAGCTACACCAAGTTCAAGGGGGGCCAGTCGAACCCGACCTACCGGATCGACACGCCCGGCGCTTCCTACGTGCTGCGCCGCCAGCCGTTCGGCAACCTGCTCCCCAGCGCCCACGCGGTCGACCGTGAATATGCGGCGATGACCGGGCTCTACCCCACCGGCTTCCCGGTGCCGCGCACTTACGGTCTTTGCGAAGACCCGGAGGTGATCGGCTCGAAGTTCTTTGTGATGAGCATGGCCGATGGCCGCTCGCTTTGGAACGGCGCGCTCCCTGGCCTCTCGCCCGAAGAGCGCCGCGCGCATTACTACGCGCTGATCGACACCATGGCCGACCTCCACCTCAACCAGCCCGATCGCATCGGGATGGGCGACTATGGCAAGCCCACCGACTACTGCGCGCGCCAGATTGCCCGTTGGACCAAGCAGTACAAGCTCTCCGAAACCGAGCTGATGCCGGAAATGGAGCGGCTGATCGAATGGCTGCCGCAGACCATTCCGCCGCAGCATGGCTCCAGCGTGGTGCACGGCGACTACCGGCTCGACAACGTGATCTTCCACAAGACCGAGCCCCGCATCATCGCAGTGCTTGACTGGGAGCTGTCGACGCTCGGCGATCCGATCGCGGATTTCAGCTACCTGATGCTCAACTGGCACAACCCCGCCGATGGCCGCGCGGGGCTGCTGGGGCTCGATATTGCCGCGCTCGGCATCCCCTCGCAGGAGGAGGCGGTGGAGCGTTACGTCGCGCGCACCGGCTTCCCCGTGCCGCCGATGGACTGGTATTTCTCCTACAACCTCTTCCGGCTTGCAGGCATCATGCAGGGGATCAAGAAACGGGTGATCGACGGCACCGCGTCAAGCGCTCACGCTCAGGCGATGAGCGACCGGGTGCGTCCGCTGGCGGAACGCGCCTATGCCTTTGCGCTGGCGGCGGGGATGCCTGAGTAGTTATTGGGCAGCCCCGCAGGGGTTTACGTATGCGTGCCTGATTGCTGCGCAGCGCGCTTGCCGCTGGTCGCAAGGCCCGCTAGGCGCGCGATCGAAAGCCGACGCCCGGAGACCACCCGCATGACCGACGCCCTGATCACCACCATCGAAGCCGCGTGGGAAGACCGCGCGAACATCACCCCCGGCAGCCTCGATGTCGCGGCCGTGGTCAACGAGGTGCTTGGGATGCTCGACAGCGGCACGGTGCGCGTCGCCGAGCCCGACGGCAATGGTGGCTGGGCGGTCAACCAGTGGCTCAAGAAGGCGGTGCTGCTGTCCTTCCGGCTCAACGACAACGCCGTGGTCGATGGCGGCGCGGCTAGCGCGCCCGCTTATGACAAGGTGCCCCTCAAGTTCGCTGGTTGGGACGACGCGCGCTTCCGTGACGGCGGCTTTCGGGTCGTGCCCGGCGCGGTGGTGCGGCGCGGGGCGCATATTTCCAAGGGCGCGGTTCTCATGCCGAGCTTCGTCAATATCGGCGCCTATGTGGGCGAGAACACCATGATCGACACCTGGGCGACGGTCGGCTCCTGCGCGCAGATTGGCGCCAATGTCCACATTTCGGGCGGGGCGGGGATCGGCGGTGTGCTTGAGCCGCTCCAGGCCGAACCGGTCATCATCGGCGACGGTGCCTTCATCGGTGCGCGCGCGGAAGTGGCCGAGGGCGTGCGCGTGGGCGAAGGCGCGGTGCTGTCGATGGGCGTCTATCTCGGCGCCTCGACCAAGATCGTCGACCGCGCCACCGGCGCAGTCCATATCGGCTCCGTGCCGCCCTATGCGGTGGTCGTCCCCGGCTCGATGCCCGGCAAGCCCCTGCCCGACGGCACCATGGGGCCGAGCCTCTACTGCGCGGTGATCGTCAAGACTGTCGACGCGCAGACCCGCTCCAAGACCGGGATCAACGAGCTCCTGCGCGACTGAACGGGAGGCAGGCTCGCCCTGCCCCGTTTCGCCCCGTTCCTGCCCGAGGACAGCGAAACAACTGTGCTCCGGCGGCATAGAGCCCTGCTTACCCCAGCAGGAGACTCCCATGCCCAACCCCAACCGCCAGACCCGCATCGACGAGACCGATGCCAAGGCAGGCACCAACGAAGGCGTGGTGCGCTGGGTACTGGCGATCAGCCTCGGCCTCGCCATCGTCGCTCTGACGGTGATCTGGGTGACTGGCGCGCTCAGCCAAGGCCGGGTCGAGAGCCAGGAGAACGTCGCACGCAAGGAAGAGGCGCAGCGCGACCAGTCCGCCGCACACAAACCGGCCGCAGACCAGTGAGCGACATCTTCCGCAAGGGCCAGACTGTCAGTTGGAGCTTTGGCGGCGACACCGCCACCGGACAGATCAAGGATCGCTACGAGCGCAAGGTGACGCGGAAGATCAAGGGCGCTGATGTCACTCGCAACGGCGATGCCGACAACCCGGCCTATCTCATCGAACAGGAGCGCGGCGACGAGGTGCTCAAGCTCGCCAGCGAGCTGAACCCGGCGGGCTGACTATGCGAAGATTTCACGGTTTGCCGCATTACGGGAACAAATGATCTGCTCCCGCTTTGATTGACGCTACGGAAGATGTTTCCGTAGCGTCAATCAAATGGGGAGAGCGACGATGGCCGACCGCAAGCATTCCATCCGCATCGACGACGTGGCCGCACGCGGCGCGGTGAGCAACACGGGCCTGCGTTATGTGCTGGGCTTCAGCCTTGGCCTCGCGGTGATCGCGATGAGCCTCGTGTGGATCATTCCCGCCCTCTACAACGCGCACCACTGATCGCTGCGGAAAATCATTGCGCCGGGGCCGGCGCGCCGATCAGCGTCTCGATCGGCGGCTGATCGGCGATGCTTGCCGCATAGCCTTCAGCGGCGCGCATCACGCGCAAGATGTTACGGCTCGCGATCATCTCGAGCTCGGCCTGGGAGTAGCCGCGACGCGCCAGTTCGGCGAAGAGCAGCGGGTAGCCGCGCACGTCCTCGAAGCCCACCGGGCCAGATGGCATCCCGTCGAAGTCGCCGCCGATCCCGATATGCTCTACCCCTGCGATCTTGCGGATGTGGTCGATATGGTCGGCCATGTGCTTGATCGTCGTCGCGGGCTCGGGGTTGGCCTTGTCCCATGCCGCCATCTTGGCCCCTACCGTGGCGGGCTGGCCCTGCCAAAGCGCCTTCAGCCGCGCCTCCTCGCCCGCACGGCGCGCGCCCCACTGGCGCAGCTCTTCGTTGAGGAAACGCGGGAGCGCCACCACCATCACGATCCCGCCGTTCTCCGGCAGCCGCGCGAGCACGGAATCAGGCACGTTGCGCGGATGACCGTCGATCGCCCGCGCGCCCGAATGGCTGAAGATCACCGGCGCCTTGGCCACGTCAAGCGCATCCATCATTGTCGCTTCGCTGACATGGCTGAGATCGACCAGCATGCCCAGCCGGTTCATTTCACGCACCACGTCCTTGCCGAAATCTGAAAGGCCATCAAACTTGGGATCGTCGGTCGCCGCGTCGGCCCAGGGCGTGTTGCTGTTGTGGGTGAGCGTCATGTAGCGCGCGCCCAAGACATGGAGCTGGCGCAGCACCGCAAGGCTCGATCCGATCGAATTGCCGCCCTCCATACCCAGCAAGGAAGCAACGCGACCCTCGGCCATGGCCCGCTCGACCTGGTCGGCGGTGGTGGCAAAGCGCAAAGCGTCGGGATAGCGCGCGATCAGCCGCCGTGTGACATCGATCTGCTCGATCACCTCGACCACGGCCTCGGGCTCATTGGGGTTGGAGGGGACATAGACCGACCAGAACTGCGCCCCGACCCGGCCCTGCTTCAGCCGCACAATGTCAGTCTGCATTGCCCGGCCATCGGGGTTTGTCGGGCCGGTGTGACTGGTGTCCTCGAAATCGAAGGCGTTGATCTGGTTCTTCACCCGGTCGCGCAGCTGGTTGGGTACATCGTTATGCCCGTCGAAGATCGGCGCGGCTTCGAGCGCGGCATTGGCGGTGGCGGTGGCGGGATCGACTGCGGGCTCGGCCTGCTGGGCGGAGAGAGGAGCGGCCACCACAAGCGCGGCGGCGACAGCGAGGCGGGAGGCGGCGAAACGTTGCATGGGGGTAGCTCCCGAAGCTAGAGCGCCAGAGCGGCACATAAGGATAGGCACATGGATAGCGCGGCAGCACTGATCGAACAATTGGGCCTCGCTGCGCATCCGGAAGGCGGGTGGTACAAGGAAACGTGGAGGGGCGAGGCAGGCCCTGATGGCCGCGCGGGCGGCACCGCGATCATCTTCCTGTTGCGCGCCGGAGAGGCCTCGCACTGGCACACGGTCGATGCCGCTGAGCTGTGGCTGTGGCAGGCGGGAGACCCACTCGAATTGCGGCTGGCGGCGAGTGACGCGGGGCCGGTGCGCTCGGTGATCCTCGGCAGCGATGTCGGCGCGGGCCAGCAATTGCAGGGCTTCGTGCTTCCTCACGAATGGCAGGCGGCCAGGAGCTTGGGCGAGCCGCAGCACGGCTACAGCCTCGTCTCCTGCGTGGTCGTGCCAGGCTTCGACTTCGCTGGCTTCTCACTAGCCCCGCCGGGCTGGGAACCGGGTGTCGGCGCATGAAGCCGGGCGTTCGGTGGCTGCTCGCGGCGTTCTACTTTCTTGCAGGCGTGATCCACATCATCAGGCCTGCGCCCTTCCTGACGATCATGCCCGGATGGGTGCCCATGCCCGAAGCGGTGGTGCTGTGGACCGGGGTTGCCGAAATTCTCGGTGCGCTCGGACTGGTGCAGGGCTTCTCGCTGCCGCTTCGGCGCGCCGCAGGGTGGGGGCTGGCGCTCTATGCGCTGTGCGTGTGGCCTGCCAACATCAATCATCTTCTGCTTGACATGGCCAAGCCCGGCGGCGGGCTGGGCCTTGCCTACCATGGGCCCCGGATGCTCGCGCAGCCTGCGATCATCTGGCTCGCGCTGTGGGTGGGCGAGTGCTTGCCGCTGCGCAAGCGGCCCGCCTGACCTCGCGCAAAAGTGGGCGCAGGGTGTGCGCCCATGCAAAGGCGGCGCGGACCCTTTCGGATCGCGCGCCGCCGATGTTGCAAGTCCGATAGGCGCCAAACGGCGCCCGGCGGGCTTAGGTGAGGTGCTTCGAGACCGCAGCGGTCATCTTGAACATCGAGATCTGGTCCTTGCCGATCACCGCGCCGAGCTTGGCATCGGGATTGATCTGACGCTTGTCCGTCTTGTCCTGAAGATCGTTGCCCTTGATGTATTCCCACACCTTCGAGGTCACTTGAGCGCGGGTCATCGGACCCTTGCCGATCACCGCTTCGAGTTCACCCGAAAGCTGCACCGGCTTTTGCAGTGCGTTCGTCGTTCCAGCCATCATCTACTCCCTTGTCATAGTGGCAGGTCAAAAATCGTCGTCTTCCCAGCCCGCATCATCATTATCCCCGCCCCCGGTGAAGGTGGCATGGAGCACCGCGCAGGCCGTGATCGACCCTTGCAGCGATGCGAGCAGATCCGCCCGCCCTGCGCCGGGCATGAGTACCAGCGGCAGTTCGGTCGCGAACAGTTGAAACACGTAGTGACGCGTCTCGCCCTCGGGAGGGTCGGGAAGCAGCCATTCGGAATTGCCCACCGCGTTCTTGCCAGTGCGCGGAGGCACCTCGCCTTCGAGCAGCTTGCCGCGCTGGCCGGCCAGGCCCCAGACGAGCCAGTGGCACGCAGGCTCGGCGCCCGCCTTGGCCGCGCCGACCGTGGCATCTTCGACCACCAGCACCAGCTCCTGCGATAGCGGCGGCGGCGCGCTCCATTCGAGCGGCGGGGCGACAGCGTCTTCTTCCGCTGCGGTGAAGCTCGGATCGAGCTCGTCCCCGCTGCCGAAGGCCGGGCTGGTTAGCGCAAAGCCGCCGCGCGCCATCGCCTGCGCCGATCCCAGCTTCGCGATCGCGAGGCCGGGATGACGCGCGGGCGCCGGCACATGGGGTGCGAGCCAGCCGGGAAAATCAGTCATGATTCTGTAGCCTCATCGCCCTCGTGCTAGTCCGTTCGGATGCGCGATACGAGACTGCGCAAGGCCAAATTTGGCGGTTTCTGAGGAAAACCATGGAAATGCTGCCAAAATGGCCACGTTTTTGGCGGATTGTGGGACAGGTCATCGCAGGCTCCTTGTGCTTGCCCCCGTGCCGATGCATCTGTGCGCCACCGGGTCGCACCGCCGAACCGGCATCGTCATGCCCGGAGTCGCCTGCTCTCATGAAGCCTGCCCGCACTGCTCTCAGCCTCGTTCTGGCCCTCCAGCTTGCAGCGTGCGGCGGGGGCGGAAGCTCGTCAGCCCCACCGACCGGTGGCGGTGGCGGCACCCCGACCCCGACCCCGACGACTGCGGCGTGCTCGCTGCGCGCCCAGCAGGACTTCGCCGATCAGGTCCTGAACGAATGGTACCTCTTCCCCGATCTGCTCGCCGCGGCAAGCCCCGCTGCGTTCAGCAATCTCGATGACTACCTCGACGCGCGCGTCGCCCCGGCGCGCGCGGCCAACCGCGATCGCTTCTTCACCTTCTCGACCTCGATCGCGGAGGAGAACGCCCTCATCAACTCAGGCTCGAGCGCCGGCTTCGGCGTGCGCCTGTCCTACGATACCGCCAACCGCCGCCTGTTCGTGGTCGAAGCCTACGAAGGTGCGCCAGGCCTGGCCGCCGGGCTCGACCGCGGCTCCGAGATCACCGCTATCGGCACCACCAGCGCCAATCTCCAGTCGGTCTCCAGCCTGTTCGCCACCACCGGCACCAACGGCGGAGCGCAGGCTGTTGCGAATGCGCTCGGCCCTTCGACCGCGGGCACGGCGCGCGTCCTGCGATTCACCCAGCCGAACGGTGCAGTGGTCGAACAGAACATCACCAAGGCCGACTTCGCGCTCACCCCGCTCTCGAGCCGCTACGGCGCGCTGGTGCTCACTGACGGCGCGCGCAAGATCGGCTATATCAACCTGCGCACCTTCATCATTTCCGACGCAGCCAACCAGCTGCGCACCGCTTTCGCCAACTTTGCGGCGCAAGGCGTGCGCGAGCTGATCATCGACCTTCGCTATAACGGCGGCGGGCTGGTGAGCGTTGCCGACACCTTCGGCGACCTGATGGGCTCAGGCCGGGTCGGACAGGTGTGGAGCCGCGAGGTGCTGCGCGCGTCGAAATCGGCAGAGAACGAGACGCGCTTGTTCCGCACCGAGCCCAACGCCATCGCTCCGACCAAGGTCGCGGTTATCACCACCGGGTCAAGCGCCTCAGCGAGTGAGCTGATCACCAATTCGCTCATACCCTACCTCGGCAACAACCTCGCGCTGGTCGGCGCCAACTCCTTCGGTAAACCCGTCGGCCAGTTCGGCTTCGACCTGACCGCTTGCGACCTCAGGGTGCGCGCCGTGGCCTTCCAGACCGTCAACGCGAACAATCAAGGCGAGTATTACACCGGTCTTGCGAGCGTGGTGGCCAACACCTGCCGCGCCGGGGACGACATTGCGCGCCCGCTGGGCGACCCGCGCGAGGCCTCGATCGCAGCCGCGCTCGACTTTCTCGCAGGGCGGGCCTGCACGCCGATTGCGGGCAATCAGGACGATGCCGTCAGCGCCGCGCCGGGCCTGACCGAGAGTCAGGCCGCCCGGATCGGGCTCGACCTGCCCGACCGCGTGCCGCTGCAGCCGCGTCGGCCGATGCCCGCGCAGCACGAGCTCCCGGGGCTTTACTGATCGGGAGTGCTCGGGGGCCTCACAGCCTGCGTCACAGCCCCTGGGGCACGGTCTCGAACCCCGGCAGGTCGCCGAGATCGACCCAGTCCTGCTTGCTCTTGGTATAGCAGTGGAAGGCGGGCTTGAGGATGCTCGTGTCATCGAGCGTCCCGGCCTTGATGAACATCATCCCCGGCGGGCTGTCGACGCGGGTGAAGACAGGCGAGCCGCAGGTTCCGCAGAACTGCCGCCGCACTGTCGCGCCGCTATCACCGGTGTCGTTGTAGGTGGTCAGGTCGCCCTCGAACGCCACCGCATCCTCCGGCACGCCAACGATTACCGAGAGCGCGCTGCCCGCCTGCCGCTGGCAGTTCTTGCAGTGGCAGGTGACGCACAGCAGCGGATCAGATGAGCAGGTGTAGCGCACCTTGCCGCACAGGCAGCCCCCGGTCATGGTCATGGCGTGTCTCTCCCCTTTACGCAGCGCCTCAGGGCGCCGTCTCGCCGCCGGTAAACGGCTGACTGGTGGTATAGCCACAGCCCTCGAATGTCTCCCCGCCCAAAGCGATAGTGGCGACAAACGGGAAGCTGCGGTCGCTCATCCCGTCGCTGCAGGTGCCCGGGGTCAGCGTAGCGGCGAGCGGCTTGCCGTCCAGCGTGCCGGTGAAGCCCAGCCCGTTATTGCCGGCAAAGCGGGCCAGGGAAACTGGCGTGCCCGGCTGATTGTCGGGCGTGGTCCAAAGGCCCTCGCCGCCCTTAACCGTGAGGTTCCAGAAGGGCTCGGTCCCCAGCATGGTAACGACCTCCTCGGGCGCGACACGGTCAAAGGCCTTGCCTTGCGGGTCGATCCCGTCCTGCTGCTTGGCAGGCGCACAGGCGGCTGCGAGGAGCAGAATGGCGAGCGCAAAGTAGCGGGGGGTCATGGGGGCGTTCTCCGTGCCTCGGGGCTGCGCAAGGATAGGCCGGAACAAGACCTGCGCCAAGGGATTGGGCGCGCATGAACCCTACCCCGACCCGCGAGGCCGCGCTGGCCCGTCTCGCCGCATTTCTCCCCGCCGCTGGCCGCCACTATGCTGAGACCCGCAATGCCGACAACGGCCCGGCGCCGGATGGGCGCGGCAATGTCTCGCAGCTTTCACCATGGCTCCACGCCGGTTTGATAGGCGAGCGCGAGGTGCTCGCGGCGGTGCTCAGCCAGCATTCGCCGCGCGCTGCGGAGAAGTTCACCGCCGAGGTGTTCTGGCGGATCTACTTCAAGGGATACCTCGAACAGCGCCCGGAAATCTGGGACGACTACCGCACCGGGCGCAACGCCGCGATCGCCGCATTACAGAACATTGCAGGCCTTGGCGCCGCGCATGATCAAGCCATCGAAGGCCGCACCGGTATCGAAGCTTTCGACGTGTGGGCGCGCGAACTTGCCGAGACCGGGTACCTGCACAACCACGCGCGGATGTGGTTCGCGAGCATCTGGATCTTCACGCTGAAGCTCGATTGGCGGCTGGGCGCGGATTTCTTTCTCAAGCACCTGATGGACGCCGACGCCGCGTCGAACACGCAATCGTGGCGCTGGGTCGCGGGGCTGCACACCAAGGGCAAGAACTACCTCGCGCGGGCCGACAACATCGCCCGCTACACCGCTGGCCGAGTGGGCGGGCCACTGACCGCCGACGGCCTTGCGGAAGATGCAGAGCCGCTTTGCGAACTGCACGACTATGCGCGCCGCAGGCTCGAACTGCCAGCCCCCGCCAGCGCCGTCGACCTCGCGCGGCCCTTCGCCCTGCTGCTGCATGACGAGGCTGCGCACCACGCGCCGCTCGCCCTTCCCGCAGCGCCTGCACTGGTGATCGGCGCGTCCCGGCCCGAAGCGCGCTCGCCCGGCGGGGCTGCAGCCCTCACCTGCGGCTTTACGCAAGGCGCCCTTGCCAGCGGCATGGCAGAGGCCGCTGCCGCTTACGGCTGCCCGGCGGCGGAATGGCGCGCAGGCGAGCCGCTCGTGCCGCTGCTGGCGGATGCGGGGATCGAACGCATTGCCCTGCCCTATATCCCCACCGGATGGACCCGTGACGCGCTGTGGCCCGACCTCGCCCCGCTCGCTACCGAAGGCCGGCTCGTCACCCTTCTCGGCGAGCTCGACCGCGCCACCTGGCCGCTCGCCCGGGCAGGCTTCTTCGGCGTTGCCAAGGCGATCGACGGCCTGTTGGCAGAGCTCGGCATCGGCGCGTCGGCGTGACCATCTCAATCTGAGGTTAACCCTGAGCGGCTAAGCCCTGTCGCTGTCATTGTTCCCTGGGCCTTGCCGCTATGCTCTACCCCAACCGCCTCCAGGCCGCGTTGCTGTTCGATCGGCCGATCCGTGATCTCGAAGCGATGATGCGCGATTTCGTTCGGATTGAAGGGATGCGCAGCGGCGCGCAGTTCAATGTCCCCGAAGCCAATCCGGGGGTCTTCTACCGCCTGTTCGGCGGCGCGGAAGAGCTCATGATCACCTTCGAATACCTCGATCATCCTGCGAACGCGGAGGCGTTTCGCGGGGCGCTTTCGTCGCCATTCAACGGGATCGCCACGCCCGACATCCGCGAGCGGATCATACGGTCGCAGACCCATATTCTGCTTGAAGTATCGCACGGGGTGATGGCCGGGGTCGAGGACGATCCCAAGATCGCGGCATTCCTGAATCAGATCGGGACTCCCCGGGCAGGCGCCAGCCAATCACAGTTTGAACGGCGGCTCGCGGTGCTCGCGCTGATGGCGCGGATCGCCAGCGAACATGCCATGCCGCTCGCGGTGCACTGGACACAATCCGACATACTCATCGGCGGAGAGCTGTTCGACGGCCTTGCCGCGGGCGAGGCTGCGCCCGGGCCGCTCCACATCCACCCGTTCCTGTTCGGCCCCCGTGCCGCGCCGGGCGAGGACGCCAAGGCCGGCATCCGCACCTTCGGCGCGCGTCACTGGCTCGGGCGCGAACTCATCGTCCAGCCGAATGTCCTGCCCTGGGCCGCCAATTTCGAGGTGCTGTTTGCCTTCCTGAAGGTGGCGACCATGCCGGGCGGCTATGTCATCCCCGATGGCGACACCTTTGGCCCGGAAGACCGCAGCCTGTCCTACCGAGTGCTGCACCATGATGCGGGGGCGAATATCGGTTATGCCGCGCCCGAGCCCGCCGACGTGCCGTTCTACGAGCTGGTCCCGCTCAAGCACGTCGCCCACGGCTTCATCGCCGAGGAGCATGTGCCTGACGCCAACGCCTTCGACGACCGTGCCTTTCCGGCGTCCGTCATGCCCGATGACCAGGACGCAAAGATGGCTCTCGCCAACGAGTGGGCCGAGAAGCGCAAGCTGGCCGAGGGGATCGGCGGGCGGTTCGAAGTGCGCGCAAGGGGCGAGGATGGCAGCGAACCGCCTCCTCCGCCGCCAGCACCGCCTCCCGCGCAGGTCATGGCGCCCTCGCCAGGCCAGCCGGGTCTCCCGGGGCTCAGTGGGCGAGGTCTCAGGTCACGGGTGTTCGGGCGCAAGGGGCTCTAGACCCCCTGTAGCTTACCCCTGCCCTTGCCGCTCCGGCGCAATCAGGCGGGGCGTTCCATATCGAGGCTGTCCGCCGCGCGGCGTTCGGTCCGCAGGAGGTCGGCCTTGATGCGTTCCTCGGCGGTCTTGCGCGCGTGTTCGGCCAGGCCGCGCCACGTCTTTTCCGACCGCAGTTCGCGCTCGCGCACATTTTCGAGCGTCGCCTTGTCGGCCAGCAGAGCCGCTTCGTCAGCACGCTCGACGTAGAATTCGTAGGTCTGGGCCATCGGGAATCTCCTGCCATGGGAGGGGGTAGGCGGGATTCGGTAGCAAAAAGGGGCAGGACGCGATCCGCATCCCGCCCCTTGGGGTATTCGACTTAAGCAGCCGACAGGTTGACGGCGCTTTCCTTGCCATTGCGGCCGCGCTCGAGCTCGAAGCTCAGGCGCTGGTCCTTTTCGAGGCTGTGCATGCCGGCGGCCTGCACGGCAGTGATGTGGACGAAGCTGTCCGACGAACCGTCGTCGGGCTGGATGAAACCATAGCCCTTTTCGGTGTTGAAGAACTTTACGGTTCCGGTCTTGGTGCTCATGCGATGTTCCTTTCAAGAACAATCAATTGCCTCCCACGACATGCGAGAGGGGAGTGCCCGGTGGCCGAAAGGCCACAAAGCGTAGTGCGTCGTATCGTCCGATGAAAGGAAGTCGTCGTCTGGTAGACGCCGCCGGGCTTGAGACCGGGCGGCGGAGCGCAAATTTCGAAGTCCGTCGCAAATTTCGACGTCAGCACAAGGTATATAGCACGTCCGGCCCCGATTACCTAATCTTCGCCCCGGGGGCCCGCGTTAAGACATTCGCGAGGCGCGGCTGCTATCCTCTCCTTAGCATGGACCGCCAGCCCGCCACCGGCCCGTTCAAGGACGAGCTTCCCCTCCGCCGCCAGCTCTGGCGGACCGGGGCGTTGGTGGTCGGCGGGTCGGTATTTGCCTCGGCATGCTTTACGCATCTGTCCTTCGTGTTCTTCGGCGAGATCGATTACGCCGACACGATGTTCTTTTCGGTGCTGATCCCGCTTGTCGTGGCGAGCCTTGCCTTCGCCTGGATCGCCTCGCTCACGCTCAGGCTCGACCATTCGCGCGCCGCGCTCGACCGGCTGGCACACCTCGATGTGTTGACCGGCATCGCCAACCGCCGCGCCGCGCTCCAGCGGCTCGAAGCCTGGGGCAGCGAGCCGGGTGGGCTGGTCCTCGCCATCGCCGATCTCGACCACTTCAAACGCGTCAACGACCGCCTCGGCCACGAGGGCGGCGACGCCAGCCTCACCCATCTTGCCGGCGTGCTGCGCAAGCTGGTGCCCGCCGACTGGCTCGTCGCACGCATCGGCGGCGAGGAGTTCCTGCTCGCCGCCCGCAATGTCGACGCCGAGGACTTCACCGCGCGGATCGAGGCGGTGCGCACCGCGGTTGCCATCATGCCGCTGATCACATCCGCCGGGCCGTGGCACCTCACCGCCAGCTTCGGCATCGCCGCAAGGCAGGACGGCGAGACGCCCGATCGGCTGATGGCAAGGGCCGACAAGGCGATGTACGCCGCCAAGCTCGCCGGGCGGAATCGCACGGAACGCGCGGCGTAGGAAAGGGTGCGCGCACCACTGTCCGCGCCCGCCCCGCTGGGCTAGGCTCGCGCCATGTCACCCATCACCATCCTGATAGATGCCGATGCCTGTCCGGTGAAGGACGAGATCTACCGCGTCGCGATGCGCTTCCGCGCCGAGGTCCGCGTGGTCAGCAACGCGGCGTTTCGCATCCCCGACAGCCCGAGGGTGAAGCGCGTGGTGGTGTCGGACAGCTTCGACGCGGCGGACGACTGGATCGCCGAGGCAGCCGATGCGCGATCCGTGGTGGTTACGGGAGACATCCTTCTGGCCGAACGCTGCCTGAAAGCCGGCGCGCGGGTGCTGAAACACAACGGCGAGGAGTTTACTGCCGCCAGCATCGGCGGCGCGATTGCGACGCGCGCGATCATGGCGGACTTGCGCGCAGGGATGGACGGGGTGGGAGGCGGGCCTGCGCCGTTCAGCAAGGCTGATCGGTCGCGATTTTTGCAGGCGCTTGACCGGGTGCTGGTGGGGATGGGGCGTTAGGGGGGAACGCTCGGCAGGTTAGGAATAGAGCGTGCGGAACGTCAGGTTCACTCGTGGGCCACAAGGCGCCGTCTGTTTGTTGATACCGTGCTTCCAGAAATGCTGCGTGGTCCCCTTCATGAGCAAGACCGTGCCTGACTCAAGCGGGATTTTGACCAGAGGCAAATCTTTGTTGGATTTATGCTTCATAATGAACGTCCGGGTCGCACCAAACGTGAGCGAGGCGATTACAGGATTTTTGCCAAGCTCCTTCTCGTCGTCACTATGGAACCCCATGCTGTCGTTATGATCGCGATACAGGTTCAAAAAGACTGCGTTGAATGTGGCATCGGTGCAATCTTCAATGCGTCGCTTAATCTCGCGAAGCAAGTCAGTCCACGGGAGCGGATGCATTGTGAGGCCTGAATAGTCGTACCTTTTCCCCTCATCGGCGTAGAGCGCGACAAGCCGTGGCTGCTGATAGACCTTCCCGTAAACACGCACGTCTTCCTGACGCCACTTGGTTTGATCCATAAGTTTCTGGAGCATCCGATCGTACGAAAGAGGCATTTCAATCTCATGCAGGATCGAAATGTCTGCATCAGGCAATTCAAGATCCTTGAACTGCTGATTGAGGGAGAACAAATCCCTCATTTCTTTTTTAGCACACGGTAGGCCGCGTTGCTTCCTAGTTTGGGTGTCCTACCGAATCTTGCCATGCAGTCTCTGAAATACTCATCAAAATCAGGATTCGCATCCAGCCGAAGACTTTCAGAAACAAGCCGAGCGTATCCGCCCACACTTTCGACCCGATCATCAAAGTACTTATAGCAGGACGGGAAGTTGCTGTCGTTGAAGACAACGGTCGCATCCGTCCGCACAGAACCGAGCAGCTTTTTGAGGCATTTCTTAACTGAGGCCGCTTCGCGAAGCTTGCAAACTTCTGATACAAAAAAATTCATGATGAGAAGATCGTCATTTTTGCAACCAGCGCCATGCCATGTGTCAGGATCGGTAACGTCGATGGACTGAAAGCTGACTTCAATATCAATGGTCCCGCGCTGCGATTCGGCAACAGTCAGCAATATCTCATGCCAGTTTGGTTGCTTATCGAGCACCCTATATTTGACCAATCGCGGCCTCTCATCAGGCCGAAGCGTTCTAAGCAAGCGGACCAAAGCAAGCAAATCGCTTCCCGGTCCACCGCCAATGCTCGTTACCCGAATCTCGTCCTGATCTAGGCCATCGAAAGCGCCTTCTTCTCGGCCACGCTGTAACACCGAAAAAAGAAAGTCAGCATGGCCTGCCACATACATAAAAACGTACGCCGCCTGTGTCGAAAGAGCACCATAGTCGATGAGTTTTCTGTTTGTTTTTAGGAGATTGCCATTCCCATACGCAGTACTAAAATTGAGGATAGCTGACACCACACAATCGTCCCAGTCATCGCCGTGGGCAACCACTCCCTGACGATCCAAGCCTGCCAAGATGGGACTGACGGAGGGAAAGAATCCCATAAAATCTCCATTTGTTCTTTCTATGTTCCAATACAACATAGTGCGGAAGCGTTCAAGGCCGCGCTGACAAGCCTGCGATTTTTCATCCCCCTGACGCCCAACGAATTGGGGGGCAGTTCACTCATTGCCCACTCTGCAATCGTTTCGCTCGAAACAACGGGAACCGCTGACCACCTCACAAGCTCTGCGCCTCTTCTTCCCTCGGCGGTCTCTGCGTGAAACCCTGCAAGGGCTGACTTGGTGCGTCTCGGCGGGCGTCGAGCCCCCCACCCCCACCCCGCCACTCCCCCATCCCGCCCCCCCACATTGAAACCGCCCCCCATCACCCCCACCTCCTGTGCTGGGCATCTCGCCCGATTGGAACATCTCATGGCCAAGGGCCAACAGAAGAAGAGCCGCGAAGCGCGCAAGCCCAAGGCGGACAAGGGGCCCAAGGCGAATGCCAGCCAGCCCAGCCTCAAGCCCGGCGGGATCAAGGGGCTGGAGAACATGAAGAACGGGTAGCGCGGCGCGGGGCTGCCGCACGCTCGCCGATCCGCCCGGTCACGTCGCCCCTATCGCCGGGCGCATCTTGGGCTTGCCCCGCCGCCGCGATCATCGCAGACTGCGGCGATGCCTCGCTCGTCATTCCGCCACAACCTGCGCGCCTTTCAGGACATCCGCGGTGAACCGCCCGCGCCGGGGTTCGTCGCCGATCTCGAGTTTCTCGAGAACCGCGATCTCGATCTCTCGGTCCGGTCGGGCGCGCTGCTCGGCTTCAACGCCTTGCTCCTCACCATCGGCACCCATCCGGTGTCAGCCAGCCCCGGCGCGCCGCTCAGCCTTGATGCGGCGGGTCAGCCGGTCCTGACGCTCGTCAGCATTGCCGCGCTGGCACCGCTTGCCATATCGAGCTGGATGCTGCTGCAGGCCATGCTGCTGGGCGAGGAGTTCGAAAGCGAAGGGCTGGAGGGCGATGCGCTGCGCCATCGCCTGTTCGCGGCCTTCGTCCACTCGATTGACGCGCAGGCACGGCGGCTGACGCTGGCGATCCGCTGGACCATCGCCGGGGCCGGGCTGACAATAGCGGTGTGGGCGGCGATCCTGGCAGGCAAGATGCTCTGAGACTGGCGCGGAGCGGGCGAAGGGTCAGGCCGGACGCCGCCCTACCCGCCAACCCGTTCCAGCACTGAACGGTTGCGGCTGAACCACTGCTCGCCCGGCTCGTCGAGGAAATCGACTTCCTTGAGCGTGATCATTGTCGCGCCGTCGCGGGTGGTGGTCTCGCGGAACCGCGCGGGGCGGTCGTCGTCGGTCGCCTCGGTCATCGCCACGATCGTCCAATGTTCGGCATCGCGCGCGGCGGGGAAGGTGAGAGTGTAGGTGGCAAGATCGGGGGTGCGTCCCGCGCGAAAGCTGGTGCTGTATTCGGCCGCGCCATCCGCTCCCAGCATCGAGAGCGCGGTGATGAACACATTGCCAACGCGCGGCCCGTCATCGAACTGCGAGCGGCGGGTGAGGGTGTTGCCGTCCCCCTCCAGCGTGACCGTGACCGCAACGGGGATGCCTTCCCACGTGCCGGACGAATAATCGAGATATTGCAGCTCGCCCTTCCACGCTCCGGCAGTGGAGGCGCGGGCCTGCGCCAGCGTGACCGCAGCGGCCTCGTCCTGCGCAGCGGCGGGGAGCGCGGGGGTGAGCGCGGCAAAGGCGGCGGCGGTTGCGAAGAGGTGGCGCATCGTCATTCTCCTGATGATGGCCCAGCTACGCAGCCCGCCGCTGTCCGGTTGCCAATCAATCGTGTTCGCGCCCCCCTGCGCCCACATAAAGCTCCCGCCCGCCTTCGTTATACCGGCGGCTCATCTCCTCCATGCCTTTCAGCGCAGCCTGACGGCTGGCCTCGGCGGTGTCGGCGCCCAGCTTTTCCGAGGCGAGGAAGCTTTCGGGGCTGCTGTTCTGCTTGGCGGCGAAATCGCGGACGTCCTGGCTGATTTGCATCGAGCAGAACTTGGGCCCGCACATGCTGCAGAAATGCGCTGACTTCGCGCCTTCGGCCGGCAGCGTCTGGTCGTGATATTGCTCGGCGGTTTCGGGATCGAGGCTCAAGTTGAACTGGTCGCGCCAGCGGAACTCGAACCGGGCCTTGGAGAGCGCATTGTCGCGCACCTGCGAGGCCGGGTGGCCTTTCGCCAAGTCTGCCGCGTGGGCCGCCAGCTTGTAGGTGATCACGCCGACCTTCACGTCGTCGCGGTCGGGCAGGC
>JAIYAL010000158.1 GCA_027489095.1 Erythrobacteraceae bacterium
TTGATGGTCATGCCGGGCCTGATCAACCTCGACTTTGCCGATATCCGTTCGGTGATGCGCGAGATGGGCAAGGCGATGATGGGCACCGGCGAGGGCGAGGGTGAGAACCGCGCGCTCGACGCGGCGGAACAAGCGATCGCCAACCCGCTGCTCGATGGTGTCAGCATGGCGGGCGCCAAGGGCGTCATCATCTCGATCATCGGCGGCGAGGATATGCGCCTGCTCGAAGTCGACGAGGCCGCCAACCACATCCGCGAGCTGGTGGATGAGGACGCGAACATTATCTGGGGTTCGGCGTTCAACCCCGACCTCAAGGGCAAGATCCGCGTCTCGGTCGTCGCCACCGGGATCGAGCAGGGCGGGGTCGGCGCGATCGACCGCACGCAAACGGTCTCGCTCGGCGGCTCGCGCGCGCCCAAGCGCCCGGTTCTCGAATTGTCCGAGGACGAGGGCCTCGAGCCCATGCCCCTGGCCGAGGATACGCCCTATGCCGCCTCGCCGATGACGGCTTCGGGCCATGTCAGCGCAAGTCCGACGTTCGATCTCGGCACGATGCCCGTCGTGGAGGATGACGACGACGATGACGGCGACACGCTCGACCTCGGCGAAGAGGTGGAAGAGGCCGATGAGGACAACGCCGCCTACGGTTCCGCTGCGCCATTCGAGCTTTCCGGAATGCAGGCCGGCGACGGTTACGGCGACGAATATGATGACGATGTCGATGGAATCGTCGATCCGCTCGCAGGCTTGCGCGGGGCCGATGATGCCGTGACCAGCTATGGCCATGCGGGAAGCGGCGCGTCGGACGATGACGATGACGACGATGCGCTCGACCTTGACGACACCTATCAGGCCTATGGCACGCCCGGCGATGTTCCCGAGGGCCCGGTTCAGGATGACCTTCTCGCCAGTGCCGACCGGCTCGCGGCTGAAGACCGCCCGGTCGAGGCCCGGCTCGGCGGGCGGCGGCGCGCGTTGCTTGGCGGCGGCGAGGGCGGTGATGGCGGCGGCGGCGGTGGCGGTGGCGGCGGTGGCGGCGGCGCCGGTGGCGGCGGCGGCAGCACGCTGTTCGAGCGCATGGCCAATCTCTCGCGCAGCACGGCACGCGAAGGGGACGATGAAGATGATGATGGCGACGACGGCGATGACAGCCCGGCGCTCAGCATCCCGCGCTTCCTTGGTCGCCAGAACAACCAGTAACCCGCACAGCTCCCCGCCGCCGCCATTCGGCGCGCGGGGTGCCCTTTCTGCCGCTTCGCCCGGCCTGGCCACTGGCAGGCGGCGGCAGGCGAGATAGAGCACAAGCGATGGTATCGCGCTTTCCAGTTATCTGCGTGTCCGCGCTCAGCTTCGTGCTGCTTCCGGGCGCGGGTACGGCAGCGGCGCAGGACGTTGTCTCGCGCGAGGTCGTGCAGGAGCTTCCCGCGCCCGAGGTCCAGCGCCTCAACGGTGCACTCGTCGCGCTCGCCAAAGCCCCCCGCGACCGCGATACGCTGCTTGAAGCGGGGCAGGCCGCGCTTGGAGTCGACGATCTGGAAGCGGCGATCGGCTTCTTCGGCCGCGCGGCGCAGGTCGATCCCGGTCATCCCGGCGTCGCCCAGGGGCTCGCCTCGGTTTATCTGCGCTCGGGCAGGGCGGGCGAGGCGCTGGTGCAGTTTGATCGCGCGCTGGCCGGCGGCGCCGAGGAGCGCGCGCTGATCACCGATCGCGCCTTGAGCCTCGACCTGGTCGGCGAGCAAGCGGCGGCACAGGCTGCCTATACCCGCGCGCTCCAGCTTGAACCTTTCGATGACGAGGCGCGCCGGCGGCTTGCCGTGAGCTATGCGATCAGCGGCAACCGCGCGGGTTTCGAGGAGACACTGCGCCCGCTGCTGGATCGCCGCGACATGATCGCGCAACGCGCCCGGGCCTTTGGCCTTGCGATCATGGGCGATACCGAGCGGGCGACCGCGATCGTCGAACAGGTCATGCCGCGCGACCTGGCGACCCGTCTGGTGCCCTATTTCGGCTATATGCCGCGCCTCACCAAACCGCAGCAGGCCGCCGCGGCGAACCTCGGGATATTCCCCCGCGCGGCGGATATCGGCCGCGATGATCCGCGTCTTGCCCGCTTCGCCGTCGAGGAGCGCGCCGACAACCGGCTTGCGCCTTCTGGCCTGCCGCTTGGATCACCCACAGCGCCTGCGACCCCTGGGCTCGCCCCGGCGCGGGTGGCGACCGTCACGCCGGTCAAAGTTGCAGCGGCCCCGCAACAGCGGGTCGCCGACGCTTTTGCCGATCTCGGCGCGCCCCCGGCCGATGCCCGGGCCGGGGCCGAGGCGGTCGATATCTCGCGAATCGAGGTGAAGCGCGAGGTTTCGCCAGCGGCGGCGACGACCCCTGCTGCAGCCGCTGCGAAGCCCGCGGAGAAGGCCAAGCCCAAGCCCAAGGAGCCCCCCAAGCCGAAGCACCCGAGCCGCATCTGGGTGCAGGTCGCCACGGGGCGCAAGATCGATGCGCTTGCCTTCGACTGGCGGCGGATCAGCAAGGAGGGCGGGGCGTCGCTCGCCAAGCAGAAACCGCACACCACCCGCTGGGGTCAGGCCAACCGCCTGCTCGCCGGGCCCTTCCCAAGCCGCGACAAGGCCGAGACGCTGGTGCGCGAGCTCAAGAAGAAGGACCTCGACGTGTTCCTCTACTTGAGCCCGGAAGGCGAGGAAGTTCAGCCGCTTAAATGATGATCGGCGCTTGGGTGCGCGTTTCTTTGCACAGGCTTTGCACAGCTCTGTCCAATTCTCCCCAGCCGCTCCAGCTCATGTGATTGCCAACCGCACCGCTTCGCGTCCAATCCTGCCCGCGATGGTTCCCCCGATCCCAAACCCTGCGAAGGCCCGGCCATGAGAGCGCAAGACATGGACTATTCCGCCGAGGACGATGCCGCCCCCGTCGACATGCTCGCCAGCCTCTTCACTGCGCGCGGATGGGCCTGCGAGATGGTCTCCGAGGACGAGATGACCGGCGAGGTGCAGGGCAGCTGGGCCAATTACCAGCTGCGCGCGATCTGGCGCGCGGAGGACGGTGTCCTGCAGTTCCTGTGCCTGCCCGATATCCGCGTCACGGATGACAAGCGCGCTGCGGCCTACGAGCTGCTTTGCCTGGTCAACGAACAGATGTGGCTGGGCCATTTCGATATCTGGTCTAACGGCGACGTGCTGCTCTACCGCCATGGGGCCTTGCTCGGCGATCACGGGCGGCTGAGCCTCGACATGGCGCAGGCCCTGGTCGAAAGCGCGATCGACGAATGCGACCGCTTCTACCCCGCGTTCCAGTTCGTGCTGTGGGGCGGCAAGAGCCCGCGCGAGGCGCTCGAGGCGGCGATGGTCGACGCGGCCGGCGAGGCTTAGGAGCGCCACCGCGATGAACCACCTCCTCATCATCGGTTGCGGCAACATGGGCGGGGCGATGCTCGCCGGGTGGCTTGCGGCGGGTGAGCCGCCTGCGCGTTTTGCGGTGCTCGATCCCGCGCTACCGGAAGCGCCCGCAGGCGTGACGCTCTACCGCGACGCGTCCGAGGTGCCCGGCACGCATGACGCCGTGCTGCTCGGGTTCAAGCCGCAGCAGCTCGGTGCCCTGGGGCCGGGGTTGCAAGGAGTGACCGCGGGCGTCGCGGTGTGCTCGCTGCTCGCCGGAATCACGCTGGGCCAACTTGCCGCAGCTTTTCCGACAGCGGCGGCGCATGTCAGGGTGATGCCCAACCTCGCCGTGCGGATCCGCAAGTCGCCGGTGATCCTGAGCGAGCGCGGCCTCGACGCGGGCGAGCGTGACGTCGCCTTCGCGCTGTTCGACGCGCTCGGCAGCGCGGTTTGGCTCGAGGACGAAGCGCTCTTCGATCTGGTCACCGCGCTCGCCGGATCGGGGCCGGGCTTCGTCTACCGCTTCATTGACGCGCTCGCCGGCGCGGCCATCGACCTGGGGTTAGATCAATCGAGTGCCAATGCCCTCGCGCTCGCCACGGTCGAAGGCGCAGCGGCGCTGGCGGCGGCCTCGGATGTCGGCCCCGCAATCCTTGCTGATCGCGTGGCGAGCCCCGGCGGCATGACCCGCGAGGGGCTGAATGTGCTCGACGAAGGCGACGCGCTGCGCCGCTTGCTCACCGCCACCCTCGCCGCCACCCGCGACAAGGGTGCGGCGCTGTCAGGTGCGGCTTAATATTAACGCTCGTTAAGCTGAACGGGTTGCGCGCTTTGCAATCCGGTTTCACTTGAAATGCGCTCCCGAAACCCCGATATTCACGGGACTAGAGGGTGCGGGCGTTTCCGCGCTCCGACATGGAAAGGCTAAGGGTTTCGCAATGGCTGACTGGAATGACCCCTCGCGCAATGCGCAGCGCTTTGGCTCCGTGCCCCGCGCCGGAGGCGATGTCGCCGGCCGCGCGAGCTATGATGAGGGCCTGCGTTCGCACATGCTCTCGATCTACAACTACATGACTTCGGGCATCCTGCTGACCGGGATTGTCGCGCTGCTGGCGTTCACCAGCGGCACGGCTGAGGTGATCTTCACCGGAGGCATCCTGCGTTGGATCGTCGCTCTCTCGCCGCTCGCCATCGTGTTTGCGATGAGCTTCGGCGCGAACCGCTTCAGCACTGGCACGTTGCAGGTGATGTTCTGGGGCTTTGCCGCGCTGATGGGCCTGTCGCTCTCGTCGGTGTTCCTGGTCTACACCGGGGGCTCGATCGCGACGACCTTCTTCGCCACCGCGGCGGCCTTTGCGGGCCTGTCGCTCTACGGCTACACCACCAAGAAGAACCTGTCGGGCATGGGCAGCTTCCTGATCATGGGCGTGATCGGCCTGATCGTGGCAATGCTGATCAACATTTTCCTGCAA
>JAIYAL010000044.1 GCA_027489095.1 Erythrobacteraceae bacterium
AGCGAAAAGCACACCAACTTCCTCATCAACACCGGCACCGCCACCAGCGCCGACATCGAAGGGCTGGGCGAAATGGTGCGCGACAAGGTCTACGCCGCAACCGGCGTGAGCCTTGAATGGGAAATCCAGCGGGTGGGGCGGCCGTGACTTTCGACAAACCCCTCAACGTCGCAGTCCTGATGGGCGGCTGGGCCAATGAGCGCCCGGTCTCGCTGACCAGCGGCGCGGGCGTTGCAGACGCGCTCGAGAGCCGGGGCCACAAGGTAACCCGCATCGACATGGGCCGCGATGTCGCGCTGAAGCTCCACGAAGCGAAACCCGATGTCGTGTTCAACGCGCTCCACGGCGTGCCGGGGGAGGACGGGACGGTGCAGGGGATGCTCGACCTGATGGGGCTGCCCTATACCCATTCGGGCCTCGCCACATCGGTGATCGCGATCGACAAGCAGCTGACCAAGCAGGCGCTGGTGCCCCACGGCATCCCCATGCCCGGCGGGCGGATCGTGAGCCGCGACGAACTCTATGAGCGCGATCCGCTGCCGCGCCCCTATGTGCTGAAGCCCGTCAACGAAGGCTCCTCGGTGGGCGTCGCGATTGTCACGGCGGACAGCAATGTCGGCAACCCGATCAGCCCGGATGCCAAGGGCCCGTGGCAGGAATTCGCGCAGCTCCTCGCAGAGCCCTTCATCAAGGGCAAAGAACTCACCGCCGCCGTGCTCGACGGCCCCGAGGGCCCGCGCGCGCTGGGCGTCACCGAGCTGGTGATCGACAACGGCTTCTACGATTACGAGCACAAGTATACCGCCGGGCAGACGCTCCACGTCTTCCCCGCCAAGCTCCCGCCCGCAATCACCGCTTTGTGCGAGGCCTATGCCGTCAAGGCGCATCAGGTCTTGGGCTGCCACGGCACCAGCCGCACCGATTTCCGCTGGGACGAAGAGGCGGGCGAGGACGGGCTGTTCGTGCTCGAAACCAACACCCAGCCGGGGATGACGCCGCTGAGCCTCGTGCCCGAACAGGCGGCGGCCTGCGGCATTGCCTATGCCGATCTGGTCGAAATGCTGGTCGCCGAGGCACTGCGCGTTCACGGCCTCAAGAACAGCAAGGGAGGGCCCGATGGCGCAGCAGATCCGGCGTAACGGCACGTCCGGCGTCCGCCGTGTCGCCAAGGCGCAGAGCCGCAGCCTCACCGCGCGCAAGGCGCGGGGGCAGGCGAGCGGCTTCATCGACCGGGCGATGGGCGTGCTGCCCTTCACCGAGGAA
This sequence comes from Erythrobacteraceae bacterium, assembly GCA_027489095.1. Lineage (GTDB taxonomy): Bacteria > Pseudomonadota > Alphaproteobacteria > Sphingomonadales > Sphingomonadaceae > Erythrobacter. The sequence goes on from JAIYAL010000044.1 coordinate 1,264, forward strand.
CAGTGGAGCCGCATCTGGCTCGCCGCGATCATCGGCGGGACGGTCGGGATCGCCTTCATCATCGCCAACCTTGCCGGTGTACCCGCCCTCGCGCAGGCTCAGGTCGCGCGGATCGCTGCGGATTCCGGCTTCGAGGTGCGCCACGTGCGGGTCACCGGCACCGCCCGCATGGACGAACAGCAGGTCTATGCCATCGCGCTCGCCACCCGCGATCAGGCCATGCCCGACGTCGATATCGCCAAGCTGCGCAAGCAACTGAAGACGCTGTCGTGGGTCAGGGACGCGCGGGTCTCGATCCAGCTGCCTCACACGCTGGCCATCGACATTGTCGAACGCACCCCGCACGCGGTGCTCGAAAGGCCAGACCGGCTGATGCTGATCGACGCCACCGGCAAGGAGCTCGAACCGATCGCAGCCGAACGCGCCAAGGGGATGCTGCGGCTTGCCGGGCCGGGCGCCGGGCTGCAGGCGAAAGCGCTCGAGACATTGTTCGCCGCCGCCCCCGCGCTCGCCCCCAAGGTCGAGGCCGCCGAGTGGGTCGGCAACCGCCGCTGGAACCTCACCTTCACCACCGGGCAATTGCTCGCGCTGCCCGAAGGCGAGGTCGAGGCGGCGAGTGCGCTGGTCAAATTCGCGCGTCTTGATGGCAAGAACCGCCTGCTGGGCGGCAAGGTGCTGGCCTTCGACATGCGCACGCCGCCGCGGCTGTACCTGCGGCTGCCCGACGCGGTGGGCAAGCCCAAGGTGGTGGCCGTGCCCGCGGGCGAAGCTGAAGTTGCGGGAGACCCCACCTGATGGCTTCTCGCGCATCCGCCCCCGGCCAGCCAGCCCGCCCTGCTGCTCCTCGGCGCCTTGCGCGCACCTATGCTGCGGTCAATGTCGGGTCTTTCCGCATTTCGGCGATGATCATGGGCGAGACCGAGACCGGTGAATTGCAGGTGCTCGGCAGCGGGCACCGTGCGAGTGCGGGGATCAAGCGCGGCTACGTCACCGACATGGCGGCCGCCGCCCACGCCATCCGTGACGCGGTCGAGCGCGCCGAGCGCAGCGCCGGCACGCCGGTGCGCTCGGTGTGGATCGCCTGCGCCGGGGCCGGGCTTGCGAGCAGCGTCGTCTCGGTCGACATCGAGATCGGCGGGCGGCGGATCGAGGACGAGGATGTCGAACAGCTGCTGATCGAGGCGCAGGACATGATCCAGCCCGATGGCCGCAAGGTGCTGCATGCCCAGCCAGCGCATTACACGCTCGACGGCGCACACGGGGTCGCCAATCCGCGCGGGCTTCACGCCGAGCGGCTCGGGGTGGATATTCACGTGATGCTCGCCGACGGGGCGCCGATCAGGAACCTCACCGAAGCGGTGCAGAACGCCCATCTCGAGGTCGAAGGGGTGGTCGCCGCGCCGCTTGCTGCGGGCCATGCCTGCCTCACCCCCGAGGAGCGCGAATTGGGCGTGGCGCTGGTCGAGATCGGCGCGGACATCACCAATGTCGCGGTCTTCGCTGGGGGCATGCTCTTGGGCTTGCACGCTGTGCCGATGGGCTCGGGCGCGATCACCGATGCCATCGCCAGCAGCTTCGGCATCCGCCGCTCGCAGGCTGAGCGCCTCAAATGCGTCGCCGGCTCGGCGGTCTCCAGCCCGTCCGATCACCGCGAGCTGATCCCGGTCAGCCCGCCGGGCGAAGGCAGCGACGGCGCGGCCCCCGCGGGCCCGCTCGCGCGCGGGGCGGATGACAAGAACCGGATCGTGCGCGCAGAGCTTGTCGCGGTGGTAACGCAGCAGCTCAGTGTTCTCACTGGCGAGATCGGCAAGGCGCTCAAAACGATCGGCTTTTCCGGCAGCCGCGCTGGGCAGGTGGTGCTGACCGGCGGCGGGGCGGAGCTTGCCGGGATGGCCGACTTCATGCAGGGCGCGCTCGGCCAGCCGGTGCGGCTCGGCCGGCCTCCGCAGCTTACCGGCATGCCCGAGGCGCACCACGCGCCGGGCTTTGCGACGCTTGCTGGGCTGTGCCTTTATGCCGCCGACGATCCGGTCGACATCCGCGCGGTGGGCACCGGGCGCGGCGGGGCATACAGGGCCTTTGCCCGCGAGAGCGGCTGGTGGGCGCTGCTGATGCGCCTGTTTCGTGCGCTGCGAGAGTATTTCTGATCCGCCTCGGCCTGCATTGTGGCCGGGCAAGGCGCGGGCGCATGCTGTGGATAAGGGCTGTGCCGGTATAAAATGATGACACCGAATATGTCACAGACGCTATAAGCGGGGGAATAGGATGAAAAAATCGCGACCCCGCGCCTGGAGGACCAGCTCATGAGCATCAATATTGGACCGGCGGCAACCGACGATCTGCGCCCCCGCATCACGGTTATCGGCATCGGCGGCGCCGGCGGCAATGCGATCGCCAACATGATCGCGGCCGAGATCGAGGGTGTCGAGTTCATCGTCGCCAACACCGATGCCCAGGCCTTGAGCACCTCGCCGGCGGAAAAGCGCATCCAGCTCGGGCCCGACATTACTGGCGGCCTTGGCGCAGGCGCGCGGCCCGAAGTGGGCAAGGCCGCCGCAGAGGAAACCGTGGCCGAGATCGAGCGCGCGCTCGAAGGCGTCAACATGTGCTTCATCGCCGCAGGGATGGGCGGGGGCACCGGCACCGGCGCCGCGCCCGTCATCGCCGAAGCTGCGCGCCGCATGGGCGTGCTGACCGTGGGCGTCGTCACCAAGCCGTTCCTGTTCGAAGGCACGCGCCGGATGCGCGCCGCCGATGCGGGGATCGACGAGCTTCAGCGCCACGTCGATACGCTGATCGTCATTCCCAACCAGAACCTGTTCCTCGTCGCCAAGGCCGAGACCACTTTCAAGGAAGCGTTCCAGCTCGCAGACGAAGTGCTCCAGCAGGGCGTGCGTTCGATCACCGACCTGATGGTCATGCCCGGCCTCATCAACCTCGATTTCGCCGACGTGCGCTCGGTGATGAGCGAGATGGGCAAGGCGATGATGGGCACCGGCGAGGGCGAGGGTGAGAACCGCGCGCTCGACGCGGCGGAACAAGCGAT
>JAIYAL010000001.1 GCA_027489095.1 Erythrobacteraceae bacterium
CCTCATTGGCGCGCCTCCGGGCTATGTCGGCTATGAAGAGGGCGGGGTGCTGACCGAAGCCGTGCGCCGCCGCCCCTATCAGGGGGTATTGTTCGACGAGGTCGAAAAGGCGCACAGCGACGTCTTCAACGTGCTGTTACAGGTGCTCGACGATGGCCGCCTGACTGACGGGCAGGGCCGGGTGGTGGACTTTGCCAACACCCTGATCATCCTCACCTCGAACCTCGGCAGCCAGTATCTCGCCAACCTTCCCGATGGTGCGGCGGTTGAAACCGTCGAGAAGGATGTGATGGACGTGGTGCGCGGGCATTTCCGGCCCGAGTTCCTGAACCGCCTCGACGAGATCATCCTGTTCCACCGCTTGGGCCAGGAGCACATGGCACCGATCGTCGAGATCCAGGTGGGCCGGGTGCAGAAGCTGCTTGCCGACCGCAAGATCAGGATCGACCTCACCGATGCCGCGCTGCGCTGGCTCGGGCGGGTCGGCTATGATCCGGTCTACGGCGCGAGGCCCTTGAAGCGCGCGGTGCAGCGCTATCTTCAGGATCCGATGGCCGAGATGCTGCTCGAAGGAAAGCTTCCCGATGGCAGCACTCTCAAGATCGACGAGGGTGACGGGGCGTTGGCCATGACAATCGCCTGACCCCGTCGCCACCCGAAACAAGAAAGGCCCCGGTTTCCCGGGGCCTTTTTGTTTGCACGATGAGGCGGCTCAGAACTCCTTGCTGACGCTCACCGAAGCCAAACAGCGTCACGCTTCTCCGCGCGCGGCTCGCCAAGGCGTCGCGCCGAGTTGCACATTCGCAACGAAGTCATGTGCTTACCGCGACCGGCGAACGTCTCATCGACGGGCGAGGATAAACGGAACGAACGCTAATCCAGATTAAGGCGCGGCGCTAAGGCAGCCATCTGCACACGATAGCGATCCGATGCCGGTGCGTTGGCGAACGAGACCCAAAGGGAGTCTGTTGCAATTGGGTGACACCACCCGATTTGCTGCGCAGCGCTCAGCATATCGGCTTGGCAGTACCGCCCGTATCAGGCATTTGCCCTCTCATGTTAGGAACCCTCCAGGGGGAGGGCTCTCGACGCATCAACCATCAGCGCCGATGAAACTTCTGATAAAGGGGCATATCGTGATTAAAAAGACTCTTCTCCAGCAGGCCGGCTTTGCCAGCCTGGCCCTGGGCCTCGCGTTCTCCGCGACTTCGGCCCTCGCCCAAGAGGCAGCCGATCCCGTCGACGTGAATGATAACGGCGAGATGACGAAGGCCGAAGCTGAGCAGCAAGCTCAGAGCGGCACGATCATGGTCACTGGTTCGCGCATTGCCCGCCCCGAGTTTTCGGGCACCTTGCCGGGCGTGCAGATCACGGAAGAACAGATCAAGGCTCGCGGTTTCACCAACGCGCTTGAAGCCCTGAACGATATTCCGCTCGTCGGTCCCGGCGCGAGCCCGCTGAACGGCAACAACGGCGGTCAGGCCGCCAGCCTCGGCGCGGCCTTCGTCGACCTTCTCGATCTCGGCACCAACCGCACGCTGACCCTCGTCAACGGCCGCCGCTTCGTGTCGGGCAACTCGGCCACCCTGTTCGTGGAAGGCAACACCACCGGCGGGCAGGTCGACATCAACGCGATCCCCGCAACGCTGATCAAGCGCGTTGACGTGGTCACCGTCGGCGGCGCGGCCACCTACGGTTCGGACGCCATTGCAGGTGTCGTCAACTTCATCCTCGACGATGAGTTCGAAGGCGTTGAAGCCAACGCCAGCAACGGCATCTCGACCTATGGCGATGCCTCGCAGTACCAGCTGAACCTGACCGCCGGTAAGAACTTCGCCGACGGCCGTATCAACATCACCGTCTCGGGCGAATATTCGTTCAGCGAAGGTCTCCAGTCCGATGCGCGGGAGTTCCGCCTGCGTCGCGCCACCACCACCACCAACTTCGCCAACGGCACGCGTCGCAACCCGGCCTTCGCTTCGGCGATCATCGACGTGCAGAACGCCAACAACGGCGCCTTCCTGCGCGCCAGCGATGACGGCATTCCGGCGAACGGCCTGATTGCGGGTTCGGTGAACCAGAGCCTGAGCTTCAACGGCACGGTCCTTCGGGCGCTCAACGCGGCCCCTCTGACGTTCTACACGCCCAACGCTGCGAACTTCATCAACCTGCGCAACGGTGTCGGCCCGACCGGCACCAGCTTGCCCAACACGGTTGCCGGTACCGCGCAGATCATCAACGGCCAGCCGGGCGCGCAGCTGATTGCCGGCAACGGTCTGAATGGTCGCACGACACCGGCCACGGGTCTGGCGATCACCACCTTCGCCCCGACGGCGCTGCCCGCCGGTGTGACCGCCGCACAGGTGTTCACGCAGTTCGGCATCACCCCGCCGGCCACCGCGACCGCCACCCAGCTGACCGCGCTCGCTGTCAACGTGCTGCAGGCCAACCGCCCCACCGCGCGTGAATTCTTCGCGCAGAACCCGAATGTGCCGACCAACTACTTCCTCGGCACCTTCGTCCCCAACGTGCCGCGCGTCGCCAACACGGACACGACGCTCGTGACCGTGGCCGGCGTCCAGGTGCCGGTGAACCAGGTGCTGCCCTTCGTGGCGGTTCCGCTCGAGTTCAATGCTGACGGCTCGCTGCGCGCCTACAATGCCGGTTCGGTAACCCAGGGCGGCCAGGGCTCGCTCAACCAGCTCGCTGGCGGTGACGGCGGCTTCCTGCGCGCGATCGAAAACACCGTTCTGCGTACCGAGCAGGAGCGCATCATCGGCAACCTGTTTGCCAAGTGGGACGTGACTGACAATATCACGCTGTTCGGTGAGGGCCTTTATGCCCGCATCGAGAACACCTCGCTGCGCAACTCGACCAGCCAGAACTTCCTTTCGACCGCTGCCGAAGCAGCGGCGCTGGTTCTCAATGTCGACAACCCGTACCTGACCGCGCAAAACCGCACCGTGCTGGAATCGGTGGGCATCAACGCCGCCACCAATGGCGGTTCTTTCGTGACCACCCGCCAGAACCAGGACATTTTCGGCGACAACCCGTTCGTCAACACCTCCGAAACGTACCGTCTGGTCGGCGGTGTGCGCGGCAACTGGGAAATGTTCGGCCGCGACTGGTCCTCGGAATTCTCGGCGACCTATGGCCGTTCGAAGCAGATCACCGAGACCACTGCGCTCAGGGACATCGAGTATCAGCTCGCGCTTGACGCCGTGTTCGATCCCGCGACCAACACCATCCGCTGCCGAGCCCAGCTGTTCCCGAACCAGTACCTCGGCCGCATCCCGACGGGGACCCAGTCGAACGTCACCAAGATCCGCGGGGCTGATGGAATTCTCCAGGAAGGCACGACCCTCCCGGTGATCACGCAGTCGATGATTGACGGCTGCGCTCCGCTCAACCCGTTCGGCTTCAACAACATGTCGGATGCTTCGAAGCGCTATGTGCGTGCCGACGCGCAGTTCACCAACATCTCCACGCAGCTCTTCCTGCAGGGCACCGTCACTGGCGGCCTGTTCGACCTGCCGGCGGGCGAAGTGGTGATTTCGGGTACTGCCGAATACCGCAAGGAAAGCCTCGACTTCGTCAGCAACGAGATCAACCAGCTGGGCCGTACCCGTAACGCCCCGTCGGTTGCCACGGCTGGTGAGATCGAAGTGTTCGAGTTCGGCGGTGAAGCGCGCATTCCGCTGACGGGTGAGGACTTCCTGCCGTTCCTCGGCAATCTGGAACTGTCGCCCTCCATCCGCGTGTCGAACCAGGACGGCCAAGCCGAAACGTTCCGCAACGCTGCGGGTAACCTCGTGACCCCGAGCTCGTCGGGCACTCCGCAGACGATCTGGTCGATTGCCGGTACCTGGCAGCCGATCCGTGACATCCTGCTTCGCGGCAACATCACCCGCTCGATCCGTCAGCCCAGCATCGTTGAGCTGTTCCTCGGCGGTCAGTCGGCGTTCACCACTCCGACCGACGTCTGCGGTCCGGCCAGCATCGGCCAGGGTTCGTCGGCAACGCTCCGTCGCAACAATTGCCGCCGGGCAGTTATCGATCTCGGGCTTGCGGCAGACAACACTGCGGCGGACACGTTCCTTGCGACGTTTGTTCCGGCCGGTGTGTCGCTTCCGGGGACGTTCTCGGGTGCCGCCGGTCTGCTTCCCGAGCGTGGCAGTTCGTGGACCGCGGGCGTGGTGTTGACGCCGCGCTGGATCCCCCGTCTCCAGATCTCGGCGGATTACATCTCGCTCGACCTGGATAACACGATCCAGCCGACCAACCTCGCCCAGGCGATCACCTTCTGCTACGACAGTGCGGTGTACAACGACACTTCGGCAGTCACCGGGGCGAACACCTGCACCTTCTTCTCGCGGCAGGCGAACGACTTCCAGGTCGCACCGTTCTTCGCGTCGGGCTTCATCAACCTGGCGGCCACGCAGATCCGTGCGCTCAACATCTCGGCGAACTACAACTTCGACCTGCCGGCCAACATCGGTAACCTCTCGCTGAGCGGGAATGCCTATCACCTGATCGCGTTCGACGAATCTGCCAACGGCACCTTCTCGGACGTCATCAGTTCGGCCGGCACGTTCAGCCGCCCCTCGTGGGAAGTGCAGTCCCGCGCCCGCTACGAGAAGGACAGCGTCTTTGCTCAGGTGGTTTGGAACTGGCGTCAGGCCACCAAGCTGTTCGCCAGCGGCCTGCCGGCGACTGTGGAAGTGTGGCAGAACCCTGACTTCCCGGCGATCAGCACCTTCGACGCCGCCCTCGGCGCCGACGTGACCGAGAAGATCCGTCTGCAGCTCAACGTGTTCAACGTGACCAACAAGCTCTTCGCTGGCGAAAACGGCCTGTTCCAGGGCGCGTTCGTCGACCAGATCGGTCGTCGCTTCCTCGTCACCGCGGGCGTGAAGTTCTAATCGATCAATGACTGTCCGGGGGAGGGCGACCTTCCCCGAACAGCCAATCGGTTCCGCATACAAGCAAGGGTCCGGCCAGCGATGGCCGGGCCCTTTGCGTTTGCCCCCACGCCCCGAGATTTGACGCGGCGGCTGAGCTCAGCAAAACATCTCGCTTCTGACGCTTGATTTGCCCCTTCGCCTCCAATAGTCCGTCGCACCAAGCGAGTGGCGAAGCGCAACCGATTTCGCCCTGCGCGGCCCCCCAAGGGGACCGAAGAGGAGGAAAGATTCATGACCACAGCATATATTGTCGAAGCCGTCCGTACCGCCGGCGGGCGCCGCGGCGGGCGCCTTGCCGGGGTTCACCCGGTCGATCTTCTGGCCGCTTCGCTCGATGCGATCGTCGAACGCAGCGGGATCGATCCCAAGGCGATCGACGATGTCGTGACCGGCTGCGTCAGCCAGGCGGGTGAACAGGCAATGCAGGTGGGCCGCATGGGCGTGCTGGCCTCCAAGCTCCTGCCGCAGTCGACCCCGGCCGTCACCATCGATCGTCAGTGCGGTTCCAGCCAGCAGGCGATCCAGTTTGCCGCGCAAGCGGTGATGAGCGGCACGCAGGATGTGGTGATCGCCAGCGGCGTGGAAAGCATGACCCGCGTGCCGATGGGCTCCAATGTGACACTGCATATGAAGGAGGGCCTCTACAGCAAGGCCGCCGGGATCGAGGCAAAGTTCCCGGGCATCAACTTCAGCCAGTTCATGGGCGCCGAGATGATCGTGAAGAAGCACGGCTTCACCAAGGACGACCTCGACCGCTTTGCGCTCTCCAGCCACGAGAAGGCGATCGCCGCAACCAAGGCCGGCGCTTTCGAACGCGAGATCGTCGTCATTGAAATCGAGACGCCCGAAGGCACGCAATTCCACACCGTCGATGAAGGCATCCGCTTCGAGGCGACGCTGGAAGGCATCGCGGGCGTCAAGCTGATCTCGCCCGATGGCGCGTTGACGGCTGCTTCGGCGAGCCAGATCTGCGACGGTTCATCGGCAGTGCTGGTGGTTTCCGAGGCGGCGCTGAAGGCCCATGGCCTGACCCCGCTGGCACGCATTCACAACCTCACCGTTACCGCGGGTGATCCGGTGATCATGCTTGAAGAGCCGCTGTTCGCCACTGACAGGGCGCTCCAGCGCGCTGGTCTGTCGATCGACGACATCGACCTCTATGAGGTGAACGAGGCCTTCGCCTCGGTCCCGCTCGCCTGGCTCAAGCACACCGGCGCAGACCCGGCCAAGCTCAACGTCAACGGCGGCGCGATTGCGCTCGGCCACCCGCTCGGCGCTTCGGGCACCAAGCTGATGGCGACCCTGGTTCACGGCTTGCGCGCTCAGGGCAAGAAGTACGGCCTCCAGACGATGTGCGAAGGCGGCGGTGTCGCCAACGTCACGATCATCGAGGCGCTCTAATCATCCCTATCTGAGAGGACTAACAATGGAAGTTTCTGCCAATACCCCCGCCGTCGTAACCGGCGGTGCGTCGGGCCTCGGCGCCGCCACCGCGCGGGCGCTGGCGGCCAAGGGCGCCAAGGTTGCGATCTTCGACATGAATGCAGACAAGGGCGAAGCGCTCGCCGCGGAAATTGGCGGGGTGTTTTGCCTGGTCAACGTCACCAGCGATGCGGACGTCGACGCCGGTTTCGCCAAGGCCCGCGAAGCTCACGGGCAGGAGCGCATCCTCGTCAACTGCGCTGGGATCGGCAACGCGATCAAGACTGCCAGCCGCTCCAAGGAAGATGGCTCGATCAAGCACTTCCCGGTCTCGGCGTTCGACTTCGTGATCCAGGTCAACCTGATCGGCACCTTCCGCTGCATCGCCAAGTCGGCCGCAGGGATGCTGACGCTTGACCCGCTCGATGAGTTCGGCGAGCGCGGCGCGATCGTCAACACCGCGAGCGTCGCGGGCGAGGACGGCCAGATCGGCCAGGCCGCCTACGCCGCTTCGAAGGCGGGCGTGATCGGCATGACGCTCCCCATCGCGCGTGACCTCATGAGCGAGGGCATCCGCGTCAACACCATCCTGCCGGGCATCTTCGATACCCCGCTGCTGGCCGCCGCGCCGCAGAACGTGCGTGATGCGCTGGCGGCTTCCGTGCCGTTCCCCAAGCGCCTCGGGATGCCGGTGGAATATGCCAAACTCGCCATGACGATGATCGAGACCGGCTACTTCAACGGCGAAGACGTGCGTCTGGATGGCGCGATCAGAATGGCGCCGCGCTGACCCGAAAAGACCCCATGTTTCACGTGAAACAGCGCGGCCATGCGGGTCTGGCAGGGGTCTAACAGGGGTCTAAGGGGGGTCTAGAGGGGGTCTGGCACCCCTCTGGCCCCATCTTTGGACACACCAAGCAAAGCCCTCGCTTTTGCGAGGGTTTTCTTTTGCGCAGGCCATGGCCATCACAGGCCCATATCAGGAGAGGCAATCCATGACCGACACCACTCAGATCATCGTCACCAAAGCGGACGGCATCGCCACCATCACGCTCAATCGCCCCGACAAGATGAACGCCTATACCCGCACCATGGGCGAGGAAATCATGGCGGCGATGGACGATATCGACGCTGACGATGCCGTGCGCGCCGTGATCTTCACCGGCAGCGGCGAGCGCGCCTTCTGCGCGGGCGCAGACTTGACGCCGGAAGGCGGCGGGCAGGTGTTTTCCGATCCCACGCAGGTCGATGACCTGTCCGACAGGCGCGTGCGCGATGGCGGCGGCTTGCTGACGCTCCGCCTGTTCGAGAGCAAAAAGCCGCTGATCTCGGCGTGCAACGGTGTGGCAGTCGGCGTGGGCGCGACCATGCAGCTGGCGATGGACATCCGCCTGGCCAGCAGCACCGCGCGCTATGGCTTCGTGTTCGCGCGGCGCGGGATCGTGCCCGAGGCCGCATCGAGCTGGTTCCTGCCGCGCATCGTCGGCATCAGCCAAGCCTTGGAGTGGTGCTACACCGGGCGCATCTTCGATGCCGAGGAAGCCAAGGCGGGCGGGCTGGTGCGATCAATCCATGCGCCTGAAGACCTGCTCCATGCCGCGCAAAGCCTCGCCCGCGAGATTGCCGATAACACCTCGGCGATCTCGGTCGCCATGACCCGGGCGATGATGTGGCGCCTGGCGGCTGCCGACCATCCGATGGAAGCGCACAAGATCGACAGCCGCGCCATCTACCGCCTCAGCCGCGGCGCCGATGCCAAGGAGGGGATCGCCAGCTTCCTCGATAAGCGCAAGGCGATGTATCCCGGCAAGGTCAGCGCCGACATGCCCGATTTCTACCCGTGGTGGGACGAGCGCCCCTATGAGTGATGCGGGCGGGCCGGGGGACAGCGGCGAGCTTGCCGGCTTCCTGCCTTACCAGCTCTCGGTCGCGTCCAACGCGGTCAGCGCGCTGATTGCCGAACGTTACCGCAAGCGCTTCGGGCTGAGGATCGCCGAGTGGCGGGTGATGGCGGTGTTGGGCGACGCTGAGTCGCTAGGCGGCAGCCTCACGCAGCGCGAGCTGACCGCAGCGACGGTGATGGACAAGGTCGCGGTCAACCGCGCGGTCAAGGTGCTTGAGGAGCGCGGCCTTGTCGCCCGCGCGCCCAACCCCGAGGATGGGCGATCGCACCTGCTGGTGCTGACCGGGGAGGGGCGGGGGATCCACGGCGAGGTGATGCCGCTTGCCCGCGCGACCGAAGCCGATCTGCTCGCCGGGCTGGCGCCTGAGGAAGAGGCGATGCTGCGCCGCCTGCTCGCAGGATTGCGCCACCGCGCTGCGAGCCTTGCGGGCTCTAAACAAGAAGGGCCGGAGCAGGGATAAGCCTGCTCCGGCCGCATGGATAACCGGGGGGAGGCGTCAGCCGCCCGACATCGCGTTGCCGTTGACGAGGTTGTCGGAGATCGAACAGGCAGCCGGGCCAAGGATGACCACGAACAGCGTCGGCAAAATGAACACGATCAGCGGCACGGTCATGATCGCCGGCAGACGCGCAGCCTTTTCTTCGGCGCGCATCATGCGATCGTTGCGGAACTCGGCCGACAGCACGCGCAGTGCCGATGCGAGCGGGGTGCCGTAACGCTCGGTCTGGATCATGGTCGTCACCACGCCCTTCACCGCCTCAAGATTGACGCGGTAGGCGAAGTTGTTGAAGGCCATCCTGCGTTCGTTGAGGAACGACAGTTCGATCGCGGTCAGGGCGAATTCGTCGCCCAGTTCGGGATAGGCGCGGCCCAGTTCCTTGGCGACGCGGTTGAAGGCGGAATCGACCGTGAGACCGGCCTCGGCGCAGATCACCAAAAGGTCGAGCGCGTCCGGCAGGCCCTTCTGGATTTCCTTGGTGCGCTTCACGGCCTTGTTCTTGAGGTAGATTTCCGGGCCCTTGTAGGACAGGAACACCGACATCGCGAAGACGAACAGGCGGGTCATCGGGCCCCAGGTCGGCCAGAAATCGACAACGTAGATCAGCAGGCCCATCAGCCCGCCAACCACAACCGGCGCGATCGCGCGCGCGCCGATGATCAGCACCGCGAGTTCCTTGTTGCGGTAGCCCGCGTGCGCCATCTTCTGCTGGATGATCTTGATCTGGCTTTCCTGAAGCACGTTCAGTTTGCCGAGGCTGTCCTTGACCTTGTCGGTCGTGTCCGAGCGGCGCACCAGGCTGGTGCGCTTCTTGGCGGACGCGGTGACGATCCCGGCCTTGAGCTGTTCGCGCCGCGCTTCGAGCGCGCGCACGCGCTTGGCCATCGGATCGCGGATCGTGATCGCGGCATAGATCGCGAGCATCACCGCAAAGGCGGCGAGCCCGGCGAGCAAGGTGCCGACGACGATGACGTCGAAGCCGAGAACGTGCGGGCCCTGGGGCTGGTTGATCATGATGCTGTTCCCCCGCCCATCAGATTTCGAAGTTGATCATCTTGGACATCATCCACACGCCGATGCCCATCCACACGCCCGCGCCGAGCCCGGCGACGATCAGGCGATCGTCGACGAAGAATTTGGTCATGTAGTCCGGATTGATGAACATGATCGCGCCGAACACGAGGAACGGCAGCGAGCCGACGATATAGGCCGAGGCCGGGGATGCGGAGCTCATCGCCTTGATCTTGAGCTTCATCTGGGCGCGCTGGCGCAGCACGTTGGCGAGGTTCGAGAGCGTCTCGGCGAGGTTGCCCCCCGTTTCGCGCTGGATCGCCAAGGTGATGGTGAAGAAGTTGAATTCGGCGATCCCGAGCTTGTCGGCGGTGTCCTGGAGCGAATCCTCCATGGTCTTGCCGACCTTGATGCGGTCGATGATGGTCTTGAATTCGTAGCCGACCGGGCCGGGCACTTCGGTGGCGACGATGCCGAGCGTCTCGGTCACCGGCAGGCCGGAGCGCAGGCCGCGCACCAAAAGCTCGATCCCGTCGGGAAACTTCGAGATGAACTTGTTGGTGCGGCGGTTGATGAGGCTGCCCACCCACCAGTGCGGGATCCCGGCACCGACCAGCAGGCCGACCCCGAGCGAGAGCAGCGGGGCCCGGGTGAACAGGAACAGCACTGCGGAAACGCCCGCGACCAGCGCGAGCGAGGCGTAGAGGTATTGCTTGACCGACCAGCCCTTGCCGGTGCGGTTGAGACGCACCGCAAGCGCCTCGCTGCGCGAGCCCGAGCCAGCGATCTTGTAGGCCTTGGGCTTGCGCGCGGCGACCGCGCGCTTGAACTGCGCGTCGACCTTGGCGTCGAGGCTTTCCGAATGGCGATACCGCACCGCCTGCATGCGGCGCTTCTGGGACTTGGACGCGCCCGAGCCTGCGACCAGCGTATAGCCCAGGACCAGCACGGTGAAGATCACCAGCGTGATGATCAGGGATTGGAAGAAGTCCATGCTGTCGTTCCTGCCTAGTTCACGCCGATCGCCATCCGGCGACCGCCTTGCCCGTCCACCGCGGGCTGGTCAGCGCCTGCGCGCCGCCCCGCCCGCTTGCGGCGCTATGCCGCTGTCTCGGTCTGCGCCTTTTCCTTCTTCGCAATCAGCGACTTCAGGTCAAAGCCGCCAAGCAGCGACTTCTTCTCGCGGCCGACGCTTGCGGTTTCTTCGACGCTGACGCCCATCACGCGCTCGGCGATCTGACGGATCGATGCGGTCGCCTTGCTCGAACGGTTGGCGTCGACAAACACCTGGCCGAGCTTGGCCGCGTTCGAGGCCGCCTTGATGTCGTAGGGCACCACGAAATCGATCTTGCGTTCGATCGAGGCCTCGAAGTCGGCCTTGCTGATCTCGGACAAGCCGACCTGCACCTTGTTGGCGACGATCATCGGGTGCGCGTGGCTGGCGTTCGATTTGAGCCACGACAGCAGCCGGATCGTGTCGCGCGCCGAAGCCAGCGTCAGCTCGCACGCCAGCACCACCAGGTTCACATCCGCCAGAAGTTGGGGGAAGTTGATGAGCATGTTGCGCGGCAGGTCGATGACCGTCATCTCGAAGGCCTGGCGGAATTCGTCCTCCAGCTGCACGAAGGCCGATCCGTCGGTCATCAGCGGCTGGTTGATCGGGGCCTCGGCCGACAGGATCGACAGGTTGTCCCCGGCGCGCACCATCGCACGCTCGATGAACAGCGGGTCGATGCGGCTCGGGTTCTCGATCGCGTCGGTCAGGCCGCGGCCCGGTTCGAGATCGAGCGCAAGGGCGCCGGTGCCGAAGTGGACATCAAGATCGAGCAGCGCGGTCGGCGCCTTGTGCTGTTCGCTGAACAGCCAGGCCAGCGAGGTCGCCAGCGTCGAAGCGCCCACGCCGCCGCGGGTGCCAACCACGGCGGTCGAAATGTGGCGCTTGGCCGAATCGGCGTCGCCCGCCTTGGGCGACATGAACACTGCCAGCGCCTGATTGAGCGCATCATGGACCTGCTGCGGCGACAAGGGCTTGAGCAGATAGTCGTGGATCCCGCTCGACAGCAGGTCGCGGTAGAGGCGCACGTCGTTGACCTGGCCGATGGCGATCACCACCGTGCCCGGCTCGCAGACTTCGGCCAGCGCGTTGATATCGTTGAGCGGATCGCCGCTTTCCGACAGGTCGACCAGAAGGATCGCCGGACTGGCGCTGACCGAGAGCGACTGGACGGCATTGCGCAGGCCGCCCTTGTTGCACTTTTCCGGCTGCCAGCCGAGTTCGATCACCACCGGACGCAGGACGTCCAGCGCGCTGTCGTCGCAGATATAGGCCGAGAAGGGATCGCGATTGCCGGGCAGGCCCGATTTCCAGGGTGCATTCATGGCTTAGTTACCTCCTCCGCCGCTACCGCCAGCAGCGCCGGCCTGTTGCAGACCGCCCGCGCCGGTCGGTGCCTGGTCACGATAGGTCGTGATCGCCTTGTTCGAGGTTGAGATCACGGTCTCGCCCGAACCCTTCTTGCCTTCCAGCAGATCCTGCGGATCGGCGACCATCGCGGCCAGATTGCTGTTGATCGCGCAGCCGAAGCCCGGGCTCAGGCCGTTGGTGTAGTTCATGTCCGATTTGGCCGACCAGTCGGGGCAGCCGGGGACGCTGGCGCTCGATCGGGTGATGACGACGCGCGCCTGGCCCGGTTCGAGATAGCCCGGCGTGACCGGCGCGGCATCGGCGAGGATCAGCCCGTAGCGCGCCGCAAGGTCGCGCACCGCGCCCGCTACCGCCGGGTTCTGGCCCGGGTTCTCGACCGCGATGCGATCGCCGTATTTGAGGCCGAGTGTCTCGAACCAGCCGGTCAGGCGCTGCTGCTCGGAGACCGGCAGGCCGCCGGGCGTGGTGTTCACGTCAAGCGTCATGTTGGTGCGCGCAACCACAGGCTGCTTGACCGAATAGAGCGAGGTGTTGGTCGGCATCCCGCCGCAGCCGGCAAGGCCGAGGCCCAGCGACAGCGCGAGCGCGAGCTTGCCGAGGGTAGGGGCGGGCAGGCGGGCCGAGCGGGTTTGGCGTGCATGGGGCATCACAGTCACCTTTCTCACGTTAGAGGCTGAAGCCCGGCGCCGCTGGGGCGCTGGCTGCACGGTCGGGCTTGCGCGACTTCTTGTCCGCACGGCGCGGCTTGGCCGGCTCGGTGGGGACGATCGCGGTCGGATCGGCGGCGCTGACCTTGGGCTGCGGCGCATCGGGTTCGGCCGGGACCGGGCCGGGGCGCTGTTCGCCGTTGACCCCGGCGTTGTTCTGGTAGCCGAGCAGCTGCTCGAACTCGTTGGCCGAACGGTAGCCGTCGGTCGGCAGCTTGATGTCCTTGGCGTCGACCGGCTTGACCAGATAGGGGGTGACGATGATCACCAGCTCGGTCTCGCCCTTGCGGAACTGCCGGCTGCGGAACAGGTTGCCGAGGATCGGCACGTCACCCACGCCCGGCGCCTTGTCGAGCGTGTTCTGCGCGTTGGCGCTCATCAGCCCGGCGATCATGAAGCTCTGGCCCGAGCCCAGCTCCACGGTCGTTTCGGTGCGGCGGGTGGTGATCGCGGGA
>JAIYAL010000053.1 GCA_027489095.1 Erythrobacteraceae bacterium
AGCGCCATGATCGCGGCGATCAGGCGCTGGGATCTAGTAGTCATGGCCGGCTTCCTTGGAGGTGAGGAGGTAGATGCGGTCCTGGAGCTCGTCGGCCGACATCACGCCGTAGCCGATCGGGATCGCACGGTGCGCGGCGGCATCCCAGAGGACTACGGCGGGCGTGATCCCGGGCTCGAGGCCCATGCGGGCGCGCTGGTTGGTCTCGGCGGTGTAGCGCGGGAAATCGGGCGAGGGCCCGCCGTCGGTCGAGATCGCGCGGACTTCGATCGCCCAGGTTGCCGCGACCGAGCGCACGATCGGCGACATGACCGAACAGGCGCCGCAGCTCTGCGCGAAGAAGTAGAAGAGGCCGTAGCGCTGCGAGAGATGCGCCATCACGCTGTCGCGCTCGGCTTTGCGGGCATCCTGCCACTGCCGCTTGCCAAGCGTCGAGACCGGGCGCTGCAGTGTGTAGTCGAGGTCGGGGTCCTGCCAGATCGATCGCTGCCAGACATCGCTGAAGAGCGAAGCCCGATCGAGCTGCGCGCGCTGGAAGCGGATATAGGCGGTCACGTTGGCGGGGGTCGGCTCGAGGATGGCGCGGGCCTTCAATTCGCGCAGCTCGGAGGTGATCGCCTCCAGGCGCTCGGTCGCCGAAGCGTCCGGAACCGCCTGCTGCGGCGGCGCCTCGGGCGGCTTAGGCCTGGTACAGTAGAACCAGTATCCGAGCCGGCGCTCCTGGCAATAGAATGGGTCGTCGCTGGCAGCCGGGGCAGATGGTGCGGGATCGGCAGCATGCGCTGCTGCACCTGTCATCAGAAGCAGGCAGGCACCGAGGGCGGCAGCGCGTGCGCTGCGGTCAATGCGATGCATGGGCATAGTAGGCCTCGATTTTCTGCTGGAGATCGCTGGCTGCCTGCAGTTCGTCGGGCAGGCGCGCGGCGCCCGTGAACTCGGCATAGACTTCGCTGAAGTCCATCTTCGACAGATCGAGCTTCGCGAATTCCTGGACGGTGAAGCCCGCGCAGGTCTCTTGCCTAGGCGGGGCCCATGGCTTGTTCAGCTGGGTACGGCCCTGCTCCTGCAGAATGCGCGAGAGCTTCGATTCAAAGCAGCAGTAGACCTTGCGCTTGGTGAAGCAGACCCCGAGGAAGCTCGACGCGCAATAGGTGCCGACATAGTGGCACAGGCCCTTCGCGTCGCGCTGATGGAGCAGCATTTCTTCGCGGCTGCAGCCGAGCGCGACGAGGAGCTGGATGCCCGGGATTAGCGGAAAACCCTTGCCCTTGCAGCAGTTCAAAATGCCGAAGACCTTGGAGGCGCAGCTGGCGCGTTCGCCCTCGAACAGCTTGAGATTGGCGGGATCGAACTCGCGGCGCGCCTGATTCATGGCATTCAGCGCAACCGCCGCATCCTTGAACTCGGTGTTGGGCTGGCGGTCGATGGTCTCGCAGGACCCGTCGATGCAATAGATATCGCCGTCGCAGATGAACTGGCTGGGATCGGTCTTCTGCTCGGGCACGGGGCAATCGTAGACGCGCTCCCAGGTCCGGCAGGGCTCATCGGTGAGACAATCGGCGCGCACGAAGCGGCAGCCGGGATTGGCTTCAAGCTCCGAGCAGTCCTGCTTCGCCGCGTAGGCTGCGCAGGTGTAGTTGCGCTCCCAGGCCCAACATGGTCGGGTTATGGACACGCCTCCGACTGTGCGGGTGACGGGATCGCTGTCGGTGCAGGTCTCGCTGTCCTGCGTGCAGTCGCTGTCGGCCGCGAGGCTCGCGCAGCTGCTCTCGTCGCGCACGGTGTCAACCATCGTACCGGGCCTCACGGCGACTGGCGTGAAACCCGCCACCTGCTCGGTGCAAGTGAACTCATCGACCGGATCGCCGGGCTCGGTGCAGCCACCGCCCGCAAATGTCTTGTCCCGTTGCAGGCAGGGGCCGGGGTGCATGCCGGTCTTGTGGCATTGTGAGCCGATAAACGCCGAGCAGTCGCCACCGGTCGAACAGAAATAGAGATAGGTGGATGCATCGCGCAGCTGCGTGGTCAGGCGAACCGTGCAGCTGCGGTTCTCGGCAGTGGCCGTGAAGCCGGTGTTGCAGGTTGCGAAGTAGCGCGCCGCCGCGCCGGAGGAGGGCGGGAGCGGTACGCAGCGCCCTTGAGTGCCGTGGGCGCCCATGCCGCTTGCGTACGACAGCGGATCGCTGCTGATCGTGCGGCTGCGCGCAATGGTCGCATCGAGATCGACGGGCGCGAACCTGGCGCGGTGCTGGACGGAATCACGCACTGTCCGGTAACCCGAGTGGGTGCTGCTCTGGCTTGCAGCCTCGCGTGCCATGCGGTCGGGATCGGCAAAGTAGTCCGATTGCGCAGGCGTCCCGTTGTACCCCGGAATACGCGTCGCATCGGGCGCGGTGGTCGCGGCGGTTTGAGCGGCAGCGGCCTTGGCGGCGCCGAAGGCCTTGCCATCGGCGCGGGCCGCGTCGGGGCTGCTCTGCGCCAGCACCGGCAAGGCGGCCATAAGCAGGCTGAGGGCGGACAGGCGGCGGATCATTGCGCACGCTCCTCGAGCCGCGCGCGGTACTGCGCTGCGACCTTCGCGCCCGGGCCGCCTCCGGCCGCTATCGCGTCGAGCGCAAAGGCCGCTGTGACATTGCCGCTGATCCGGTCGAACGGCGGGACATTGGTGGTGCAATTGAAGCCGTCGCAGAGATCGAAGTCGCTGCTGGCGACCACATAGGTCGGCACCGTCTCGATCCCGAACGCGCGGAACAGGCGCGGATCGATCCCGACGCCGTCACGCTGCTCGCCAGGCGCAAGCACGCGCGAGAGGGCTGCGGTCATGGCCTGCGCACTCCCTCGCGTGAGCCCCCGAAACACGACCACGCCGCCCGCACGCGGGACATCGTCCATCATCGCCTTGAGCGCGGCCGGCGGCATCGAGGTACTGGCGAAGGCGATGAACCGCGGCGCCTCGCCGAGGTCGGCCTTCGCCATGGTGCCAGCATCGGCGACCATGCCGTCGAAATCGAACACATCGCTGGACTTAGCTGTCTGCGGACGGGTGCCTGCAGTCAAACGTGCACCATTGGCGCGGCCTTGATCCGCAGTGCCAGTGGCCGAGGCGGTGAGCGCCTTGGCGCGGGCACGTGCGGTTGCTGCGAGGGCTTCAGCTTCGCTGGCCTGCTCGCCGGCACGGGCGCGGATGGCGGCGACATCGATATCCGCCGGCACGCTCTGGGCGAGCGCGCCGCCAA
This sequence comes from Erythrobacteraceae bacterium, assembly GCA_027489095.1. Classification (GTDB taxonomy): domain Bacteria; phylum Pseudomonadota; class Alphaproteobacteria; order Sphingomonadales; family Sphingomonadaceae; genus Erythrobacter. Next base: position 3,237 of record JAIYAL010000053.1, read on the forward strand.
GCGCGGAGGTCATGGCGAGACCCGCAAGCGCCCAGGCGCGAAGGGGGAGGGATGACCGGCGGCTCATAGTAGAGTCAGACGTGGGCGCTGTGGGGTGTCGCCACCGCCAGTTTCCCACGCCTGCTCTCCGAACCGGACGTGCACCTTTCGTTGTGCATCCGGCTCTCCAGAAGCCCAGGCGAACTCGGGTTTCTTCATCCATTTGAGATCGAACCTCCGAACAGGCACGTAGCTCATCAAGAACTGCTCCGTGCCGCCTTCAGCCCAGACCGAGTTGCCCGGATGGGCGGTGCTCGGTCTGCGCCACGATGCGATTTTCCGTCCGGGGACACGCTTGTGTTTGGCCCGCAGCCACAACCAGAGGCGTTGGCGCACATGCCAGTCGAGGCTGGTAAAGATGCGCTTGGACCCCACGCAGTAGCGGTAATACGCGGACCATCCCCGAAGGTATGGATTGAGGTCCTGAAGCATGGCCGCAAGCGAGCGCCGAAGCGTTTGCCGTCGTGCCATCTGATTGACCCGTATGCGGAAGCCGTTGATTGGCTCGCGCGGGATTTCGATGCGGGCATGGAGCCCGAACCGCTTGTCCCACTTGAGCCGCACGCGGCATCCCAAGAACCGACAGCCCTTGGTCAGCGCAGTGATGCGCGTCTTTTCGGGCGAGAGCGTCAGACCCATTGTCTCGTGCAGGTAGGTCGCCAGCGCCTGCTTTTCGGCAAGAGCGTCAGCTTCCGTTCCCGACACGAAGATCAGGAAGTCATCGGCATAGCGGACAGGGTAGAAGACCGTTCGACCGGCCCGCCTATCCTTGTCCCGCCGTATCGCCGCAAGCTTGATCCCATCGGATTTCAGCCCCGGGCTTTCGGGACGGCGCACCCAGTCCCGGTACCGTTCCTCGATCACGCTGAGCGCAATGTTGGCCAGTAGCGGTGAGAGCACGCCGCCTTGAGGCGTGCCGGTGTCGGTGGGGCTGTACGTGACATGCTCCAAGACCCCGGCTTTGAGGAACTGCACGATTAACCGGTTCACCTTGAGGTCCGCGACGCCGTGGCGCACGCGTTCCATCAGGGGATGATGTCCGATGTTGTCGAAGCAGGCCTCAATGTCGCCTTCGATTACCCATTGGTACGGCGCATTGTGTCGGTAGCCATCTGCCGCAGGCTTGCCCCGCGACTGGATGGTCACACGGATATGTTCGAGACAGGCCTGACTGCCGCGTCCGGGCCGGAACCCGTATGAGACAGGCCAGAACCGCGCCTCAAAGATCGGCTCCAGAACTTGTTTGACCGCGCACTGCACCACGCGATCCTTGACCGTAGGGATACCGAGGGGTCGGAACTTCCCCGGTTTGCCCGGCTTTGGGATCCACTTCCTCCGTGCAGGAGACGGACGATAGTCGTTCGCCCGAAGCTCCTTGCGGAGCTCATGAAGGAATCTGTCGACGCCAATTCCGGCAGCAATTTTCTCTACGGTCGCCCCGTCGATCCCGGGAGTACGCTTGCCGCGATTACCGGCAATCGTCTTCCAGGCCACATACAAGTTGCGGGGATCGGTCACCCAATTCCACAAGTCGCAGTATCGTTCTTCGGGGTTCTCCCGACTCCACTGGTAGAGCTTTCGCTGAACGCCGAGGAGCCAAGCCTGTGGGGCTTGATTACCAGAGTCCACTGGTAGTTCCTCCGTCATGACAGCCCACCGACTTCCTGCCCGCCTTCGCCATGTGGACGGCTTTCCCGTCCTCGGACTACTACGCAGGCTCCGCCCCACCAGCGCCCATCCCCGGTCTCCGCGGATAGCCTGCTCCGAAGCAGGCGGACGATGATGGTTCCCGTGTTCCGACGATCAACCTTGGACCCGTAGGTGCGACGCTTAACCCCTTGCGGCTCGGGCGTGCGGGCAAGAAAGGACGACCCACACACGAATGCTTTGCAAGCATTCACCAGAAGGCAGCACACCAAGCCAACCGGTTCACACCGCGATCTCCCCACCCCGTCAGGTGATCGGGAGTTCAACTGTAAATAAAGAGGCTTCAGACACGTCATTCGTTGGTTTCTCACCCTAGGTCCTGTGGTAGCCCGACCTGCGGCTGACGGGCCGCATCCGGTACATTTGAGGTCTCCTGCTTTGAGGCCGACCGCCGGAACGCGGCAAACCTTGGAGACCCCCTTCCGACCCGACTCCTTCCGCCGGGTGGGGTGGCATCACAGCCACCGGTCAATCGTCAGCAAGACGATCGAAAGAATATGATGCTGAATTACATACATATTTCCTTTCTGCGCCGTCACGGCGCTCGCGCGCAGCAATTGCGTTTGCGCCAGACAAGGTAGCCCATGTCCTCGCCGATTGCGGGATAGACCTGTCCTGCCGACATGAAGGTGGTCGAGGCGCCGATCGGCGCGCAGGCATAGCGGCCGCTCGTCTGGGGATTGGGGTTGGTCGCCTGGAAGCGGTATTGCTGCTTGCGCATGACCGGCATCAGGTATTTGCCGCAGAGGCCCTTGCCGCCCATCGTGCCCCAGGCGACGAGCTCGCGGTGGAGCTTGTAGGCAAAGCGCGCGAGCGCGAGGCGCGAGGCCTGAACATGGCCGATTGTCGCCGAGACGTTGCCGTTCAGCGGGTACATCGTCCCCTGACAGCCCGCACACCAGAACAAGTCGTCGCTCGGGAGCTTGGTGGTCGCCGCGACGCAATCGGCGGCACAGGCAGCGAGCGCTAGCGGATTGGCGAAAAGCACCGCTTCGGGATTGATGATCGCAGTGAGTTCGCTGTCCTGCCACAGCGGATCGAGCTCGGTAATGTAGAGGATGTCGACCGAGCCCTGCTCGAGGCAGAGGAAGTCGGCGGCCAGTTCCATCCAGTAGATCAGCGGATAGGCATACCAGTGGATGTGCCACTGCGAAGCATACTGCGTCGCGCCGCCAACCGCTGACGGCCCGGCCATTGTCTTGAAGCCGATATCGAAGCCCGGGTCGAGTTTGAGCCCGCCCAGGTTGACGAAGCACCATGGCTTCATGCTGACATCGGCAAGCCGGACCGGCTCCCAAAAGCCCATGGCAATGCCGGGGCGGAGGCCGCAGAGGCAGACCGGGAGCGCAGGATTGCTGGTATCGGGCCTGCTCGAAGGCCAGATCTTGAGGCCACCGATCGAGATCGGGAATAGGCACGACCAGCAGATATCGGTGATCGGGTTCACGAAATGCCCGGTGCAGCGGCCCGGTCCCGAAGCTGCAGCTGCGGGCGAAGGCGCGGCGGTGTTGGCAAGCGCCAGACCTGCGGCAGCCGCGAACGCGTGACGGACAAGAGAGCGAAGCCGCGTCATGACGCCCTCGCTGGCGCCGTCTTGAGCGCCTGTTCGGTGATCTGGAGTACGCGGCCTTTCTGCTCGACGACGGCCGGCACCGCCCGGATGCCGAAATGCCGCACGAGCGTGCCGCCCTGGTCGAAGTAGAAGCGCATCTGCCGCGCTTTCATGAGCGCCAGCGGCGCACCCGAGACGAGGATCACCCTGGGCCTCCGCTTGCCGAAGGTGGTCGCCGCCCAGTCGAGCGCGGACGGATCATCACCATCGAGGAAGACGAGCGGACTGCGCAGCGGCACGGTGTCGAGCGGATTGACCCGGGTGCCGCGGGCGATGATGACCGCGCCGCGTGCGTCGCGGATATCGGCGCTCACGGTGATCGTCGGATCGAATGTCCAGGTCCGCGTGGCTGAAGCGGCGGCGAGACCCGGCACGGGATCGGGCCGCTGGACTTTGGCCTCGGTGCGCCGTTGGAGCGCCAGATTGAGGCGCGCGGTTTCGCCGCTCGCTTCGAGGCGGGTCAGGCGGGTGTGGATCTGTTCGAGGAGATCAGGCTCGGCAATGCCCCAGACCGCGCCATGCTGGCCGTAGTCGCGGGCCATGGCCGGACCGGCGCTTGCGCAAAGGGCGAGCGCCAGAACCGGGACGAGCGAGGGGGCGGGGCGGGCCATCACAGGATCGCCCTCCCGGTCCCGAGGATACGGGGACGGCAGATCCACCCGATTGCGGCATAGCGGCTGTCGAAACCGTCCTTGTGCGGGCTGCCGACAAAATAGCAGCCCTTTGGGATGGTGCCGGTCGGACCGAGCGCGAGCGGCTCGCCGGTGCGGGTCATCGGCTTGGCGAGTGCGACGGGCACGCCGTCGACAAAGAATTGCCGACCCACTCGGGTTACCTGCTGCCCGGGCATTCCGAGCACTCGCTTGCCGAAGAGCCCCGGTTCTCTGCCGAAGTGCCGCTCGAGCAGGTCGGAGCGCGGGGGCACGAAGAGCACGAGGTCGCCTTTGCCGGGCTCTGCCCCGCGCGTCAGCCAGATCGCCCAGCAGGGGAGCGAGGGGCTCGCGTTGACGAGCAAGGCATGGGCGCGCGCAAAGTCGCTCAGCCCGCC
>JAIYAL010000160.1 GCA_027489095.1 Erythrobacteraceae bacterium
CCACCGCGCCGCTGATCGCGGCCGGGTGCATCATGATGCGCAAGTGCCACCTCAACACCTGCCCCGTCGGCGTCGCCACGCAGGACCCGGTGCTGCGCGCGCGCTTCACCGGGCAGCCGGAACACGTGGTCAACTACATGTTCTTCGTCGCCGAGGAACTGCGGGCGATCATGGCCGAAATGGGCATCCGCACCGTTGCCGAGATGGTTGGCCGGGTCGATCTGCTCGACACCCGCCGGATGGAGCGTCACTGGAAGGCGCGCGGCATCGACCTTGCCCGCATCCTCCACCGCGTGCCGATCAAGGAGGGCGCCTCGCTGCGCCAGACCGGCGTGCAGGATCATGGCCTTGAAGGCGCGCTCGACAACCGGCTGATCGCCGATTGCAGCGCCGCGATCGAAGGCCGCCAGCCGGTTCAGCTCGAATATGACGTGCGCAACGTCAACCGCACGGTTGGCGCGATGCTCTCGGGCGAAATCGCCAAGGCGCACGGGCATGAGGGCCTGCCGACCGACACGGTGCGCATCAATCTTACCGGCGTTGCGGGGCAGAGCTTCGGCGCATGGCTCGCCCACGGGGTGACGCTCGATCTGGTCGGCGATGCCAACGATTATGTCGGCAAAGGCCTCTCCGGAGGCCGCATCATCGTGCGCCAGCCTGCCGAGGCGCCTCGGGCCGCGCAGGACAACATCATTGTCGGCAACACCGTCATGTATGGCGCGATTGCGGGCGAGGCGTACTTCAACGGCGTCGCTGGCGAGCGTTTCGCGGTCAGGAACTCGGGCGCCATCGCAGTGGTCGAGGGCACCGGGGATCACGGCTGCGAATACATGACCGGGGGCGTGGTGGTGGTGCTCGGCAAGACCGGGCGCAACTTCGCGGCGGGCATGAGCGGCGGGGTCGCCTATGTCTATGACCCCGAGGACGCGTTCAAGGATCTCGTCAACCCGGCGCAGGTTGACTTGCTGCCGATCTCCGCCGTGCCCGATGCCGAGGACGGAACCGGCCGCCCAAGCCAGCGACCGCGTTCGGTCAATGATGTCGGTATGGGCGACATGCTGCGCCACGATGCCGAGCGGCTGCGCATCCTGGTCGAGCGGCACCAGCTCCACACGGGCAGCAAGCTGGCCGGCGCGCTGCTGGCCGATTGGGACGCGGCGCTGACCCGCTTCGTCAAGGTGATGCCGCGCGACTATGCGGCGGCGCTGAAACGGCTCGAAGCCGAGCGCCATGAAGCCGCCAGCGTCGCTGCCGAATAGATTTCAGGAACGAGACGAAGACATGGGCAAGGAAACCGGATTTCTTGAGCTGGACCGCCGCGAGCGGGACTATCTCGATCCCAAGGAACGGCTGAAGAACTACCGCGAATTCGTCATCCAGCCGGATGATGGCACGCTGGCGGGACAGGCCTCGCGCTGCATGAATTGCGGCATTCCCTATTGTCACAACGGCTGTCCGGTGAACAACCTGATCCCGGACTGGAACCACCTCGTCTATGAGGCGGACTGGAAGCGGGCCTTGACCATGCTCCATTCCACCAACAACTTCCCCGAATTCACCGGTCGCATCTGCCCCGCCCCGTGCGAGGCGGCGTGCACGCTCAACATTGTTGACCAACCGGTGACGATCAAGTCGATCGAGTGCGCGATTGTTGATCGCGGGTGGAAAGAGGGCTGGATCACCCCGCAGGTGCCCGCGACCAAGACCGGCAAGTCGGTCGCTGTGGTCGGATCAGGCCCGGCAGGGCTCGCCTGCGCGCAGCAATTGGCGCGCGCTGGCCACTCGGTCACGGTGTTCGAGAAGTCAGACCGGGTCGGCGGATTGCTGCGTTACGGCATTCCCGACTTCAAGATGGAAAAGCACCTCATCAATCGGCGTTGCCAGCAGATGGAAGCCGAAGGGGTGACGTTCAAGACCTCGAAGGAAGTCGGCGTCGACATCTCCTTTGCCTCGCTGCGCGAGAATTTTGACGCGGTGGTGCTGGCAGGCGGCGCGGAAGACGCGCGGCCACTGCTGATCCCCGGCGCGGAGATGCCCGGCGTGCGGCTGGCGATGGAGTTTCTCACCCAGCAGAACAAGCGCGTCGCGGGCGATGACGAACTGCGCGCCGCCCCGCGCGGCAGCCTCACCGCCACCGGCAAGCACGTCGTGGTGCTCGGCGGCGGGGACACGGGAAGCGATTGCGTGGGCACCTCCAACCGCCAGGGCGCCGCTAGCGTTATCCAGCTCGAAATCATGCCCAAGCCGCCAGAGAAAGAGGACAAGGCGCTGACCTGGCCCGATTGGCCGATGAAGCTGCGCACATCCTCCAGCCACCAGGAAGGCGTGGCGCGCGAATGGGCGGTGCTGACCAAGCGCGTGATCGGCGATGGCGAGGCGGTGACCGGGCTCGAATGTGTGCGCGTCGAGTGGAAGGGCGGCCAGATGCAGGAAATCGCGGGGAGCGAATTCGTGATCCCGGCTGACCTCATCCTGCTGGCGATGGGCTTTGTCGGGCCGGTCAAGGCCGGGCTGCTCGAACAGGCCGGCGTGGCGCTCAGCCCGCGCGGCAATGTCGATGCCGATACCGAAAACTATGCCACCAGCGAGCCGGGCGTCTTTGCCTGCGGCGACATGCGGCGCGGGCAGAGCCTCGTCGTCTGGGCGATCCGCGAGGGCCGCCAGGCGGCGCGTGCGGTCGACGAGGCGTTGATGGGGGTGAGCGAACTGCCGCGCTAACCCTCGGCCTGTTCGCGCTCGCGCGTGGTGTTACCCATGTGCTGCTAGTCGTCGGTCAGTACGAGATGGACCAATCTTGCAGCAGGGCATCGGCCTAATAGGCTATTCGACATGGACTAACAAATTGCCGCGTATAGACTTCACCAGGCTGCAATTTTGCATAGCCAAATGGGGTTGATCCGCAATATTCTTGAAACGAAACTTGCCTTTTGCAGATATTTTTCAATTTGTAGCGATAGTTCGGAGCATCAACTGATTCATAACGGTCACAGCCCTGAGACCCTGATGCCAATGTTGAATACGCCAGGCAACGCCCACGCTCCGTCGTGTAGAACTTTTCTGTAATCGGCTCCAAACAGGCGACGTCTTGATCATTAAGACTCGCACCGGGCTTCCTTGCGGCCCTGTCAGCAAGGGCTTGACGTCTTTCTGATTCTTCTCGTTGAACTATGGCGGATTGACGTTGCTTGGCTTCAGCTAAAGTCAGCGAGAGATTTGCGCACGGTCGCCCTTCGTCCGCGTTTTCGCGCAGGCAGATTTTTCCGCTCGCAAGTCTTTCAATATAGAAGCGCTGTTTCCAGCGTACGGGCTCACCCGTAGGCTTTACACCATCTTCATACAGCCAAGTTCCAAAAACCCGACCATTCCGATCCGGCGTCTGTTCGAGAATCATGCTGCCTTGAACGGCCGGACTATTGTTGGATATCAAATACACACCATATGCATTTACGGTATTGGCAAGCTCCGATGGAGTTAATGGTGTCTTTGCCGTGGTTTCGAGATAGGGCCGAGGGCCGCCCCGAGGTTCAACGCAACGGTCGGCAGAATCCCAATATCTTAGGCATGTAATTCTGTTACCTGAGATATTCCCTTCGACCCAAGCTATCTGATTACCCGATGGCCCGCCTCTGCTGTAGCTAAACTCTCCGCGGATTGATTGCATGCCGTTTGTCTGGCCCACGACGATGTTCCGCACGGAATTTTTTTGGAATCGATTCGAAAACCAATAGGCGGCGTCCAAAGCGACGGTATCGTCCAATAATTTCCTGTAGTCGTCCATCGATACACTATTTGAATCCGGCCGATCATCAAAGACTGGCTGGATCTCGGCAAGGACTGTTTGGTTGACACCTTTGTCCCGAACTAGATTGATCACGCCACATCCTCGTGCCTCAATCACGCCGTCGAGTCGATTATCGGTCATTTTTACTCGAATCGGTATGGCCGAGTATCCCCTCGGCTGGCTTATCCACGCCGTCGGTTTAAGGATAAAATCCTGATTGTCTTTTAAAATTTCAACTTCGTATGACCCGGAAATGTAGCCTCTTTGAAAGTAAAATCGGCCACGTTTCCCGGCTGAACTTTCGTAGATCACTAAGTCTGCACTTGTTTTCCCCTGTGCACAAATATAATCTCCGCGGTATATCCCCGGCGAAATCATGGCACCTTGATTGTCGTTTGACGCAAATGCTTCGTCATTGGAAGCAAGATACAAGGCAATTGGGAATATGATTATGGTCAAAGATGCCATAACTGCAGTAAAAATGCGCATGGGATCACCTATTCACCGGCATTCCCCCAGGGACAAGCCATTTGACATCGAAATTGCTTGATTTTCGCCGCTAGACAAGCGTTTTCGCCATGCTCTGCATCGGCGGTCACAAAAAGGGTCTGGAGTTGATTGAATGGGGCTCAGAGGTCCGTAGCATGCCGGGCTGTCAACAGCGCGCGCCTGCGGGTCACTGAACGCCTATGTCGGATGTCCTGACGAATACGGCGGCACGCCAACCCCTGAACTTGCCGGATTGAATGGGCTGCTGAGGCCGAGCGTCGCTCACTAGTCCGCAGGGAATCCCTCAATCAAACCCCACGAACCGCGCCGCCTCGTCCACACCGCGGCGCAAACTCACCACTGCGTTGGCGGGGAAATCCGGATCGGGCCAGCCCATCGCGACGGCTTTCATGATGACCTGATCGTCCGGGATCCCTGCGTGCTCACGCACCACGGGCGATTGCATGATGCCTTGCGAGTTGATCACGCAGCCCAGCCCCTTGCTCCACGCCGCGTTGACCAGCGCCGTCGTCACCGCGCCGCAATCGAAGGGGGTGTCGTCGCTGCCGGACAGCTCGCGGTCATAGGTGACGATCACGCAGACCGGCGCGTCGAACTGGCGGAAGCCGCGCAGCACCCAATCCTGCCGCGCGTCCTTGTCGTCCCGCGCGATCCCCATCGCGCCGAACAATTGCTTGGCAACCTCGACCTGCCGATCGCGGTGGACGCCTGCGAAAGCCTCGCCCCGGCGGAATTCGCGGCTGTCGGGCTCGCCTGCCAGAATGCGTGTCGTGTTGCCCTCGCGGATGCGGCTCAAGGGCTCGCCGGTGATGACGTGGAAGTGCCAGGGCTGGGTGTTCATCGACGTCGGCGATCGCATCGCGAGGCCGATGATCTCCGCAATCAGCGCGCGCGGCACCGGCTTGTCGAGATAGCCGCGAATAGAACGCCGGCCGAGGACGACCTCGGCGTAAGTCTGGTCAGGCGTGCCGCCCATTGCTCTCTCCCGAATCTGATTTTCGGGGAGGACTGCTAGCGACAAACGCGGTCACGACAAGGGGGTGAGTGCGCCGTAGCCGTGTGGGCTCACGCCGCCTCGGCCAGCCCGATTGCCAGCCGGTCCCAGATCTCGACCAGCGCGTCTGTCAACTCGTCCATCATCGCATCGGTGTGATGCGGGCCGGGGGTGAAGCGCAGACGCTCGCTCCCGCGCGGCACGGTCGGGAAGTTGATCGGCTGCACATAGACGCCGTATTCGGCCAGCAGGATGTCGCTGATTTTCTTGGCGCGCACCGGATCGCCCACCATCAAGGGCACGATGTGCGTGGTGCTGTCCATCACCGGCAGGCCAGCCTCGGCAAACTTGAGCTTGAGCAGGGCTGCGGCGCGCGCTTGCGCATTGCGCTCGGCGCTGCTTTCCTTGAGGTGCCGCACCGAAGCCAGCACGCCCGCGACCAGCACCGGCGACAGCGAGGTCGTGAAGATGAAGCCGGGCGCGTAGCTGCGGATGCAGTCCACCACCTTGGTCGAAGCCGCGATATAGCCGCCCATCACCCCGAAGGCCTTGCCCAGCGTGCCCTCGATGATGTCGATGCGGTGCGCGGCATTGTCACGCTCGGAAATGCCGCCCCCGCGCGCGCCGTACATGCCGACCGCGTGGACCTCGTCGATATAGGTGAGCGCGTTGTATTTTTCGGCGAGGTCGCAGATCGCGTGGATCGGGGCGACGTCGCCCTCCATCGAATAAACGCTTTCAAAGGCGATCAGCTTGGGCGTGTCGATATCGACGCTGGCGAGCAGCTGTTCAAGGTGCGCCACATCATTGTGGCGGAACACCATCTTCTCGCAGCCCGAATTGCGGATGCCGGCGATCATGCTGGCGTGGTTGAGCGCGTCGGAGAAGATCACGCAGCCCGGCAGCAGCTTGGCCAGTGTCGAGAGCGTCGCATCGTTCGAGACATAGCCCGATGTGAACAGCAGCGCTGCGTCCTTGCCGTGGAGATCGGCGAGTTCATTCTCGAGCTGGACGTGCAGATGCGTGTTGCCGCCGATATTGCGCGTGCCGCCGCTGCCTGCGCCGACATCGTGGAGTGCGGCTTCCATCGCGCCGATCACCTTGTCGTGCTGGCCCATGCACAGGTAATCGTTCGAACACCACACCGTGATCGGCTTGGGGCCGTTATGCCCGTGGAAGCAGCGCGCGTTGGGGTAGGCGCCCTTGTTGCGCATGATGTCGATAAAGACGCGGTAACGGCCTTCTTCATGCAGGCGGTCGATCGCGGAATCGAAGATCTGGTCGTAGTTCACTCGCCACTCGCTGCTCTCGCGGTCACCTGCCCAAAGGCGGCGGACGCGGGTTCCTGCTGTCATTCTCTTGTCCCGCCACAACGTGTCGGAGGGCGGATGGTTTCGGCAATATTTAAGAGCGAGCGGGCGCTTTTGCCACAGCGATCTTTGCGAGTGCTTCGCAAGCGTGACGCGCAAAAATCACAAGGCCTCGGCCGGCCCGAAGCCGCGCGCGGCGAGCGCCGCCTCAAGGCCTGCCGCGCCGCTGATTGGCCCGGTTACGATAAAGCGGTTGGGGCCGCTTGCCGAAAAGCTCTGCCCTTCGAGCAGGTGGGCGATGCGGCGCGCGATCCCCTGTGCCCCGTCGATCTGGCGCACCTGCGGCCCGAAGGCTGCGGCCAGCTCCTCGGCCAGCAGCGGGAAGTGCGTGCAGGCGAGCACCAGCGTGTCGATCGCGGGCGCGTTCTCGGCCAGAGCTGCGAGGCGGTCACGGACATCGGCGATCAGCGCCGGATCGACCGGTGCGCCGCGCAGTTTGGCCTCGGCCGCTTCGACAAGGCCCGGAGCGGCGACGCGCAAGAGCCGCTTGCCGCCCGCGAACTTCGCTTCGAGATCATCAACATAGGCCTGGCGGATGGTGGCATTCGTGCCGACAAGGCCGATGGTGCCGGTTTGGGTGAGCGCGGCGGCGGGCTTGATCGCGGGGACCGTGCCAACCACCGGGATCTCCAGCACGTCGCGCACCATGCCTAGCGCGATGGTGCTCGCGGTGTTGCAGGCAATGCAGACGAGGCGCGGGCGGAAGCGCTCGGCCATCCGCCCCAGCAGCCCGGCCACCCGCGCCGCGATCTGCGCCTCGGTCTTGGTGCCATAGGGGAGGCCGGCAAGGTCGGCGGCGTAGATCACCGGAGCCTCAGGCAGCACCTCGCGCAGCGCGTCGTAGACGGTGAGCCCGCCGACGCCGGAATCGAACAGCAGGATGGGGGAGGCAGCTTCGACCGACACAAAAATCTCCGTTCGGGCTGAGCTTGTCGAAGCCTCGTCCTTTTCTTTTCGATGTTGGCCATTAGAAGAAAAAGCGGCCCTTCGACAAGCTCAGGGCGAACGGGATGGGGTTTGATGGATTTGTTCTTTGCCGCCGCGCTCGGATTTGCACTGGGCTCGATCCCCTTCGGCCTGATCCTCACCCGCGCGGCGGGGCTGGGGGATGTGCGCAAGATCGGCAGCGGCAGCATCGGGGCGACCAATGTGCTGCGCACCGGCAACAAGGGGCTCGCGGCGGCGACCGTGCTGCTCGATGCGGCGAAGGCCGTGATCCCGGTGCTGGTGGCGGGTCAGGTGTGGCCGGGCAGCGAGGGGATCGCCGGCGTCGCAGCCGTGGCCGGGCATTGCTTCACCCCGTGGCTCAAGTTCAAGGGCGGCAAGGGCTTTGCGAGCGCCGCAGGCGCGCTGGGCGCGCTGGCGCTTCCGGCGATGCTCGCCTGTGCGGCGATCTGGGGGATGACGCTGTTCCTCAGCCGGATATCCTCGGTGTCTTCGCTGGTGAGCGTGACCGCTGCGCCGCTGGTGGCCTGGGCGCTGGGCTATCCGCAGGTGGTCCCTGCGCTGATCGCGATTGCCGCCATCGTCTTCGTCCAGCACCGCGCCAATATCGGCCGCTTGATGCGAGGGGAGGAGCCCCGCGTGGGTTCCTCTTCGGGCAAGGCATGATGGGGCTGCGCCGCTGATGGAGAGCACGGGGTCGCAGCCAGTGCTCTCACAGCAAGATGCCTTCGCGCGCATCCGCCTGCTGCGCTCGCCCAATATCGGCCCGGTCAGTTACCGACAGCTGCTCGCCCGCTTCGGCAGCGCGGGCGCGGCGCTGGACGCCTTGCCCGATCTCGCCAGCCGGGGGAGGGGGGCCTATCGCCCCGCGCATGCCGACAGCATCGAACGCGAGGTCGCCGCGCTGCGCAAGGCGGGCGCGCGTTACCTGTTCCACGACCAGCCCGATTACCCCGCGCTGCTGGCCGAACTCGACAGCGCGCCCCCGATCCTCACCTGCCGTGGGCGGCTGGATCTGGCGGGCGAGCCCTGCGTCGCGCTGGTCGGCGCGAGGAATGCCAGCGCGGCCGCCGTCAAACTGGCGCGCGACTTTGCCGGGGCGCTGGCCGAGGCAGGCTTCACCGTCGTCTCGGGCCTCGCACGCGGCATCGACGGCGCAGCGCACGAGGGCGCGTTCCCGCAGACCATCGGCGTGATCGCCAGCGGCATCGACATCGCCTACCCCCCGCAGCACACCGCGCTGCAGGAACGGATCGCAGCCGAAGGCCTGCTGATCGCCGAACAGCCCCCCGGGACTGAACCGCGCGGGCGGCATTTCCCTTCGCGCAATCGCATCATCGCCGGGCTCGCCTTGGGCACGCTGGTGGTCGAGGCCGCGCCGCAATCGGGCTCGCTGATCACCGCGCGTCTGGCGGGCGAGGCGGGGCGCGAGGTGATGGCGATCCCCGGCTCCCCGCTCGATGCGCGCAGCCTGGGGTGCAACCAGCTGATCCGCGAAGGCGCGGTGCTGGTGCAGACGCCCGAGGAGGTGGTGGAACTGCTGGAAAGCTTCACCGGCGCGCCGCGCTCGCGCTTCCGGGTCTCCGACAGCGTGGCGGATTTCGACTATGCCGAGCTCGCCAAGCTCGATTGGGGCGAGGCGCGGGCCGACCTCAGCGGCGATATCGCCAGCCTGCTCACCAACGCGCCGATCGGGATCGACGAGCTGATCCGCCAGTCCGGCGCCAGCGCGGCCGAGGTGCATATGGCGCTGCTCGAACTGGAACTTGTGGGCGAGTTGGTGCGCGAGGCGGATGGATGCGTGCGGCGGGCGGGGTGATCGCCGCGCTGCTCTGAACCCGCAGGACGGTCAGCGAGCGCACCTCGCTGCTCCTGCGTGCCGCAGGTGCGCTGTTGTGGTTGGGCCTCTTGGTCTTGTGAATTGCCCTTGACGCTGTAAGCCGCGTCCCGCCACCCTCGCGCGTACGTACACGTAAGGACACATCTTCCCGCTTATGCAGCTTGTCATCGTCGAATCCCCCGCCAAGGCAAAAACCATCGAGAAGTATCTCGGGCCTGATTTCAAGGTTCTGGCCTCCTACGGCCATGTCCGCGATCTGCCGCCCAAGGACGGGAGCGTGAAGCCGGAGGATGACTTCGCGATGGAGTGGGAACTCTACCGCGACAAGCAAAGCCGCTTCAAGGAAATCGCCGACGCGGCCAAGGGCGCGACGCGGCTGGTGCTGGCGACTGACCCTGACCGCGAGGGCGAGGCGATCAGCTGGCACGTGCTGGAACTGCTGAAGAAGCGCAAAAGCGTGCCCGCGCTGGTTGACCGCGTCACCTTCAACGCGATCACCAAGACCGCCGTGCTCGACGCGATGGCCAAGCCCCGCGAGCTCGATCAGCCGTTGATCGATGCCTATCTGGCGCGGCGTGCGCTGGACTATCTGTTCGGCTTCACGCTTTCGCCGGTGCTGTGGCGCAAGCTGCCCGGCGCCAAGAGCGCTGGGCGCGTGCAATCGGTGGCGCTGCGCCTGATCGTCGAACGCGAGCGCGAGATCGAAGCGTTCCGCGCGGAGGAATACTGGAGCGTCGTCGCGCGGATGCAAGCCGATGGCACCGAGTTCGATGCGCGGCTGGTCAAGTTCCGCGGCGACAAGCTGGACAAGCTCAGCCTCGGCCAAGAAGGCATCGCGATGGAGGCCAAGGCCGCTGTCGAGAACGGCCGCTTCACGGTCGAAGGCGTCGAGACCAAGCCGCTGAAGCGCAACCCCGCGCCGCCGTTCACGACATCGACCCTGCAACAGGAAGCCGCGCGCAAGCTCGGCTTCTCGGCGCAGCACACGATGCGGCTCGCGCAAAGTCTCTACGAGGCGGGCGCGATCACCTATATGCGCACCGACGGCGTGCAGATGGATCCGGGCGCGATCATGGCGCTGCGCGATGCCATCGCGGCGCGCTATGACAGCGCCTACCTGCCCGAAAAGCCGCGTTTTTACAGCACCAAGGCGAAGAATGCGCAGGAAGCGCACGAAGCCATCCGGCCGACCGATTTCACCCGCGACCGTGTGGGTGCTGGCGACGAGGGCAAGCTCTACGATCTCATCTTCAAGCGCGCGATGGCGAGCCAGATGGCGACCGCGCAGCTGGAACGCACCACGGTGACCCTGCGCGATCCCACCGGCCAGCACGAGCTGCGCGCGACCGGCCAGGTGATCCGTTTCCCCGGCTATCTTGCAGTGTATCAGGAGGGGCTGGACGATAGCGAGGATGAAGACGGCGGGCTGCTCCCGGTGATGAAGGCGGGCGATTGCCCGGCCAAGCTTGGCGTCGATGCCACCCAGCATTTCACCCAGCCGCCGCCGCGCTTCTCGGAAGCGAGCCTCGTCAAGCGGCTGGAAGAACTCGGCATCGGGCGCCCTTCCACCTACGCCTCAACGATCCAGACGGTGCGTGACCGGGCCTATGTGCGGATGGAGAAGAACCGCTTCTTTGCCGAAGAATCCGGCCGGCTGCTGACCGCCTTCCTCGAACGCTTCTTCCCGACCTATGTCGCCTATGATTTTACCGCCGGCATGGAGGATGAACTCGACGTCGTCTCGGACGGGCGCGAGGAATACAAGGCGCTGCTCGCGCGGTTCTGGAAGGACTTCAAGCCCAAGGCCGACGAGGTGATGGACAAGCTCCCGTCCGAAGTGACCGAGGCGCTGGATGAATACCTGTCCGACTTCCTGTTCCCGCCAAGCGCGGACGGCAGCGATCCGCGCGCCTGCCCGCTGTGCGCCAGCGAGGGCCGCGCCAATGGCCGGCTCAGCTTGCGCGGCGGCAAGTTTGGCGCGTTCATCGCCTGCGTGAACTATCCGACATGCAAATACACCCGCCGCTTCGCCCAGCCGGGCGGCGAGGGTGACGGCGGGGCTGATGACGGCGTCATGGGCCAGCACCCCGAGACGGCTGAGGACATCCACCGCAAGACCGGGCGCTTTGGCCCCTATGTGCAAATGGGCGATGGCAAGGAAGCCAAGCGCGCGAGCATCCCCAAGGACTTGGACGACTTCGACCTGGACTGGGCGGTGAAGCTGCTCGATCTGCCCCGGATCATCGGCGCGCATCCCGATACGGGCCTCGATATCGAGGCGAATATCGGGCGTTACGGGCCGTATCTGCGGCATGACGGCAAGTACGGCAAGCTTGCCAGCACCCGCGAGGTGTTCGAGGTGGGCATGAACCGCGCGGTGGCGCTGCTCGCCGAGGCCGCCAACCGTGGCGGCGCGGCGCGCGGCAAGGCCGAACCGATCGCGACGCTCGGCACCCATCCGGTCAGCGGCGGTGAGATCAAGGTCATGCCGGGGCGCTATGGCCCCTACATCACCGACGGCACCACCAACGCCAACGTGCCGCGCGATGCCAAGCCTGAGGAGGTGACGCTCGAAACCGCGATTGAACTGATCGACGCGCGCGCCGCCAAGGGACCGGCCAAGGGCAAGTCCAAGAAGAAGGCCGCACCCAAGAAGGCCGCTGCCAAGAAGAAGGCTCCGGCCAAGAAGGCAACGGCCAAGAAGGCGCCCGCGAAGAAGAAGGCGGCCGCTGCGACGGAATGAGGCGCGGCTTGGCGCGGCGCGCACCGCCGCGCCAAGCCCGCTCACGTTGATAAAACATAAAGCATTTGGCCCCTATCACCATGCCCGGAAAAAGGGCTGCCGCCGTGATAGAGATCGAAGTCCAGAACGAGACCCACCAGACCCAATCGCGGATCCGCTTCGCTGCGGTTCCACGAATTGGCGAAGGCATTCGCCTGCGCGAGCCGGACGGGATGTGGGCAAGCTATGACGTGCTGGACGTATGGTACCAGAAGGCCGAGTTCGGCGATGTGTGGATGCCCTATCTGCACATCCGCATGACGCCGGGCGAAGGCAAGGTCGTCTTCGAGGCCGATCCCTTCTCCGACGATTACGCCGCGACCGCATATGATGCGGGCTTTGCTGGCCTACGGGGGGAGCAGCAGCCGTGCAGAATCTGATCAAGCGCCACACCGGCCCCAACCGCCATGCCGCGGGCGACGGCAAGTCCCTGGCGGAGAAGCTTGCCCAGAACGAAGCCGCGCACCAGGCCGCGCACGAAGCGATGCTTGCCGCCGCCGCTGCGGAAACCGATGCCGCGCGCGCGCCCGCGCCCGCTGCCGCTGCCGCTGCCGATCCCATTGGCGGTGCCCCCGGCGCGCCGCAGCCGCTTGCCGCGTCGACCGAACCCGATGACACCGCGGCGATTGTCGCGGCTGCCAAGGCGATGCGTGATCGCTATGCCGGGCGCGAGGCACCCGCTGCGCTTGCCAGAACCTGCCTGATCGTTGACGATAGCCGGGTGATCCGCAAGGTCGCTGCCAAGATCGCCACCAGCCTCGGCTATGTGCCGATCGAGGCGCAGGATGGCCACGAGGCGCTCGCCCGGTGCAAGCAATCCATGCCCGATCTGGTGCTGACCGATTGGAACATGCCCGAGATGGACGGCATCGAATTCGTCGCCAAATTGCGCGCCATCCCCACGCCCAGAGAGCCGGTGGTGGTGTTCTGCACCTCGAACGGTGAGGCCAAGGACATTCACGATGGCATCGCTGCCGGGGCGGACGATTACATCGTCAAGCCGTTCGACGAGGCGGCGCTGAAGGCCAAGCTGGAGAAGCTGGGGC
This sequence comes from Erythrobacteraceae bacterium, assembly GCA_027489095.1. Classification (GTDB taxonomy): domain Bacteria; phylum Pseudomonadota; class Alphaproteobacteria; order Sphingomonadales; family Sphingomonadaceae; genus Erythrobacter. The sequence goes on from JAIYAL010000160.1 coordinate 13,269, forward strand.
GGGGATAAGGCCCCCCCGCGCTGACCCGTCATCGCACCGATACCGCCGCGCCACCATCCTGTCGGCTTGCTCCGGGCGCTACACGGCCGTTGATCTGTCGCCCGATCCTGCGCCCGTATCCGCGCCGTTATCCTCGCCAGAATTTTCGGGCGGAAGGCTGCGAACAAAGAACACGAGCACCACGGCCAGGGCTGTCAGCACCCCGATCAACATCCACGCATCATTGATCGCCTCGACCAGGGCTTGTCGTTCCACCAGAGGACGGATCATCTCCTCGGTGAATTCATCGGGCGGTATGCCGATCTGTTCGATGAAGGCATCACGGGGAATGCCGATCCGGACTGCGGTTTCGATGTTGCCGGCCCTTAATTGATCAGCGATTCTGGAGCCATAGGTCGCAGCCCGGCTGAAAATTGTGGTGTCGATCAGGGCAAGGCCGATCGCTCCGCCAAGGTTGCGCATCAGATTGAACAAGCCGCTGCCGTCCGCCACCAGTTCGGGTGACAACCGCCCCAGTGCCATCCGCGTCGGGGGCAGCAGGCAGAACATGGTCGCCACGCCCCGCAAAACCTGCGGCACAACCATTTCGGCAAAATCGGTCTGGGCGGTCTGCCCCGTGCTCAGCAACAGGCCTGCCGCAAACAGGACAAAGCCGAACACGGTCAGCGTGCGCGCGCCCACGCGCTGTTCGAGATAGACGGCCACCGGCGCGGCAATCAGCTGGGCGATCCCGGTGACGAGCATGATCTCGCCAATCCGAAGCGCGCTATGTTCGCGCACCAGGCCAAGAAAGAACGGCATCAGATAGGTCGAGCCGAACAAGCCCACACCGAGAATGAAACTGAGCGCGCAGCCGATCGCGAAATTGCGATCGGCAAAGCACCGCAATTCAACCAGAGGGCTGGAGGATCGAACCGTCCGCTGCACGAACCATGCGGCGCACACCGCAAAACCCAGCAGCAGCAAGGCCACCGATGGCGACAGCCAGCCATCCGTCGGCGCATCTTTGAGGCCGATCTGGAGTGCTGTCAGGCCCACGGCCAGAAGGGTCAGCGCAATCGCGTCCACCGACCGGGCACCGCGGATATTGCATTGCGGACCGCGCAGCGTGACCGCCGCGCCAAGCATGGCCACAATGCCCGGCGCGATGTTGATCCGGAACAACCAGTGCCACGAATATGTCTCCGTGATCCAGCCGCCCACGATCGGCCCGACGGTGGGCGCAAAGACGGCGGCGACACCGGCAATGGTCGTTGCAACGCCTTGCGAAGCTTTCGGAAACAGCAGAAACACGGCAGAGAAAACGGCCGGTATCAAAGTGCCCCCGGCAAAGCCCTGGACAATCCGCCATGCGACCAGCGCGGCGAAGGTCTCGCTTTCCGAGCATCCGACCGATGCGATCGTGAACACCCCAACCGCCGATACGAACAGCCACCGCATGCCCAACCGTGCCGTCAGGAAACCGGTCAGCGGGATCGCCACGATTTCTGCGGTAAGATAGGCGGTCTGGATCCAGATCATCTGGTCCGTGCCGATCTTCATCGCGTTCTGGATCGTGGGAAGCGACGTTGCCACGATCTGGATATCCAGGATCGCCATGAACATGCCGACGCACATGAAAATGAACCCAACCCAGGTTTGCAGGGTGGCTTTGGGTATTTCGTTCGCGTTCATCCGATGTGCGGTAGCCCAAGACGCAAGCTCTGACTAAAGGAAACTGGCGCGCAAACACGACCTTGCTTCGGCTGTCGCAGCAGCGTCGCGCGCAAGCGGGGAACAATGCTTCGGTGGTGCCGTTTCCCTTGAAATCAAAAACCAAATTGTCGGCCAGTCGGCCGATGTGAGGCGCTCTCGATGATTCCTGTAAGCATCCACTCCCTGGCGACTGCAACGCCGCTGCACGTGCTTGATCAAGCCACAGGTGCGCAGGTTGCAGAACAGTTGCTCGGCGGGGCCTTCGAGGACTTCGGACGGCTGCGTTCGATTTACGACAATGCAGGGATAGAATTTCGCCAGCTGGCCCGGCCGGTGGCCTGGTACATGCAGCCGCGCAGCATCGTCGAACGCACCGAAGCCTATCTGGAGGTCGCGCTTGATCTGTTTGTCGAAGCGGCTGAAAAAGCTCTGGCTCAGGCCGGCATTGCCGCTGAGGATGTGGATACGATCGTGACCGTATCGTCCACCGGCATCGCCACGCCGAGCCTGGAAGCCCGCGCCATGGCCCGGATGGGATTCCGCAGCAATGCTTCGAGAATTCCCGTATTCGGCCTCGGCTGTGCGGGCGGTGTGACGGGACTGGGCTTGGCCGCAAAGCTCGCAAGGGTGGGTGAGGGCGCTACGGTGCTGTTCGTCACGGTCGAACTGTGCAGCCTTGCGCTCAGAACCGAAAATGTCGGCAAGGCGGACATTGTGTCGACCGCATTGTTCGGTGACGGTGCGGCCGCTTGCGTGGTCCGGCCGGGCGACGAGGGGTTCACGCAGATCACCGGTAGCGCCGAAATGACCTGGCCCGATACGCTCGACATCATGGGCTGGCAGATGGAGCCCGCCGGATTGGGCGTCATCCTCAATCGCGCCATTCCCGCCTTCGCCCGCAGGGAATTTCGCGGCGCGGTTGAAGCGATGCTGACCCCGCAGGGTATCGCAATCGGCGAGGTGGATCGCTTCATCTGCCATCCCGGCGGCGCAAAGGTCGTCGATGCGATCGAGATCGCGCTCGCCTTGCCGCAGGGCAGCCTCAATGATGAGCGCGAGGTTTTGCGTTTGCATGGCAACATGTCCGCGCCCACCGCGCTGTTCGTGCTCGACCGCGTGCGCAAACAGGCGCTGCCGCCGCTTTCGGTGATGACGGCGCTCGGCCCCGGTTTCACAGCCAGCACGGTAACCTTGCGGAGCGCGGCATGACCTTGCCCTATGCCATCATGGCGTTCGTCACGCTTCAGCGGATCTCCGAACTGGTCATCGCGCAAAGCAACACCAAGGCGCTGCTGGCGCGCGGCGCGACCGAGCACGGGCGATCGCATTATCCGGTGATGGTGGCGATGCACGCATCCTGGCTGGCGGTTTTATGGGCGAGTGTCGGCGGCGCGCCGGTCAACCTGCCGCTGCTGGCGGTGTTCGCCGGTTTGCAGGCCATGCGCGTGTGGGTGCTGGTGACGCTGGGGCGGCGCTGGACGACGCGGATCATCGTTCCCAAGGATGAGCCGCTGATCACGGGCGGGCCGTTCCGCATCATTCGGCACCCGAACTACTTCGTCGTGATCTGCGAGATCGCAGTCTTGCCGCTGATGTTCGGCCTTGTCTGGGTTGCGCTGGTGTATTCCGCGCTCAATGCTGCGATGCTGTGGGTTCGCATCCGGGCGGAGAATGCCGCCTATTGCGACGCTGCGGCCTGACCTTGCGGCTTGCGCCGGGCCAGCGCCTCGCGCTCGGCCTTGATCTTGAGCATCGCCGATTTGCAGGTGGGCGACGTCCGCTCGATATTCCTGATCATGCACGCCTCAACCTTGCGGCGGCTTAGCGATTTCATCTCGGCCGGGCACAGCACGCGCGCTTCTTTCGCGCAGGCCTTCTTGCCAAGATCGGGCGCGGCGGCGAGCACCGAACTGGTCATGGCGACCGACACGGCAAGCGCGCCGATACCCCGCGCGATGCCGCCAATTGCGTGCCGTTTCATACTGCAAAACTCGGTTGAAGAATGGATAGTGTGCTGATCGGATGCGGTGATCCGCTTGAACCATCGGTGAATATCGCGGTCAAGCGGCCCATCGCGGCGGCTGACCATCGCAAGGGAGCGGCAACGAAAATGTCCCCCCTTGATCCGCCGGTTAACCCGATCTCAAAATTGCTGCGCCAAGAGATTGGGCCTGCGACCCAATCCTCGGATGCTGCCATGCCCGAAAGTGACAAGCATCGGCAGGCCGATCGGGGAATGTCGGATCAATGCAAGGCATACGGGCATGAATGCATTCAAGGTTTCCAGCGATACGTCTGCGTTTGAAGTGCCGGCTGTGCTTGATGGACAGGGCAAGCTTGCGGATCATTGCATCCGGCAAGCTGCGGCGATGATGGACAGGCACGGTCTGGTGATCCTGACCGATCTCCTCTCGGATGAGGAAGCCGATGCCGGCCTTGCACTGATGCGGCAGACGATCGACGATCCCGATCGCAGCCACTCCGCCTTCGCCAGCGAGACGGATAATCTCTACAAGCGCCGCGACTTCTGCTCGCTTCCCTCGACCCCGCCCGTCAACAGCTTTGCCGCCACGGTGTGCCAGCGGATCGAAGGCGTTCTTTCGGAGTATTGCGGCCGGTCACGCCCGCTGCTCGAAGTGGCCACCTTCACCAGCTATTGGGGATCATCCCACCAATATATTCACCGCGACCCGATCGGCGTGATCAGCCTGTTTGCGGCCGTGGAAGACGTGTCGGAGCAACAGGGCGGGACGGTGTTTGTCCCCGGCACACACCAGTATGGCGGCGCCGAATACCAGCATGGCGGCAAGGCCTATGCGTTGATGGCGCTGTTCCGGACACAGTGTAACGCGCGCATCTTCTGGCATAATCTCAAAAAGCTATGGGCCATGCGCAAGGACGAAGGCGCCCCGTTGGCGCCCGGCGAATTTCGTGATCGGGTGTTCTCCACACAATGGGATCAGCACCAGCCCAATCTGCTGCGCTTTGTGCTGGGGAAGAACTCCCAGTTCAGCCTGCGGATGCTGGGCCCGGGCACGCTGTGGCAGCTCTATCGCCACCGCGCGGCGCTGCGCGACCTGTTCCGCCCGGTCCAGGCCGCGCCGCGCAAGGGATCGGTCATCCTCTATCGCAGCGATTTGCTCCACGCCGGGCCCGACAACCGGACGCCGCAGCCCCGGCGGTTCTTCGGCATGAGCATCGCGCGCGACATCATCGATCCCAAATACTGGCACGACGGCTATTCCCCGCACCCGACATTGCTGGCGCATCCGATGAGCTTTGGCGACCTGCTGGATTGCCCGCCGCTGCCGGCGGAAGCGAGGGCGCCGAGGCGCCGCGCGAGCGCGTTGGCGGGGTGATTGCGGCGCTTGGCACCCCCATGCGTCGCCCCGGACTTGATCCGGGGCTTGGCCTTTCTTTTTCCGCCATTACCGCGATACTTAGCCCATGGAAAAGGGCGGCTGGGTCTGCATCATGGCGAACCGCTATCGCGGCGGGATGTATGTCGGCGTGACAGCCGATGCGATTCGCCGCGTCTATCAGCACCGCGAGGGCCAAGGCTCGCAGCATGTGCGCGACTTCGATAAGCGGCGGCTGGTCTACGTCGAACGTCACGCAACAATCGAGGGCGCAATCGCCCGCGAAAAGCTGGTCAAGAAGTGGCGCCGCGAATGGAAGTTCGCGCTGATCGAGGCGGATAATCCCGAGTGGGACGATCTGTGGGAGCAATGGTTCGCGCCCGAGGCTCCGCAGAAGTAGCCAAGCCCCGTGTCAAGCACGGGGCGACGATAGTAGAGGTTTGATCTCCCCACCCCCGTCGCCCCGGACTTGATCCGGGGCTTGGCTCGCTAATCAGGCGTCTCACTTGCGCAAGAACAGCCGCTCCCAGAGCGCCATCAAGGCGAACGTCGACAGCAGCACGGGTATCAGAAGCAACCATCGGCTGACCCCGCTCCACTCATGAAGCGCCACCAGCGTGGCAAGCGCGCCGAGCGCCCAGATTGTCCCGCGATAGCGGTCGAGAAACTGGAAAATCATCGGGCCAACTCCTTAAGAGTCAGTAGGGTATAATCGAAACTATCGCACCCAATCCAGCCCAATCTCCTCGAACACTTCCTTGTCCTCTGCCCAGTTCTCCAGCACCTTGACGTGCAGGAACAGGTGGACCTTCACCCCCAGCACCTCCATCAGCTCCGCGCGCGCCGCTGCGCCGATGGCCTTGATCTTTGAGCCGCCCTTGCCGAGCACGATCGCGCGCTGGTTGTCGCGCGTCACCACGATCTGCTGGTGGATTTCCACGCTGCCATCTGCACGAACCTCATAGCGTTCGGGCCGCACCGCGCTGTCATAGGGCAGTTCCTCGTGGAGCTGCTGGTAGAGCTGCTCGCGGGTGATTTCGGCGGCGAGCAGGCGTTCGGACGCGTCGGAGACCTGGTCTTCGGGATACATCCATTCGCCCTCGGGCATCATGCCCGCCAGCGCGTCCTTCAGTTCGGGCACCCCGTCGCCGGTCAGCGCCGAGACGAAGTAGATCTCGGCAAAATCGACTTTTCCGGCAAGGTCCTGCGCCAGTGCCAGCATGGGTTCCTTCTTGGCGCGGTCGACCTTGTTGATGACGAGGATCTTGCGTTCGGGCCGTCCCGCCAGCGCCTCCAGCAGGGGCTCCAACTCGTGGCGGCGCTGCTTGATCGGATCGACCAGCAGCAGCACCGCGTCGGCGCTTTCCGCGCCTTCCCACGCCGCGCTGACCATCGCCCGGTCAAGGCGGCGGCGCGGCGCGAAGATGCCGGGGGTGTCGACAAGGATCATTTGCACCGGGGTGCTGTCTAAATCGTGCAGGGCGATGCCGAGCATGCGGGCGCGGGTGGTCTGCGCCTTGGCCGAGGTGATCGCGACCTTCTGGCCGACGAGCTGGTTCACAAGGGTCGATTTGCCGGCATTGGGGGCGCCGATGACGGCAACGACGCCGCAGCGGGTGGGGCCGGAAGGGGTGGGGGCAATGTCAGTCATGGGCGGCCCATAACCGTTTGCGCGGTGCTTGTCGAAGGCTGGGCGGCGCGGGGTGCGCGGGCGTGGCGCAATTGGTGGCCCTTTGGCCCGCCCAGACTCTCGCCAGACCCCCTCCAGACCCCTGTTAGACCCCCTTTAGACCCCTGTCAGACCCGCGCTGGCAACGGTGTTTCACGTGAAACATTGCATGAACGCAGGCTCAGCCGAATTGTTCAAGGAAGGCCTTGGCGGCGAGCCTTTCGGCCTCGCCCTTGCTGGTCGCGGTCGCTTCGGCGCTGCCGACATTGCGGATCGTCACCCTGACGGTAAAGCGCGCCGCGTGGTCGGGCCCGCTGCGGTCGATCACCTCGTAAAGCGGGGTCATCCGGCGGTTGCCTGCGGCCCATTCCTGCAAAGCGCTTTTGGGGTGCTTGGCCTTGCCTTCGTCGCCTTCGAGCTCGGTGGCCCACAGGCGGTAGATCAGCGCCTGCGCGGTTTCGAAACCATGCTCGATAAAGCAGGCGCCGATCAGCGCCTCCATCACGTCGCCAAGGATCTTGTCGCTGTCCGCCCCGCCATCATCGCGCGCCTGCTTGCCGAGGCGGATGTGGACGGGAAGCGCGATATTGCGCGCTATGCGGGCGCAGGTCGCCCCGCTGACGAGCGCGTTAAGTCTTTGGGAAAGCTTGCCTTCGGGCGCATCCCCGGCGCGAAACAGCCATGCGGCGACCGACAGTCCGAGCACCCGGTCGCCGAGGAATTCGAGCCGCTGGTAGTCCGCCGCCTCGGCTCCGGAGCCGTTGAAGCTGCCGTGGGTCAGCGCCTCAAGCCACGGTGCCTCGTCGCCAATCGCGAAGCCCTGTTCTTCCAGCCACGCGCGCGCGGCGGGGTCGAGACCGGCGTTCATAACCCGTCCCCGATCCGCTCCCAGCGGGCGGCGGAAAACCACGAGAGCGGATTGCGCCACTGCGCGCTGCCATCGGTTGACCATACGATCACCGCCGCGCGCCCGACCAGCAGGTCCTCGTCGACCATCCCCACGCCTTCGCCCGCCGCCGCGGGAAAGCGGCTGTCGAGCGAGCTGTCGCGGTTGTCGCCCATCACGAACAGGCGGCCCGCGGGGACAACGCGCTCGGCAAAGGTGTCAGCGGGAGAAGCGCCGAAATCGAGCACGTCGTAGGATTTGCCCTCCGGCAATGTCTCGCGGAACCGGGGGTAGGAGCACGCCTCACCGCCTTCGCCAACCGCCACCGGATCGCCGCCCCATGCGCAGCCGGTGTTGGGGGAGAGCGGGACAAGGGCATCGTCGATCCGCGCCTTCGGCACCCGCGCTCCGTTGAGGATCACCTCGCCGCCAAGCACCGCCACCCGGTCGCCCGGCAGGCCGATCACCCGCTTGATGTAATCGCGCCCGTCAACCGGGTGCTTGAAGATCACCACATCGCCGCGCTGCGGGGAGCCTGCAAACAAGCGCCCCTCGGGCAGGGGCAGGCCCACGGGCAGCGACTGGCGCGAAATGCCGTAGGGCCATTTGGCGGCGAGCAGGTAATCGCCGTTCATCAAGCCCGGCAACATGCTCTCCGAGGGGATCGAGAAGGGCGCAAACACAAAGCTGCGGAAGGCCAGCACCGCGATCAACAGCTTGACGAGAAACCACGCAAAGCTGCCCCAGGAGTCCTTCGGAGTATCGCCCGTGCGGGCGCCAGCTGCGGCAAGCGGCGCATCGGCAAGCGATTGGGTCTTAACATCCATCGTCTCTGCCCTTACTCGCAGCCGCATAGTTGCGCAAAGGGGAAGGGCATGAGCGGCATTATCGAGGCAAGCGGCACGGTAGCGGCGGCCTGGGCGGATTTGCGCGGCCTGCCGCAGCAGCGCCTTGCACAGCTGTTCGCCGCCGATGCGAGCCGCGCTGCGGCGCTGACCCGGCGGATCGGCTGGCCGGTCGAACCGGGAAGCGATGCCGAGACCGGCATGCTGATCGACTTTTCCAAGACGCACCTGTCCGCCGATCTGCTGACCGCATTCGAAGCGCTCGCCGCGGCGGCGGGCTTTGCCGAAGCGCGTGAGGCGCTGTTCGGCGGCGGGATCGTCAACCCCACCGAAGGCCGCGCCGCCACCCACGGCGCGCTGCGGGGCAGCGGCACGCCCGCAGCTGTCGAGGAGGCCGAGGCTCTGCTTGCACGCATGGGCATGCTGGTCGAAGCGATCCATGAAGGCGCGCTGGGCGAGGTGAAGCATTGCATCGCGATCGGCATCGGCGGCTCGGCCTTGGGGCCTGCGCTCGCGATTGACGCGCTGACCCGCGACTTTGCGCTGGTCGATGTGCATGTCGTCTCGAATATTGATGGCCTGGCCTTGGAGCAGGCCTTTGCCGCCTGCGATCCGGCCTCGACGCTGATCGCTCTGGCCTCCAAGACCTTTACCACCACCGAGACCATGACCAACGCGGCAAGCGCGCTGAAATGGCTGGCGGACAATGGCGTCGCGGACCCGTACGGGCAGGTCGTGGCGCTCACCGCCGCGCCGGAAAAGGCGGTCGAATGGGGCGTGGACGAGACCCGCGTCCTGCCGTTCCCCGAAAGCGTCGGCGGGCGCTATTCGCTGTTTTCCTCGATCGGCTTCCCGCTGGCGCTGGCGATCGGGATGGACGAATTCCGGGCGATGTTGACGGGCGCGAAGGCGGTCGATGATCATTTCCGCCAGACCGAGGGCCGCGCCAATGCCCCCTTGCTGGCCGCCTTTGCCGATCTCTATTACACGCGGCTGAGGGGCTGCCAGACACGGGCGGTGTTCGCCTATGATGAACGGCTGAAGCTGCTGCCTGACTATCTCCAGCAGCTCGAAATGGAATCGAACGGCAAGAGCGTCACCGCTGATGGCCGTGCCGTCGAAGGGCCGACGGCGCCGATCACCTGGGGCGGGGTGGGCACCGATGCGCAGCACGCGGTGTTCCAGCTGCTGCACCAGGGCACGCACCTCATCCCGGTCGACTTCATCGCCAGCATCGCGCCGGGCGACGAGCTCGATCCGGCGCACCATCGCATCCTCTTGATGAACTGCCTCGCGCAGGGCGCCGCGCTGATGGCGGGCAAGGCCTCCGAG
>JAIYAL010000139.1 GCA_027489095.1 Erythrobacteraceae bacterium
AAAGCCATTGTCGCGGATCGCTTCCATCACGGTGAGGCCGTCTTCGACGGTGATCTCGCTGGTGGCGCCTTCGCGGTTGGTGACGACCAGTCTGGGCATGGATCGGAGTTCCTTTGCGGCTATTGGGCGCAAGAACCTGCGCTGTGAGAGTGCGAAAGCGGCTGCTAAGGTAGTCTCGGGGCCAGTGCAAGATAAGGAAATTGGGAGTGGGCTTAAGCGCCGAAAAATTGCGCGGTGACCTCGATGCGCTGGCGCTGCGCGAGCCGCAGCTGGCCAGCGCGCTGGAGCGGGTCGGCTACCCCGATGCGCGCATCCGCGATCCGGGCTACAAAACGCTGCTGCGCACCATCGTCGGCCAACAGGTCTCGGTCGCGGCCGCCGCATCGGTGTGGAACAAGCTGGAGGCGGAACTGGGCGCAGGTTTCACCCCCGCCTGCCTGCTTGAGCGCGATTACGACGCCTTGCGCGCCTGCGGCCTCTCGCGCCAGAAGCAGGGCTATGCGCGGAGCCTGTGCGAGCTGATGGAAGCGGGCGAGCTCGATTTCGAGAGCCTGCCTGCCGATGACGAGGAAGCGATCGAACTCCTCACCCGGATCAAGGGCATCGGGCGCTGGTCGGCGGAGATCTACCTGCTGTTCGCCGAAGGCCGCCCCGATATCTGGCCCGCAGGCGATCTTGCCGTGCAGGAGGGGGTGAAGCGGCTGCTCGATCTTGAGGAGCGCCCGTCCGAAAAGGCCACCCGGAAGCTGGCGGAGGGATGGTCGCCGCAGCGCGGGGCGATGGCGATTTTTACGTGGCATTTCTATGCCAACCCGGCGCTATGAGGTCTTGGAGCTAGGCGATGAACTTCGCCCAGCGTTTCTCTAAGCCGCTTGCATCGATCTTCGACTTGCTGCCAGCTCGGTCGAGCGAAGATATCCACTTGTCCATCGCTGCGCGGGTGAATCTCTGACCGACCTCGGTCAGCTGCGAGAAGCGGATTGCCAAGTCCGGCCGGCGCGACACATCGACGCCTTCACACAAGAGGCCTTTGTCCCGCAAGAATTCCGCGAAGACGTAGAGTGCCTCGGCTCCCCGGCGCTGATACTCGCCATCATCCGGCAGCACGTTGCCATGGGCGTCATACGTGGTGACCTGCTGGTTCAGTAGCCACGACACGTCGAAGAGCACGAAATCCTGCATCTGATCCCTCTCTGCCTGCCGCCACATAACCGGCGCCGTGTCGCCCTTCCACTTGAATATGCAAAAGTTGAGAACGTAGCGCCGCGCCTGCTGACAATCGTGTCAGTCCGCTCTAGACGGGTTGCAAACAGCAATCGGGAAGAGGCCCCCCATGACACAGCGCAGCATCTTCATCACCGGCGGCGGCTCCGGCATCGGGCGCGCGGCTGCGCTGCACTTTGCGGCGAAGGGCTGGTTCGTGGGCGTCGCCGATATCAGCGAGGCCGGGATGGCCGGGACGCTCGGGCTGATCAACGGCGATGCCAAATGGGCAGGCAAGCTCGACGTGCGCGACCGCGCGGCGTGGGACACGGCGCTCTCCGGTTTCGCCGCTGCCGCCGGGGGCCGGATCGATGCGATGGTCAACAATGCCGGGATCGGCACCGGGGGGCCGCTTGCTGAACTCAGCAAGGAAGAAATTGACGCCTGCCTCGACATCAATCTGCGCGGGGTGCTCTATGGTGCGCAGGCGGTATACCCCTACCTCAAGGCCGCCGGGCCGGGATCGGCATTGGTCAACATCGCCAGTGCCGCCGGGCTGACCGGTGGCAGCGGCATGAGCGTCTATTCCGCCACCAAGTTCGGGGTGCGCGGGATTGCCGAAAGCCTTGATGCCGAATGGGCGGTGGACGGGATCACGGTCGCCTCGATCTGCCCCAGCTTCATCGACACCCCGCTGCTCGACGGCACCGGCAACCGCAACACCAACGAAAACATCCGCACCCGCGTGACCGCTGCCGGGCTGGAGATCACCCCGGTGGAGGAAGTCGCGCAGGCGATCTGGGACGCGGTCCACGGGCACGAGCTGCACTATCTGGTCGGCAAAACCGCCCGCAACCTTGCCTTTGCCAAGCGCTGGCTACCGGGCAAAGTGCGCAAGCAGCAGCGCGCGGCGGGGCGGCAGGGCTTGCTGGGGAAATGAGTTAGGCCGCGATCCCGTCAATCGCCCGCGCCATCGTGGCATCGCGCGCCGACAGCCCCCCGCTTGTCCCCGCATCATGGGTGGTGAGCGTGACCTCGACCCGGTTGTAGACGTTGAACCATTCGGGATGGTGATCCTGCGTTTCGGCCAGCAGGGCCACGCGGCTCATGAAGCCCCAGCTTTCCGAGAAATCCTTGAACCGGAAGCTCCGCGTGATCGCCTTGCCCTCGCGCGCCAGCGCCCATTCGGGGTGCTGGCCGAGCAGCGCGGTGATTTCGTCAGCGGTGAGTTCGGGGACGGACATGAGGGCACTTCCTGCAAAGGGCGGATCGCTTGTTAGCCCTGCGGCTTTTCCCTAAGGCTGCGCGCCAATGCAAGCCGCAAAGCCCTCGCTGACCGCCGAAAACCTCGCCTGCCGCCGGGGCGAGCGATTGTTGTTCCGGCGGCTGTCGTTCCGGCTGGAGGCTGGTGCGGCCTGTCATATGACAGGGGCGAATGGTGCAGGGAAAACAACGCTGATCCGCGCGGTGGCGGGGCTGACGACGCCCTATGCCGGGAGCGTGACGCGCGCGGGCACGCTGGCGCTGCTGGACGAGCGCAGCGGGCTTGACCCCGACCTGCCGCTGGGCCGCGCGCTGGCGTTCTGGGCGCAGATCGACGGCATCGGCCATCTCGCGCTGGAGAACTGCTGCGACCGGCTGGGCCTTGGCAACCTCATCGATGTGCCGGTGCGTTACCTTTCGACGGGGCAGAAAAAGCGCGCGGCGCTGGCCCGGGTGCTGGGTCAGGGCGCGAGCGTGTGGCTGCTGGATGAGCCGCTCTCCGGCCTCGACACCGCCTCGCAAGGCCTCGTCAGCGACCTCGTGCGCGAGCATTGCCAAGGCGGCGGGATCGCGCTGATCGCTTCGCACCAGCCGCTGGACGTGCCGGGGATGACGAGCTTCGCCATCGAGGATTTCGCCCCTGCCGAAGCGGAGGAGGAGGCATGATACTCACGCTCCTGCGCCGCGATCTGGCCCAGTTCTTCCCCTTCACCGGAAGCGGGGCCGCGCTGCCGACCGTGTTCTTCATCGCTGTCGCCATGCTGTTCCCCTTCGCGGTCGGGCCGGACGCCAACCTCATGGCCAAGACCGGCGGCGGCGTGGTGTGGATCGCGGCGCTGCTGGCGGCGATCCTGCCGCTGGAAAAGCTGGTCGCGCGCGACATCGATCTGGGCTTCTTCGACCAGTTGAAGCTGCGCGGCATGGCGGAAGAAGCGATGATGGCGGTGCGGCTGCTGGCCCATTGGCTCAGTTTCGGCCCCCCGCTGCTGCTGGCGACCTTCCCGGCGGCCGCGCTACTCAAGATCGAGGGCGAGACCTTGCGCCTGCTCCTCCTCGGCCTCGCCGCGGGCACACCGGGCCTTGCCGCCATCGGGTTGATGATCGCCGCGCTCACCGCGTCCTTGCGCGCAGGCGCGGCGCTTTCGGGCCTGCTGCTGATCCCGCTCGCGCTGCCCATCCTGATCTTCGGCGCGGGCGCGCTGGCACGCGCAGATGTGGCGAGCCTGGGCTTCGTCGGCGCGATCAGTCTGCTGCTGGTCGCCATCGCGCCGTTCGCGGCAGGCGCGGCGATCCGGGCGGCCAGGGAGAACTGATTCACCCCCGCCCTAACTCGTCACCCCGGACTTGATCCGGGGTCCAGCTTTCTTTGAAGTAGTCACAGCGCCCCTTGCCGTGAAAAAAGAAGCTGGGTCCCGGGTCAAGCCCGGGACGGGGGAGAGGGAGTATGAGCGCAACTCCCACGGCCCAAAGGGCCGCAAGGGCGACTGTCCGCCCGCAGCGGGGGCAGCTTTGCTGCCCGTCTAGCGAGGACCGCGCGCCCGGAGGGGCGTGCGGAAAACTTAAACGTAAGGCGGGCAATCCCGCCCGGTCGCGCTTTTCGTGAAGATCTCGTTCCCGTCTTCCGTGATCGCGATCGAATGTTCGAACTGCGCCGACAGGCTCTTGTCCCGCGTCACCGCCGTCCACCCGTCGCCCAGCACCTTGGCCCAGGGCTTGCCGAGGTTGATCATCGGTTCGATGGTGAAGAACATTCCCGGCTTCAAGACCGGCCCGGTCCCGGCGCGGGCGGCGTGGACGACTTCGGGGGCGTCGTGGAACAACCGCCCCAAGCCGTGCCCGCAAAACTCGCGCACCACGCCGTAGCGGAAGCTGTTGGCGTGGGCTTCGATGGCCGCGCCGATATCGCCCAGCCGCGCTCCCGGCTGCGCGGCGGCGATGCCGAGCATCAGGCACTCATACGTCACTTCGACCAGCTTCCTCGCCTTCAGCGAAGGTTCGCCCGCGTAGAACATCCGGCTCGTATCGCCGTGCCAGCCATCGACCAGCGGGGTCACGTCGATATTGAGGATGTCGCCATCCTTCAGCACCTTGTCGCCCGGAATGCCGTGGCAGATCACATGGTTGATCGAGATGCACGAGCTGTGGGCATAGCCGCGGTAGCCCAATGTTGCCGGGATCGCGCCAGCATCCAGCATCATGCCGCGGATCGCGTCGTCGAGCGCAGCCGTCGTCACCCCCGGCTTCACCATATTGGCGCATTCGTCGAGGATTGCGGCGGCGAGCTTTCCGGCCTTCCTCATGCCCTCAAACCCGGCAGGGGTGTGGAGCTTGATGGAGCCATCGCGGTAGACGGTCTCATCACCGTCGACGAGTTGGTAATCGTGCATGCCCGCCTTATAGCGACTGCGCGCGCGAATTGCTACTTGCCGAGCGCGAAAGCGGCCTTGAATTCGGGTTTGACCGCAGCGAGCACCTTGGGCGTGACGGGGAAGGTCAGCTCGTATTCGCCTTCGGCATAGGAGCCTGCGACATAGGGCGCGGCGACAAGACCGATGCGGTTGAAGCTTTTTTTGTCCGAAGATCCCACCAGCACGGCAAGATCGCTGATCGGCGGGCAGGTGAAGATGCCGTCATCGCTATAGTCCGCGCCAAGCCGCTTCGTGCGCTCGGCCTTCAGCGCCTTGCACCATGCCTCCCCCAGGGCTGCCTGCAGGGCTTTGCGCGATCGGAACATCGCCTTGGGATCGAAGGCGCGCCGGGTCTGCCGATCCCACACCAGCGCGCCCATCCAGTAGTAGCCATGCGCGCCGCCCGAATATTCGTAGCTGTCCGAGGACAGCGAGAGGAAGCGCGGCAGATCGGCGACCACCTCCCAGGTCTTGGCAAAGCCGCGGTTGACGCAGCCCCCGCAGTCATCAGCGGCGAATTCCCGCAAGGCCTCGGCCCAGTCGGCCTTCTGCTTGGTGAGCAGCTGGGTGCGCTCGGCGGTGAAGCGGGCAGAGAGCTGGGGGACAGCGGAGACCTGCGCGGGCCAGGTGTAAGCGAACTCGCGCGTCGCCCCATCCTCCCCGGCGCCCTGCTTGGCGTTATCGGTGAAGGCGACCTTTTCGGGGGCACGCGCGGGCGGCTTGGGCGTTGCGGGCGGAGCGGCGGCGCGGGCGCTGGCCTCGGGCAAAAGCGGGTTTGCGAGCAGCAGGCCGATGGCCATGATGGCCAAGACCCCCGCTCGCGCGGGCAAAATGCCGCCTCGCGCCGCTTTGGTGCGGGTTAGACCCCCCTTAGACCCCCTCCAGACCCCCCCTAGCGGGCCGTTTTTGCGATGTTTCATGTGAAACATTGCCCCTCTCCTCTCATCACCCGAATCTGCTGGTGACATCGGGCCAGCGAAGATTATGGAACAGGGATGAGCCAAGCTAAAGCACTGATCCGCCCCGACCGCGGCGAGGACGCCGTTGCCATTCATCTTGTGAACAAGGAAAGCTTCGAAGCCTTCGCCAAGGGGCTGACGGCGGGCCAGCGCGCGGCGCTTGGCGCGCAGAAATTCGAGGGCGGCGGATACCAGTTCGCCATCGTTCCCGAAGGCGATTCTTTCTTTGTTGTCAGCGGGGTAGCCAATCCCGAAAGCCTTTCGGCCTGGTGCCTCGCCAAGCTCGCCGAGGAACTGCCCGAGGGGGTCTATCGGCTCGCCAATGCACAAGCCGGGGCGGCGATGTTCGGCTGGGTCACGGGGCAATACCGCTTCACCCGCTACAAGAGCGAGGACAAGAGCCAGGGGCCCCGCCTGCTGCTGACCGCGCAGGCGGGACAGATCGACGGCTATCTCGCTGAAGCGCAAGCGGAATATGCGGTGCGCGATCTCGTCAATGCGCCGCCCGAAGATATGGGGCCAGCCGCGCTGGAAGCCGAGTGCGAGAAGCTCGCCAAGGCGCACAAGGCCCAGCTGACCGTGGTGCGCGGCGACAGCCTCGAGCAGGACTATCCGATGGTCCACGCCGTCGGACGCGCCGCGGCGCGGCACCATGCGCCCCGGCTGATGCATCTCGTCTGGGGGGATCCAACACACCCGGTGCTGGCCGTTGTCGGCAAGGGGGTGTGCTTCGATAGCGGCGGGCTCGACATCAAGCCGCCCTCCGGGATGCGCCTGATGAAAAAGGACATGGGCGGCGCGGCCCATGCGCTGGCGCTGGCCGGGCTGGTGATGGGCGCAAAGCTCAAGGTGCGGCTGCATCTGTTTGTTCCGGCAGTAGAAAATGCCATATCCGGCGGCGCCTTCAGGCCCGGGGATGTCCTGAAAAGCCGCAAGGGCCTGACGGTCGAGATCGACAACACCGACGCCGAAGGGCGCCTGATCCTCGGCGACGCGCTGACCCGTGCTTCCGAGGAAAATCCTGATCTCATTGTCGATTTTGCCACCCTCACGGGTGCTGCGCGGGTGGCTCTCGGCCCGGATCTCCCCGCCCTCATGGCGCGCCAGGACGAAACCGCCGAGGCCTTCCTGGCCGCCGGCAAGGCCCACGACGACGCCGCTTGGCGCCTGCCGCTCCCCGAGGCCTACCGCGAATACCTCGCCTCGGACATCGCCGACATGGCGAACTCGTCAGCGACGCCCTTTGCCGGAGCGAGCGTCGCCGGGCTGTTCCTCGACCGCTTCGTGGGAGAGGGGCTGGACTGGGTGCACTTTGACACCTTCGCCTGGACCCCTTCGCCCAAGCCCGGTCGCGCACGCGGCGGGCGGGGGCTCGGCCTCAGGGCGGCATGGCACGCCATCCGCGCGCGTTACGCCGGATAAGAATGAGGAGCCTGACCTTGCCGCGCGCTCCGCTTGCCGCTAACGGGCCTGCCACGCCGCGCTCAGGGGGAAATGTGCGGCGGTTGCAATAAAGGCCACGGAACGCAGATGAGCGCAAGCCGCGAGGGAACGGATTATGCAGTGCCAGCAGGCGTGCTGGGCCTCAAGGGCCCGGTCGAGAAGCCTGCGCCCGGCACCCTGCCATTGCGCGGCGACCTGGCGCACATCGCGCTCGCCGGCACGCACCTCGCGGCGCATTACGTGATCCCCCATGTCCATTCGGTCGGCCCTGAGGGTGCGGGTCTCCGCCTCACGCCGCGCGCCGATGCCGAGGTGTTCGTGACGCTTGCCGCCGCAAGCCGTTTCGAACTGCTCGACGTGGCGGGCGAATGGGTTTGGGGTTGCCCTGGTCCGCAGGGACCGAGCGGGTGGTGCCGGGCGAGCGAACTCGCGCCCGCCGAAGGCTGAAGCGGGTGGCGATCCGCTTGTTCATCGATGGGGCTGTCGGCACGACTGGCCTTGAAATCCGTGAGCGGTTGCAAGGGCGTAACGAATTCGAACTGATCCTGCTGGACGATGCCCAGCGC
This sequence comes from Erythrobacteraceae bacterium, assembly GCA_027489095.1. Lineage (GTDB taxonomy): Bacteria > Pseudomonadota > Alphaproteobacteria > Sphingomonadales > Sphingomonadaceae > Erythrobacter. The sequence goes on from JAIYAL010000139.1 coordinate 7,843, forward strand.
AAGAGCGAAGCGGCCCGGCGCGACGCGCTCCACGCCGCCGATGTCGCGATCCTGTGCTTGCCCGACGAGGCCGCGAAAGAGGCGGTGAAACTTGCCCAAGGATCGGGCACCCGCATCATCGACGCCTCCTCCGCGCACCGGGTCAGTGAGGGGTGGACCTACGGCTTTCCCGAACTGATCGGCCATGAGAAGATCGCTTCTGCCCAATTTGTGAGCAACCCCGGGTGCTATCCAACCGGCTTCCTCGCTCTGGTCGCCGGTCTGACCTACGACAAGATCATTCCGCGCGACTATCCCTACACCGTCAACGCGGTGAGCGGCTACTCCGGCGGCGGCAATGCCTTGATTGATCGCTTCAAGGCCGAACCGGATCTGGCCTTCCGGGCCTATGGCTTGGGCATGGGGCACAAACATCTGGCCGAGATGCAAACCTATGCCCTGCTGGACAGCCCACCGGTGTTTTCACCCAGCGTCATTCCGGCGTTTCGCGGCATGATCGTCGACGTGCCGCTCGATCTTGTCCGGCTCGGGCTGGATGATCGTCCGATTGATCTGGCCGTATGGCTCAACGAGTGGTTCGAACGCTCGCCTGTGATAAACGTCAATTGGCCCACCCAGAACCCGGGCGAGCTTGTGATCAAGCGGAACGCAGAGCCTTGGGACGGAATGGAGCTTTACTGCTTTATCGATGAGGGCGGCACGCAGGCTCGGCTGGTTGCGGTGCTCGACAACCTCGGCAAGGGCGCGTCGGGGGCGGCGATCCAAAACCTCAACATCATGTGCGGCCTGCCCGAGACTACGGGTTTGCGGCTAGGGCGGGGCGAATGTGCTTAAAATGTAGGCAGAGGCCGATCAGTTGCTGTGCACCATTGCGCAGTGCACCATAATCTTGCTAACCGCCCGTCATCGGCGAAAGACATCCCCACCCTTGAGTCTTCAGGCGGCAAGGATCGTTCGCAGCCACCACCTTATGGCTTGGCACGGTTCTTGTTAAGAATCTGTCAGCAATCAGCCAAGCGCGGATGGGGACAACGTGAAAAAGATCGAGGCGATCATCAAACCCTTCAAGCTCGACGAGGTGAAGGAAGCGCTGCACGAGATCGGCGTGTCGGGCATCACCGTCACCGAAGCCAAGGGCTTTGGCCGCCAGAAGGGCCACACCGAGCTTTACCGCGGTGCTGAATATGTCGTCGACTTCCTGCCCAAGGTTAAGCTCGAGGTGGTCGTTGCCGACGACCAGGCCGAACGCGTTGTCGAAGCGATCGCAGCCGCCGCCCAGACCGGCCGCATCGGCGACGGCAAAATCTTCGTCACCGCCATCGAGAGTGCCCTGCGCATCCGCACCGGCGAGACCAACGACGACGCGATCTGATTTCCCGCTCTTTCCTGCCTGCCGAATGCGGCGGGTCGGCCAGAAACACACCGCCATACAATTCGGAGGCAAATACCAATGTCGAAAGCGAAAGACGTCCTTCAGAAGATCAAGGACGAGGAAATCGAGTGGGTCGACCTGCGCTTCACTGATCCCAAGGGCAAGTGGCAGCACCTTACCATGGTCGCCGGCGTCATGGGCGAGGACGAGCTCGAGGACGGCCTGATGTTCGACGGCTCGTCGATCGCAGGCTGGAAGGTGATCAACGAAAGCGACATGATCCTGAAGCCCGACCTCACCGAGACCTGGGTCGATCCGTTCAGCGCCACCCCGATGCTGATCATCAACTGCGACATCGTCGAGCCGTCGACCGGCGACTGGTACAGCCGCGACCCGCGCACCACAGCCAAGCGCGCCGAAGCCTACCTCAAGTCGACCGGCCTTGGTGACACCGTCTATGTCGGCCCCGAAGCCGAATTCTTCATGTTCGACGACGTGCGCTTCGAAGACGGCTATGCCGGCTCGGGCTTCGCAATCGACGACATCGAACTGCCGGGCAACACTTCGAAGGAATACGAAGGCGGCAACATGGGCCACCGCCCGCGTGCCAAGGGCGGCTACTTCCCCGTGGCACCGGTCGACAGCGCCGTCGACATCCGCGGCGAGATGGTCTCGACCATGCTCGAAATGGGCCTGCCCTGCGACAAGCACCACCACGAAGTCGCCGCCGCCCAGCACGAGCTGGGCCTGACCTTCGGCACGCTGGT
>JAIYAL010000212.1 GCA_027489095.1 Erythrobacteraceae bacterium
CGGCCACCGCCAGCAGATGACCCTGCTGCGCATCACCGCCGTCGGCGCTGCCGAAGCCAAGGCTCCGGCCAAGAAGGCCGCCGCCAAGAAGACCAAGAGCGAAGCGCCGGCCGAAGCTGCCGCTACCGCCGAATAAGGAGCGACTGAACCATGGCACATAAGAAAGCAGGCGGTTCGTCGCGCAACGGTCGTGATTCGGCCGGTCGCCGGTTGGGCGTGAAGAAGTTTGGCGGTCAGGAAGTGATCGGCGGCAACATCATCATCCGCCAGCGCGGCACCCGCGTGTACCCGGGCGTGAACGTCGGCATCGGCAAGGATCACACCCTCTATTCGCTCGCCGAAGGTGTGGTGCGATTCCATGCAGGCAAGCTCGGCCGCAAATACGTCTCGGTAGACGTGATGGCCGAAGCCGCAGAATAAGCGAACGATTCGATAAAGGGATCGTCCGCAAAGGACGGTCCCGGTTGGTGCCAAGCCCGCAAGCAGCAACGCGACAGGGCAAAAAAGGCAAATCGACCATTTGAGGGAGACAGGACCGTCCTCGTTTCGAGGGGGTCCGTCTCCCTTTTTGCATTCTCCCTCGATACCTGCGGAATCATAAGGTTTCGCGGCCTTAATGTTGTCATGCGTCCGTCCTAGGGCAGGCGCGGGGCGAGGTAGGGAGAACCGGTGTGTTCCACCGCAGTGAAAGACTGTTTCTGAGACCCGCTTTCCCGGAGGATAGCGGCGCAATCCTTGCCGGGATCGGCGAGGAGGCGATCGTGCGCAACCTCGCCCGGGCGCCCTGGCCCTATACAATCGACGACGCCCGCAGCTTTGCCGCCCAGCCGCAGGATGTGCGCTTCCCCCACTTCCTCGTGACCCTGCCCGGCGCAGGCGTGATCGGCTCGGCCGGTCTTGGCGAGCATGAGGGCGAGCCCGAGCTTGGCTACTGGATTGCGCGCGATCACTGGGGCCGGGGCTATGCCACCGAGGCGGCGCGCGCAGTGCTCAGGATCGCGCACACGCTCGGCCACCGGCGGATTCTCGCGGGGCACTTTGCGGACAATCCGGCCTCGGGCAAGGTGCTAAGGAAGCTTGGCTTCGTCCCCACCGGACGGATCGCCAAGCGCCACAGCTGCGGGCGCGGGGCGTGGGTCGATTCGGTCGAATATGCGCTTGATAGCGATGCACAGATGGATCCAGCCCCGGTCGCACGCGCGGCGTAGGCCGGGGCCGCTTGTTCGCATCTGCAAAAGCGATTAGGGCCGTCCCCCTATGGCCGCCCGCAAAAGGTTAACCCCCGAAGAATCGCGCAGTTCCGCGCTTGAGGCGGCGCGTGCGCTGCTGATCGAGACGGGGCCGCAATCGGTCACGTTGAAGGCTGTGTCGGCCCGTATCGGCCGAACCCATGCCAATCTGCTGCACCATTTCGGTTCGGCCTCGGGCTTGCAGAAGGCGCTCGCCGAGCATCTTGCGCGGACCGTTTGCGAGACGATTCTGCAAGCGGTCCACGCCAGCCGCGCCGGGCTCGGCTCGGCCCGCGAGGTGGTCGATCTCGCCTTCGACGCCTTCGACCGCGAGGGCGCAGGCGCGCTGACCAGCTGGATGCTGCTGACCGGCAACGAGGACGCGTTGGATCCGATCATCTCGGTGATCCACGATCTGCTCGACGAGCTCGCCCCGACCGAACCGCCCGAGCACATCGCCGCGCGGCGGCTGCACCGCGATACGCTCAGTCTGGTGCTGATGGCGCTGGGCGATGCGCTGATCGGCGGCGCGCTGGCCAAATCGCTCGAACTGCCGCGCGATGCCGCGCGCGAGCGGGCAACGACAATGCTCGAAGCGAGCCTTGCCGAACATCTCGTGACTTAAACGTCCGGGGCGAGCACCCCGGCGCGCTGCCATTCGGGCAGGGTGGCAGGATCGAGGCTCTCCACCCGCAGGTGATCGATGGCAAGGCCGAGCGCCGGGTAGGCGGTCACGCGCCGCGCCTCATCCGATGCCGCCAGCGGCACCACCACCAGCCGGCGATTGACCTTCTGCCGCCAGTTCATCCGCGCGGTGTTTTCCTGGCCGACATAGCAGCCCTTGGTGAAGCTCACGCCGTGGAGTTCGACCGCATTGGTCTCAAGCCACAGGATATCGCCCAGCTCGCCGCGCCCCTCGGGCACGCCCAATGACAGGCGATGCGCGAGCCAGGCGGCGTCCGCGGCGTCGCCCAGCGGTGCGGCGAGCCAACGCAAGCCGAGTTCGGGCAAGCGCGGATCGGGCAAGGCGCCGTCACGGGGCGAGGGGCTCCAGTGGACGGCCAGCGATTCGTCCCGGATAATCGCGATCTTGCGGCGCAGGCGGTACATCGCAAGGCGCTTGGCCAGTTCGTCGGCATGGGCCGCCTCGCAATCGAGCAGCAGGCTCCGCCCTGAGCCTGCCGAAGGGTCAGCATCGTCCCCCCACACCAGAAAATCGAACAGGTGCTTGCCCTGCGCCGATAGCAGCGCGGCGTAGCAGGGCAGCGGGCCTTTGACGTCGTTGGTGACGAGGCCTTGCAGGAAGGCGGCGACATCCTCGCCTTCGTCCAGCGGCGAAAGGCGGATCAGGGCACGTGTGGTCAGCAGGGTTGCGGTCATGCGTGACAGATAGGATCGCAGGTCGCTAAGGGGAAGCCATGACCGACCGCATCACGATCCGCCGCCCCGACGATTGGCACCTCCACTTCCGCGACAATGCCGTGATGCGCGAGGTGGTGCCTTACACCGCGCGGCAGTTTGCCCGCGCGATCGTGATGCCCAACCTCACCCCGCCGGTGACGACGACCGAGCTGGGCGCGGCCTACCGCGACCGCATCCTTGCAGCAGTGCCCGAGGGGGCGGACTTCACCCCGCTGATGACCTGCTACCTCACCGACAACACCGATGCCGACGATTTGGCGCGGGGCGCTGCCACCGGCGTGTTCACGGCGGCCAAGATGTATCCCGCCAACGCGACGACCAATTCAGCCGCAGGCGTCACCAATGTCGAAAAGCTCTATCCCGTCCTCGCCCGGATGGAGGCCGAGGACATTGTGCTGTGCATCCACGGCGAGGTGACCGATCACAGCGTGGATGTGTTCGACCGCGAAAAAGAGTTTATCGAGCGGCACTTGCGCGGGATTGTTGCAAGCTTCCCGAAGCTGCGGGTGGTGTTTGAGCACATCACCACTTCGGACGCGGTGGATTTCGTCAACGAAGCCGGGCCGCAGGTCGCGGCGACCATCACCCCGCAGCATCTCCACATCAACCGTAACGCGATGCTGGTGGGCGGCATCCAGCCGCACAATTACTGCCTGCCCGTCGCCAAGCGCGAAAGCCACCGGCTGGCGCTGCGCACAGCCGCCACCAGCGGAAGCCCCAAATTCTTCCTCGGCACCGATTCCGCCCCGCACCTGCGCAAGGACAAGGAAAGCGCCTGCGGCTGTGCGGGGATCTTCGGCGCGCCCTATGCGCTCGAAAGCTATATCACCGTGTTCGACGAGGAAGGCGCGCTCGGGCACTTCGAAGGCTTCGCCTCGCTCCACGGCCCGGCCTTCTACAAGCTCCCCGTCAACGCGGACAGCGTGACGCTCGAACGCGCCGAAGTGGCCGTGCCGCCGGTGCTCCACGTGACGGGCGAGGAGATCGTGCCATGGCACGGCGGGCAGTCACTGGGGTGGAAGTTCCTAGGCTGATATGTTTGCGGCCACCTATCGGCGGCGCAGACCGCCCGCCCCGCCTCCCCACCCGGCCACCATAGCCTGATGGTATCATTGGTGGCCGGGTGGGGAGGCGGGGCGGGCGGTCTGTATCGCGCGTTAGCGCGATCGAAGATCAAATCTTCTTTCGCTTGCTCCACAGGTCGGAAGCGAAGATCGCCACCGCGATCCAGATCAGCACGAAGCTTACCAGCTTGATCGGCGCCAAGGGCTGTTCAAACACGAACAGGCCGAGGAAGAACACGATCGTCGGCGCGAGGTATTGCAGGAAACCGAGCGTCGAATAATCCATCCTGCGCGCGGCGAGCGCAAACATCAGCAGCGGCACCGCAGTGACGACCCCGGAAAAGATGACGAGGCCGCTCATCCACGCGTCCTGACCGAAGGATGAGCCTTGCGGGCTCACCGCGTACCAACCGGCGATTGCGGCGGCTACGGGCAGCAGGATCGTGCTCTCGATCGTGAGGCCGGGGAGCGATCCGACCGCGACCTGTTTGCGAACAAGGCCATAAAGCGCAAAGCTGAAGCCGAGCGTGAGGCTGATCCACAGGCTTGTGAGCGCGCCCGCCGCGAGCAGCGCCACCGCCACCGCGGCGATGGCGACCGCGATCCACTGGCGCCGCGACAATCTCTCACCCAGCACCAGCGTGCCGAGCAGCACGTTCAGGAGCGGGTTGAGGTAATAGCCGATCGAGGTTGCATAGACCTCGCCCGCCATGATCGCCCAGATATAGACGAACCAGTTGATCCCGATCAGCACCGCACTCGCCAGCAGCGCGAGCAGGCTGCGCGGGCTTCGCAGCGCGGCGAGCAGTTCGGGAAACTGGCGGCGCACCGCGACGATGACGAGGCACAGCGGCAAGGTCCAGATGATCCGCCAGGCGACGAATTCGAAGGCGGGGACGCTCTTCACCAGCATCAGATAGAGCGGGAGGAAGCCCCAGATGAGATAGGCCCCGAGCGCAGGCGCCAACCCTGATGCGAGGGGGCCTGATGCTTTGGGGGAGGATGGGGCGCTATCGTGGGGGGTGGTCATGTCGCGGCGGCGTTAAGGCGCAGGGGCGCGGGGCGCAAGCATCGCGGCTGATGAACGTCGGCTGTCGTGCGCGGGGATGATTCGTTCAGAATAAGGGCACTAAGGATGAACAACATTCTTGCGGCCATATCCCACCATGTGGCTGCCGGCGCGGCGGCGCTCAGCCGCAGCGGGAAGCGCCTCCGGGGTCTACGGATGCCGGGGGCGTTTCCATATCTGCGTCAGGCGCAAATTAACCATCATCTGGCATGGCGGCAGGATGGCCCGTGCTGTCGCTCTTCTCCTGTGCCTTGGTGTCGCCGCCTGCGGTCAGGACACGGCCGAGCGGCCTGCGGACGATCCGGCCATTGCCTCCGATCCGGTGATTGCGCGCGCGCTCCACGATCCCTTGATGAGCGATCCCGATCTCGCCAGCCGCAACGAGGCCAATGCCGCACTGGGATTTGCTGACAGCCATGCCCTGCCGGTGATCGCTGCGACATCCGAGGATGCGCAGGCCGCGCGCGAGGCGATGCGGCTCGAACTGCTCGAAGCTGGCGCGATCCCCGAACTGCCGAACCCGGGCCCGGGCCAGGGGGATGGCGGCAAGCTCCTGGGCCCGATGGCGAGCCCAGCAGACCTGCTCGCCGCAGTCGGCGCGCCGCAAGGATGTGCCGCGCGGCTGATCGAGGATTTCGCGATTGCCGCCAGCCTGCCCGCCGCCGCAGCGATCCCGCCCGGCGCGATGGTGGTGCAGGCTGGCGGCGCCGATGCGCCGGGCTGCCGGATCCGGATCATCCGCTATCGCAGCCCCGCGCCGAGCGAGGACTTGCTGCAATATCATCTCACCCGCGCCTTGCGCGCGCGCCTGAGCGCTGCCCGCCATGCGCTGCCCGGGGATATCATCGCTGCTGAGGGCAAGCGCGGCGAGCGGCTTGCGGTGCACATTCGCCCCGCCTCCCACGGGATGAACGGCGTCACCGTGGTCTACCGCGCACCCTAGGGTCTGGGCTCTAGGGCCGCAGACCCACGTTTATCGTCGCGCGGGGCTGGTCCATTTCGGTGCTGGCGACCGGATAGGCGCAGTAATCAGCCGCGTAATAGGCCGCCGGGCGGTGGTTGCCGGACAGGCCCACCCCGCCGAACGGGGCTTTGGAGGAGGCGCCGTTGGTGGCTGAGTTCCAGTTGATGATCCCGGCCCGCACATTCGCCCAGAACCGCCCGTAATCGTCGGGGCTCCCGCCGATCAGCGAGGCGGACAGGCCGAAGCGGGTGTTGTTCGCTTCGGTGATGGCGGTATCGAGATCGGGGACGCGGATCACCTGCAGCACCGGGCCGAACAGCTCGATATCCGGCCGCTCGGGCACGTCGGTAACGTCGATGATCCCGGGGCTGAGGAAGGGCAGGTCAGGCACGGTGCGGCGCATGTGCAGCAGCGGGCGCCCCCCGGCAGTGATCAGCGCAAGGAAGCTGTCGGACAGGCCGTCGGCGGTGTCGTTGTCGATCACCGGGCCCATGAAGGGCTGCGGCTCGCCGAGCGGATCGCCAACCATCAGCTTGCGCGACAGCGGCACCAGTTCTGCCATCAGCGCGTCATAGACGCTTTCCTTCACGATCAGCCGCCGCGCCGCGGTGCAGCGTTGCCCGGCGCTGGTGAAGGCGCTCTGCACGATCAGCGCGGCGGCATCGGCAAGCTTGGGGGTATCGATCACCACGATCGGGTTGTTGCCGCCCATTTCCAGCGCGACGATCTTGCCCGGATTGGCGGCGAGCTTGCGATTGATCGCGATCCCCGCTTGCGCAGAGCCGGTGAACAGCACGCCGTCCACCCCCGGATGGGCGACCAGCGCCTTGCCTTCCTCAGGCCCCCCGACGAGCAGTTGGATCACGTCCTCGGGCACGCCGGCGCGGTGGAAGGCGGCGACCAGCGCCTCTCCCACTGCCGGGGTCTTTTCCGAAGGCTTGAAGATCACAGCATTGCCCGCGATCAGCGCCGGGACGATGTGGCCGTTGGGCAGGTGCGCCGGGAAATTGTAGGGGCCGAGCACGACCATCACGCCGTGCGGCTTGTGCCGCAGCGCGGCGCTCGCGTTCAGTCCGGCGTCGAGCTTCTTCTTCCCGGTGCGCTCGGCATAGGCCTGAACCGCGATGTCGACCTTGCCAACCACCGCATCGATCTCGGTGCGCGCTTCCCACAAGGGCTTGCCCGCTTCGCGCGCGATCAGTTCGGCCAATTCCTCGCCGTCGCGGCGCACGGCGTTGGCGAAGGCGCGCAGCACATCGATGCGATCGGTCAGCGGGCGCGCAGCCCAGGCCGCCCAGGCCCGCCGCGCGCGCGAAACCGCCGCCTCGACATCGCCCATGGGGCCACGCCAGAGTTCCTCCCCGCTCGCAGGCTCGAAGGAGATCAGGATATTGTCGGTCAGGTCACCGGTCATTCGGCTGTTATCCGCCGTTCTCTCTTGCCCTTGATCCCGCCCCGCGCCCTATAGGCACCGGGGCAGAAAAGATAGGGCAAAGGCACGGCTCAGGCATGGCCCTGAGCGATGGGCGCGGGGCCATGGGCTTTGCCCATGCGGCGCAAGGCGGCGATCTTGGCGTGGAGCGGGCCCCAGTCATCGCCGTCGGCAATGGCGTCCCAGATCGCTTCGACCTCGTCGATCAGCAGGGATTGCGGGGCGGCATCGTTCCAGTAATCATGCGTGTCTGCGACCGGATCATACCCCGCCAGCGCCGCGCCGAGCGCGCCTTGCGCATCGCCCCTGCCGCCGCGGTGTGCGAAGAAAAACGCGTCAGGCTGGGCGGCCTGCTCGCGCATCGCCTGTTCGCACGCGGCCACCAACTGCGTGTCAGCCTCAAGGCCCTGCGGCACCACGCCCAGCCGCCAGCACCACCGCCGCGCCACCGCCGCCATGTAGAGCGGCGCGAAGCGTTCGAGCGCGGCGACCAGCGGCGCGGTTTCGGCATGGAGCCGCAACGCCACGGCCAGCTGCCCGCAGTTCCAGTGCAGCGCCTCGGGCTGGCGGCCGAAGGCGTAAAGGCCCGCGTGGTCGAAATAGGCCGCGGTGAAGCCCGGCTCCCACGAAGACAGCCAGCGCCACGGGCCATAATCGAAGCTTTCGCCGGTTATGTTCATGTTATCGGTGTTGAGCACCCCGTGGACGAAGCCGGAGGTCATGTAGCTGGCAGCCAGATCAGCCATGCGCTCGGCGACGTTGTGCATCAGGCGGATCGCGGGCTGATCGCGGCCCGGGGCGTCATCGGGCGGGGGCGGGCCGGGGAACTGCGCAAGGCAGTAATCGATCAGCTCGGCCATCGCGTCCGCATCCTCGATTGCCAGCAGCCGCTGGAAGGTGCCGATGCGGATGTGCGAATGGCTGAGCCGCACCAGCACCGCCGATCGTGTAGGAGAGGGCTCGTCGCCCCGCCACAGCTTCTCGCCAGTCTCGATCACGCTGAAGGTTTTGGAGGTGTTGACCCCCAATGCTTCGAGCATCTCGGTCGCAAGGATCTCGCGCACGGCGCCCTTCAGCGTCAGTCGCCCGTCACCCGCACGGCTCCACGGGGTGGTGCCCGATCCCTTGGTGCCAAGGTCCATCAGGCGGCCATCGGCCCCGCGCATCTGCGCAAACAGGAAGCCCCGCCCGTCGCCGATCTCGGGATTGTACACGCGGAACTGGTGCCCGTGATAACGCAGCGCGAGCGGCTGGGGGAGGTTGCCCGAGAGCGGCTCGAACCGCCCGAAATGTGCACACCACGCAGCGTCAGACAGCGCGTCCAAACCAACGCTCGCCGCCGCGCGATCATTGCGCCAGCGCAGGCGGGTCTCGGGAAAGTCGGCCGCTGCAACACCATCGCCCAGCCACCCGGCCAGCGCCAGGATCGCCGGATCGGGGCGGTAGGGGGCAGACACTTCGGCGTGTTCAACAGGGGGGTGTTCAACAGGCGGGTGTTGCACAGGCTCGCTCATCCCGCGATAGTGGGCGGGAAGCTCGGCGGACGCAAGCCACCGGGAGGCAAGCTCAAGGGGATTATCGCCGCCAATGGCCGCATCGTATGAAGACCGCTTCTGGACCAGCAGCGACGGATTGAACCTGCACTACCGCAATTATCCCGGCCCTGAGACGGCGGGGGAAGGGCGCGGCAAGCTGCCGGTGCTGTGCCTTCACGGCCTCACCCGCAACGCACGCGATTTCGCCGGGCTCGCCGAGGCGCTTTGCACCAGCCGCCGGGTGATCGTGCCCGAGATGCGCGGGCGCGGGCAGAGCGGCTATGCGGCGGATTCGGACACCTACACGCCGATCACCTATGTCGCCGATGTCGAGAAGCTGCTGGCCGAACAAGGGGTGGAGCGGTTCGTCGCGGTCGGCACCTCGATGGGCGGGCTGATGACCATGCTGATGGCAGCGATGAAGCCGGGGCGGATCGCCGCGGTGGTGATGAACGATATCGGCCCCGAGATCGACGCGAGCGGGGTGGCGCGGATTGCCGGCTATGTCGGGCAGGGGCGCAGCTACCCCACCTGGGTCCATGCCGCGCGCGGGCTTTCCGAAGCGCATGGCGCGGCGTTCCCCGACTATGATCTCGACCAGTGGCTCGAACTTACCAAGCGCACCATGGTGGTGAGCCAGAACGGGCGGATCGTGTTCGATTACGACATGGCGATTGCAGAACCCTTCGCGAAGCCCGGCAACGCCGCGCCCCCCAACCTGTGGCTTGCCTATGAGGCGCTGCGGGACGTGCCGATGCTGCTGGTGCGCGGTGAGCTGTCCGACCTGATCTCGGCCGATACGGTCAAGCAGATGGGCGCGCGCAACCCGGCGATGCGCACCCTTACAGTGCCGCGCGTCGGCCACGCCCCGACGCTTGACGAGCCCGAGGTGCGCGCCGCCATCGCCGCGCTGCTGGACGGGGTGGAGTGAGCGAGGCTTCGGGGCACGCGCCCCGGATACTTCACTGCCATTCGACCTTCTCCGCCGGGGGCAAGGAGGTGCGCTGCGTCCGGATGATGAACGCGTGGGGGCGGCGGCTGCACCACAGCATCGTCTCTGCCGAACCGGAATCGATGGCCGCTGCCGCGCTGATCGATGCCGGTGTGCCGGTCGATTACCCGCAGGACTTCCCCTCGCTGAAGGGCAAGCCGACGCCGGGCCGGCTGGCAAGCCTCGCCCGGGCGATGCAGGGCTATGACCTCGTGTGCACCTACAATTGGGGCGCGATGGATGTGGTGATGGCGCACCGGGTGTTCGCGCGCGTCATGGACTTGCCCCCGCTGATCCACCACGAGGACGGCTTCAACGAGGACGAGGCGACGCGCCTGAAGCCTGCGCGCAACCTCTTTCGCCGCGCGGCGCTGGGGACGGCGGCGCGGCTGGTCGTGCCCTCGACGGTGCTCGAGAGCATTGCCCGAAAGGCATGGCACCAGCCCCAAGCCCGCATCGCGCGCATCCCCAACGGCATCGATACCGCCGCCTTCGCCGCGACGCCTGACCCGGGCGCCCTGCCGATCGCCAAGGGCGCGGGCGCGTTCTGGGTCGGCACGCTTGCAGGCCTGCGCCCGGTCAAGCGGCTCTGCGATCTCGTCGCCGCCTTCGACGATATGCCGCCCGAATGGCACCTCGTCATTTGCGGCGAGGGGCCGGAACGCGCGTCCATCCTCGCCGAGGCCGAGGCGCTCGGGATCGCGCACCGCGTCCACCTGCCCGGCAATGTCGATCCCGCCAAGGTCGTCGGCCTGTTCGATATCTTCGCGCTGTCCTCGGCTTCCGAGCAATTCCCGCTCTCGGTGGTCGAGGCGATGGCTGCGGGGCTGCCGGTCGCTGCGACCGATGTGGGCGATATTCGCCAGATCCTGACGCCCGAAAACGCCGCGTTTCTGACCCTCCCGGAAAATCCGGCGCGGCTCGGCGACAACTTGCTCGCGCTCGCGTCCGATCCCGATCTTCGCGCCCGGCTCGGGGCCGCCAATGCTGCGCGCGCGCGGGCCGAGTTCGATTTTGCCGCGATGCTGGCGCGCTACGAGGCGCTCTATTCGGGCGCGATGGGCCAGCCCTACTGATATCTGCGGATCCTCGCAGATCGCTTCATCCCCCATTCAATTCCCGCGCGGCATGCCCCGCTCACCCCCAAACCTTGGCGCTGCTGCCATTGCGCAGGTCGCCACACCTGCCTAAAGAGCGCGGCATAGGCCTTGGCCAAGACCGGGGCGACAAGACACGCCGACCCAAAGACAAGACGACCCAAAGACAAGACGACAAGGATCACTGGCCCCCTATGGCGCGCACTCCGACCACCACTCCCGCGGTTCCCAACCCCTCGCACGAGGATGAAGTGTTGATCCGCGAGATCGACGAGGCGGTGCGCGAGGACGCATTGTTCCAGTTCATGCGCGATCACGGGCTCAAGGTGCTGGCCGTCATCAGCCTCGGCGTCGCCGGGCTGGGCGGCTATCTGGTGTGGGACCATTACGCCGAGCAGAAGCTCGAACAGCAGTCCGAAACCCTGATCGCTGCGCTCGATGCGGCTGCGGAGCGCGATTACAAGGGGGCTTCGGACAAGGTTGCGCCGCTGCTGGCCGACAGCAATTCCGACGGCGCGCGCGCGGCGGCCCGCTTCATGCAGGCGGCCGCAGCGATCGAACAGGGCGACACCGCCAAGGCGAGCGGGCTCTACCGCGCCATTGCCGGCGATGAGAGCGCGCCTGCGGTGCTGCGCGACCTTGCGCGCATCCGCGATGTCAGCCTCAATTACGACCGGATGAAGCCCGCCGATGTGATCGCGCAGCTCTCTGCGCTGGCGACGCCCGGCAACCCCTATTTCGGCTCGGCCGGCGAGCTGGTGGCGATGGCGCAGATCGAAAACGGCAACCGCAGTGCGGCCGGCAAGATCTTCGCAGGAATCGCCAAGGACGAAAGCCAGCCCGAAACGCTGCGCTCCCGTGCGCGTCAGATGGCGGGGCTGATGGGGGTCGATGCGGTGGTCGACGTCAAGAAACTGCTCAAGGATGAAGGGGTCACGTCCGAAGCGGATGGCGCCGCGGCCACCGGCACGGCTGCGGCCCAATAGGACGAGCGATGGGAACCGAGGATATGACCAAGATGAAAATCGCGCGCGCGGCGCTGCTGGCGGGTATGCTGGCGGTGAGCCTGACCGGCTGCAAGGGCGGCCTGTTCGGCGGCAGCAAGGACAAGACCACGCCAACCATCGGCAACCGCATGCCGATCCTCTCGCGGATCGAAAGCGGGGCCGAGGTCGATCCCGCGCTTGCCGGCATTTCGGTGGTGTTGCCCGCAGCAGTTCGCAACCCCGAATGGGCGCAGGCGGGCGGCGCGGCGAGCAAGTCCTACGGGCACCTTGCGCTCGCCGAAAACCCCTCGCGCGTCTGGACCGCGAAGGTCGCCGGTTCGACCAACCGGATGCGTCTTGCTGCGGCGCCGGTGATCGGCGGCAACTTCCTGTTCGCCGAAGGCACCGACGGGGTGATTGTCGCCTTTGACAAGAACACCGGGGCCAAGCTGTGGACCCGCGCCGATGCGGATATGACCAAGGATCAGGCCCCGGCCGAATTTGGCGGCGGGGTCAGCTTTGAAGCGGGCAAGGTTTACGCCACCAACGGCGTGGGCGAGGTCAAGGCGCTCGCCGCCGAGACCGGCGAGGTGCTGTGGAAGGTCAAGCCCGCAGGCCCCCTGCGCGGATCGCCGACCATCGCCTTCGGCCAGCTGTTCGTGATGACGCAGGACAACCAGCTCATCTCCTTGAACATCAATGATGGCTCGCTGGTGTGGGACGAAAGCGGATCGAACACCCAATCTGGCGTGTTCGGCGTGGCGGCGCCGGCTGCGGGTCAGGGCTCGATCGTTGCGGGCTATTCAAGCGGCGAGCTTACCGCCTACCGTTACGAGAACGGCCGCACCTTGTGGTCGGACGCGCTCGCGCGCACCAACATCTCGACGACCGTGGGCACCATTACCGATATCGACGCCGATCCGATCATCGATTCGGGCCGGGTCTACGCGCTCGGGCAGGGTGGGCGCATGGCGGCCTATGAACTGCTCACCGGCCAGCGCATCTGGGAATTGAACCTCGCGGGCATCTCCACCCCGGCGATCGCGGGCGAGTGGATCTTCACCCTCACCGATGATGCGCGCCTGCTTGCTATTGCCCGGTCATCGGGCCGGGTGCGCTGGATCACCCAGCTTCAGCGCTACCGGGACGAAGAGGACAAGTCCGGCCCGATCTTCTGGACCGGCCCGGTGCTGGCTGGCGGCCAGCTGTGGGTGGCAAGCTCGCGCGGCGAGCTGTGGCGGGTGAGCGCGGGCGAAGGTTCGGCCGCACGCTTTGCCGATGTCGGTCAGCCGGTCAGCCTTGCGCCGGTGGTGGCGGACGGGATGCTTTACCTGTTGGATGACAGCGGGACGATCAGCGCGTTCAAGTGAGCTCCTACAGGGGGGGTTGCGCCAGACTGGGCCTGGGCCCGGTCTAGACCCCCCTTAGACCCCTGCCAGACCCCCGCTTGGCAGCTTCAGGCGCGGCGTTGCCGAGCTGTTAACCCTTGTGCTGTAGGGCTGGGGTGCCATGATTGCGCCGCTCTTGCCCTCTTCCAACGCGCGCCCTGCGCCGCCTGTCAGCGACGTCTCCACCGGCGTCGGGCTGGCGGGACTAGCGGGCCTGGTGGTGTGGATCGCCTTCTGCCGATCCTATCCGATGATTGCCGAAGGGCTTGGCCTCGGCGGCGCGTTCGCGTCTGAAAGAGGCGTTCTTTCAGGGCCTTATGCGGCTCTGGCGGGAATGATCTTCAGCGCCGTGCCGATGGCCCTGTGGTCGGTCCTGGTCGACAAGGTGCACCTCAGGCCCTCGACCGGTATCGACTGGAGCCTCAAGCGAAGCTTGCCCGAAGTGCTGCCGGTGGCCGTCATCAAGCTCGTTGGCTTGTGGGCGACCTGGGCGGGTCTTGCGGCCTTCTACGCGCTTGCCCGCTGGTACTGGTCGGGCAATTACCTGTTCGCGATGGAGGTGTTGAGCGGCGCCATCCTGCCGCTCGTAATGCTTTCTGTTCCTTACGTAATCTGGCTTGATCGCTACCTCGTTTCCCCGCGCGATGGGTGCTTCCACTTCGGCGCCTTCGTGGTCGGGGGAGGGATGATCGGCCGCGAGCAGTGGGATGGCGCGGCGATCGCAAAGCACTGGCGGGCCTGGGCGATCAAGGGCTTCTTCGGCGCCTTCATGATCTCGATCCTGCCGCCCGGCTTTGCTGAGGTGGTTACCGCTGATCCGGCGCAACTGATTGCCAATCCTGTCGATTTCGTGATGCTGCTGGTGACGCTGCTGTTCCTCATCGACGTGCAGATCGGCACTGTCGGCTATCTGTGCACCCTGCGCCCGCTGGATTCGCACATCCGTTCAGGCACCCCGTTTCTGGCGGGATGGCTCGCCGCGCTGTTGTGCTATCCGCCCTTCGTGTGGGGGATCATCGGGCCGGATAACCAGGTTCTCAGCTATGAATTGGGCACTGAGGGCTGGGCGTACTGGCTCGATGGCAACACCGCGCTGCTCTGGGCGTGGGGCGGAATTCTGCTTGCACTTACAGGGGTCTATGCCTGGGCGACGGTGGTGTTCGGGATCCGCTTTTCGAACCTCACCTATCGCGGCGTGCTGACCCACGGGCCTTACCGCTTCACCCGCCACCCGGCCTATCTGTCGAAGAACCTGTTCTGGTGGGCTTCGGTCATGCCCTTCCTGGTGACCAGCGGCACATGGCTCGACGCCGTGCGAAACAGCGTTTTCCTACTGGTCGTCAACGCCATATACTATTGGCGAGCGCGTACCGAGGAAGCGCATCTGCTCTCCGAAGATCCGAAATATTGCGAATATCACGCGTGGATGGAGCAGCACGGGGTCATTACCGCACCGCTCGCAAGGCTGAAGCGCCGGGTTTTCGCTGGTGGTTCAACCCGCCATGAAGAGAGCATTCCCTTCCCGGCCGAGTAGGATTACATCACCGGCGATCCTTCATCGGCGTGGTATTTCACCGCCTCGATCACCTTGAAATCGAGGCCCGCGATCGCCGCGCCGAAGGCCGCCATGTGGGGCGTGGCGAAATGCGCGGCCAGCGCCGCTTCGTCGGCCCACTTCTCGACGATGTGGAGCACGCCCGGCTGGAGCACGTCCTGCGTGAAGGCATAGGCAATGCAGCCATCTTCCGCATTGGAGGCCGCGACCATGTCAGCGATCGCCGCCGTAGCGGCCGCCATCGCGCTTGTCCCCACCTGGGCTTTTGCCAGAACGATCAGCATTTTGCTTTCCCCTCCTCAGAATGATTGTTCGTAGACGCGGGTGATGTCCCCGTTCCATTCGCCGTGGTACGCGTCGAGCAGCCGCTGGGCCGGCACCTTGCCGCTGGCGACGATCTCGTCGAGCGTTTCGAGATAGCCGGTCTCATTGTCGCCGCTGGCGTTGAGCCGCCCCCGCGCCGCAAGGCCGCCATGCGCGATCTTCAAGGCCTCGCGCCCGATGTCGCGCAGGGTGCCGCCGCCGGGCACAGGCGCGTCCAAAGCGAGCTTCGGCGCGGCATTGCGGAGCGCCTCGCGCTCCTCCATCGTCCAGCCCTTGACCAGATCCCATGCCGCATCGAGCGCGGTCTGATCGTAGAGCAGCCCCACCCAGAAGGCGGGCAGCGCGCAGATCCGGCTCCACGGGCCGCCGTCCGCGCCGCGCATCTCAAGGAAGCTCTTGAGCCGCACCTCGGGGAAGGCGGTCGAAAGGTGGTCCCACCAATCGCTCTGGCGCGGCCGCTCGCCGGGGAGAACCGACAGCTTGCCATCGAGGAAATCGCGGAAGGACAGGCCGGCCGCGTCAATGTATTTTCCGTCGCGGAAGACGAAATACATCGGCACATCAAGCATGTATCGCGCCCAGCGTTCATAACCGAAGCCGTCCTCGAACACGAAGGGCAGCATCCCGGTGCGTGCCGGATCGGTGTCCGACCAGATGTGCGAGCGGTAGGAGAGGAAGCCGTTGGGTTTGCCTTCGGTGAAGGGCGAATTGGCGAACAGCGCGGTCGCCAGCGGTTGCAGCGCAAGGCCGACGCGGAACTTCTTCACCATGTCGGCTTCCGACTGGTAATCGAGGTTCACCTGAATGGTGCA
>JAIYAL010000216.1 GCA_027489095.1 Erythrobacteraceae bacterium
TCCACCATCTCGCCGGCCTGCACCTTGTCGAGGCCGTGGATGCGGGCGATCCCGTCACCCACCGACAGCACGGTGCCGGTTTCGCTGACTTCAGCCTCGGTGCCGAAATTGGCGATCTGGTCCTTGATGACCTTCGAGATTTCTGCGGCGCGGATTTCCATGGGTAGTGTCCTTTAAGCCTGCATGGCTTTGGCAAGCGAGTTGAGACGGGTGCGGATCGAGGCATCAATGCGCTGCGATCCGACGGTGACGACGAGGCCGCCCAGAAGGTCGGGATCGACCGAGGCGGTAAGCATGACGGTGCGCCCTTCGCGCTGCGTCAGCTTGGTCTTGAGCGCGGCGATCTGGTCGTCGCTCAGCGGGTGCGCGCTGGTGACGCTTGCCGTTACTTCGCCGCGCTGGGCGGCGGCGATCGCCTTGAAGGCGGCGATGATCGCGGGCAGCTTGGCAAGACGGCGGTTGGCCGCCAGCACGCCGAGGAAATTGGTGGTGAGGGGGCTGAGCTTGAGCTTCTTGGCGACCGCCGCCATCGCCTTGCCGGCGATATCGCGCGAAAGTTCCGGATTGGTGGTCAGCGCGGCGAACTCGCCCGATTCGGCCAGGGCAGCGCCCAGCGTCTCGAGGTCTTTCTCGACCGCGCTCACCTTACCGCTCTCGGCGGCCAGATCGAGCAGGGCCGAGGCATAGCGTCCAGCCAGGCTAGCCTTGATACCGGCGGAAATGTCCACGCGCGTCTCGTCCTCTCGGAAAGCTCAGAAGGGGTTCTTGCTTGGGCCTTGGCATGAGGGCGAGCGCAAGGGCTGCCCGCAAGGCTGGCGCGCGACTAGCAATTGATTCCTTCGCGCGCAACCCGGTGGGGCGGGAATTGTGCAAGTGCGAAATCAGGGCGAGTCCGTTTGCGCCGCACACGCACCCCTCAGGCCGACCTGCCCCTTCGTGTCAGGACGGGTTCAAGGCGCCCTCGCGATTGCCGTGATCGCTGCCGTTCACGGCAGTGGGATTTTCGTAGGAGGCCAGCATGCTGGCGGTGAGCCGCCATGCCCAGTCGCTGCTCTTCATCTGATACAGCCCCCGCAGATAGGCGCGGTCCAGCGAGGTCATCTCCGGCGGCGCCTTGCGCGGCCCATCGACGAACAGGCTGAGGATCGAGGGAACCCCGGCCGCCTCGGGATCGGCGGGATCTTGCGGATCGCCCAGCAGGTGCAGCGTCGCATGGTCGCCGAGCTGGTCGATCGATACATCCTCCAGCTGGTCAAGATCATAGAACACGATCGCATTGACCTTGGTCCGGAAGAGCGGCGCGCGCAGCCGCGAGGGGAGCGCGCCCAGATAGACCGGCATGGCAAAGGCGGGATTGAGGCTGGCCGTCGACCTTTCGCCGAACAGCATCCCGTCGTTCGCGCGCAAGGTCGTCTCGCCCCAGCTGATCGCAGCCTCGCCCACCGCAAGCTGGCGCCGGATCGCCTTTTCGCTTTCGCGGTTGAAGAGCTGTGGATCGCGGATCCGAAGTGCATTGATCACGCTTCCGGGCCGGCGGTTGGCCGAAACCAGCGCGTTGGGCTTGCACCCGGCATCGGCCAGCGCGATCCCGGCGGTGCGAATATTCGCCCGAATCCGCTCCGCCACCAGCTCGTTCTGCCCGTCGGCGAGGCCGGCCACGGCGATGCAGATCGGATCATAAAAGCGCGGGGCGGTGCTGAATGGCAGAGGGTTGAGGTAAAGGTGACGCTGCCCGCGAATGATCTCGTCCTGGCTCAGCGCCCGGTCACCTTGCACCTCAATGGCCGCCTCGTCGATTGGCTGGGCGTAGAGCGGGGCATGCAATCCGGCGGCAGCGAGAGCGGCCAGCCCGTTGATGATAGAACGTCCCATGCGACCTCTCCTTTCATCTCCTCAATGCTCCGGATCAAGCTCAAATATTTCACCTGAACAGATGCTTAATTATTCTCCGGCGCCGTGCAGGAATAGACGAGCCGCTCGTTAGGGCGGTCGGGCAGGGCGGCGATCAGTTTGGACTGCTGCTCACCGAGCGTCCTTGCCGCGTCGCTCACGCGGCAAGCCGGGGGTGTGTAGGCTGAGCGGGCCTCACGGGCCTGGCGAAGCGCCTCCTGTCCCAACAGGTAGCGGTCGGTGCGCAGGGTGCGTGTTTCGGGATCGTAGGTGTTGACCGCCACCGCCGCGTCGTCCTCGGCAGCGAAGACACGGCTCCATGCGCCGCCCGGCCCAAGCCCGTATTGCGTGCGATTGTTGACGCAGCCGTCCGCTGACCACTCGAAGGCGACATCATCGGTCCGCGCCGAGGAGACGCGGCTGCGATCGGGCACGAGGGTGCAGATCATCGCGCCTTCGGCAGAGCTATCGCCGCCGCTCGAGCTTGCAGGAGGATCGCGACCTTCCGCCTTGGCGATCGCGGCGGCGACCCGGCCATCGATTGCGGCCAGACCGGGACGCGTGATCCACAGCAGAACCGCAGCGATCAATGTCATCACAGCCAGCGCAGCGGCGATACGGACGTGGGTGCCGCGGGCCTCGTCGCCGCGCCAGACGGCCGCCGCATAGCCCGCGCCGATCGCCGCCAGCAGCGCGATCAGCGCAAGCGCCATGTGGTTTTCGCGCGCCTCGAGCACCTCCATCTGCGCGGTCAGCCGCGCTGTCTCACGCACTTCGCGCAGGGTCTCGGCGCGTTCGGCAAGCCGCGCACGGGCCTGCGACTGCGCCACCTCGAGCCGCTGTCGCTCCTCGGCGTTGAGCTCGTCGATCGAGCGGCAGGGGAGGGTGTTGGTGACCGGCTCCACCCCGAGGTTGCGCAGAAACGGCAGCAGCTCGCGCAAGGACACCGCGAAGTAGAATTCCGCATCGCCGCCGGTCGAATCCGTGCTGAAGGAATTGACCCCGATCACCCGCCCGCACGGATCGAGCAGCGGCCCGCCCGAATTGCCGCGCGCGATGGGGGCAGTGTGGAGGATCGTGTCGAACTGGCGGCTGGGCCGCACGCCGGACAGGAACCCGCGCGACTTGACTGGCGATTGGGCGCGGAAAATATCTTCCATACCAAGGCCTTGCGCAAGATCGACATTCATCGGGTAGCCGACCGCGGAAACTTCGCCGAGGTTGGCGATCGACCCGCCAGCAAGCGCCAGCGGCGGGAGGCGCAAGGACCCCTTGGCGATCTCGAGCAGCGCCAAATCATTGCGCAGCGAGACCCCGATCACCCGCGCAAACGCCCCGCCTTCGCCCTCGGCCGGGACAATGCCGATGCGCAGGGTGTCGTCCTGGGTCGCCTCGCTCACCACATGGGCGTTGGTGACGATCCTGGTCGGGGAGACGGCAAAGCCGGTGCCGTGGCTGACGGGGACGGGCTGGCCGTTTTCGGTGCCGATGATCACCACCCGCACCACGCCCCGCGATGCCGCGTCGACGTCGCCGGGGTCGGCCGAGGCGGGAATCGCGAGGAAGGTGAAAAGCAGCGCAAGCGCGCCCAGAAACCGGGTCATGGCCGCGCTTATAACCGCTTTTGCGCCCCGTGCGAGATGGGCGTGCGAGATTGAACGCAAGAGAGCGGGGTGCAGCGGCCCCGCGCTTGTGGCAGAATGTTTCACGTGGAACATTTTCAGAACATGACCGACGAGGCGCGCTGGCAGGCGGCACTCGCAAAAGACCGGCGCTTTGACGGGGCCTTCGTCACCGGAGTGCACTCGACCGGCATCTATTGCCGCCCGAGCTGCCCGGCAAGAGCGCCCCTGAGGCGCAACGTCAGCTTCTTTGCGACCCCGCAAGACGCGGCGGGGGCGGGGCTAAGGCCATGCAAGCGGTGCTCACCGAACACCCAAAGCGCAGAAGAAGCCTGCGTGCTCGCCGCCATCAACGCGATCCGGGCGGCCGGAGAACAGGGTGCCGCAATGACGCTCGCGGCGCTGTCCGAGTTGACCGGCTACACCCCCACCCACTTCCAGCGCTTGTTCAAACGCACGGTCGGCCTGTCGCCCGCCGGTTTTGCCCGGGCTTTGCGTGAGGAGCGCGTAAAAGCCGGTTTGAGCGGGGGTCTAACCGTGACCGAAGCCCTGTCAAAGGCAGGCTACGGGGGGTCTGAAGCGTTCTACACGGCAACGAAAGGCAGGCTGGGAATGAACCCGAGCGATTGGAGCAGGGGCGGCGCGGGCCGCGTGGTCAATTGGGCGGTCTTGCCGACCTCGCTCGGACCGATGCTGGTGGCGGCGACCGACAAGGGCGTGTGCTGCCTGGCATTTGGCGAGGGCGAGGCGGAGTTGCGCGCCCGCTTCCCCCGCGCCGAACTGGTAGCGGCGGGCGAGGATTTCCGCGCGTTGTTCGCGGACGTTGTGGCGGCAGTCGAACAACCCGGCCCCGGCAGCGCCGCGATCCCGCTCGACGTCAAGGGCACCGCCTTCCAGCAGAGGGTCTGGGAAGAACTGCGCCGCATCCCCCACGGCGAGACGCGGAGCTACGGCGAGCTGGCGGCGGCTTTGGGCAACCCCAAGGCGAGCCGCGCGGTGGGCGGGGCGAACGGCGCGAACCATGTCGCGGTGCTGATCCCCTGCCACCGGGTGATTGCGGCGGATGGCTCGCTGGGGGGCTATGCCTATGGGCTGGAGATCAAGGCGGAGTTGTTGAAGCGGGAGGGGCGGTAAGGGGATAAGCCTGTCATGGTCTGAGCGTGTTTCCGCCGCTGCCGTTGCCGCTCATGAGCAATTCCAGTGCCTTTGCCGCGATTACGACTTTATGTCCGAAGTACGCGCGGCTTTTCCCGAGCAAGTGAGTAGTTTTGAAGAGGCGGGCGGCGATGTTTCCGCTCACCTGTGTTTTGTCTGGTATGTTGCCGGCGCCGAATAAGGCAGCGGGACCCCGGCTCGGGGGCCGGGGTGACGAACATTGCCGAAATCTCCCGCCCCCTCGTCGCCCCGGGCTTGACCCGGGGTCAGGCTTCCTTCTTGCGATTTTGCCTTGGGGTGAGGTGAAGCAAGGCAGCCAAGCCCCGGATCAAGTCCGGGGCGACGGGTGGCGGGTAGCTCCCCCTCAATCCAGCTTCGGCGGCATGCCCGGTTCGCATTTCGCCATCGCGCGCTGATACGCTTCCCGCGCTCCAATCCGCTTCAGGTAGGCTTGCAGGTTGGGCATGCCCTCGATGCTCATCCCGCTCATCGCGCGGCTGGTGGTGAGCTGGAAGCCCATCATGATGTCTGCCGTGGTGAGCTGCGAACCGCCGAAATAGTCCGCTTCGCCCAGCCGCTTCTCGACGATGGCCCAGCCCTTGGCGACGCGGTCGGCGACGAAGGGGGGCAATTCCTTGGCGCCCATGAACTGCGCGATCAGCGCCATCATGCCGTTGGTCATGAAGGTCGCGTTGGCCCAGTGGACATAGAACAGGTGGTCGGTGAAGTCGGGGTGACCCACGCCCGGCACCAGAGCCGTATCGGGCGCGTATTTGGCGACGATGTAGTCCATGATCGCGCCGCTTTCGCCCAGCACAAGGTCGCCATCGGTGATCACCGGCGCGATGCCCATCGGGTGCAGCGCCTTGTACTCGTCAGGAGCCAGACGATTATCGGTGCGGCGAGTGTAGAGCTTCACGTCGTATGCGATCCCCAGCTCCTCGGCGAGCCAGACGATGCGTTCGGATTGCGACAGGCGCAGGTGGTGGATGGTCAGCATGTGCGTGGGCTCTCCCTTGAAACGTGTGCGACGGGCCTAGCCAAAGCCGCGCGTCTGCGCCATCCCTTCGGCACGAGCGCAAGGGGAGCCTTAGGGATCATGGATATCGAACACGCCGCGCTGCCGCCGTTGTGGAGACGGATCTGGCGCTTCCCGCTGATCGCGATGCTGACCGCGCTGGTGCTGACGATCGGCATCGTGCTGGGATCATCGCAAGCTTCGCCGCTGCTGGCGCACTTGCTGGGCGACGATATCGCGCGGCCAGTACAGGTCGCGGTGCTGATCGGGCTCTTGATTGCGATGCAGAAGCTGGTGATGCGCCGCCTGGGCGAGCGGCATCACGATGATCTGCCGCTGGCGGGCGCGGGGCGGGGCCTGCTGCTCGGCACGCTCGTGGCCTTTGCCCTGTTCAGTCTGATTGCCGGGGTGGCGGCGCTGCTCGGCGCCTACCGGATCGTTGGCTGGGGCGGCGCCACGAGCTGGCCGTTCCTGCTGTTCGCCGCCGGAGTGGGCGCGGGCTTCGTTGAGGAGTTCATCTTCCGCGGCATCCTGTTTCGCTGGATCGAGGAGTTTGCAGGGTCGTGGGCGGCGCTCCTCATCACATCGGCGCTGTTCGGGCTCATCCATATCGGGAATGACAATGCCACGCTGTTTTCCTCCTTCGCCATCGCGGTTGAAGCGGGGCTGATGCTCGGCGGGGCCTATATGCTGACCCGAAGCCTGTGGGCGCCGATCGGGCTCCATTTCGGCTGGAACGTGACGCAGGGGCTGGTGTGGGACGTGCCGGTCTCGGGCAATGATGTTGACGGGCTGGTCGATGCGCGGCTGGTCGGCGATCCCCTGCTTTCGGGCGGGGCCTTCGGGCTAGAGGCTTCGGTGATCGCGCTGCTGATCGCGGGGAGCTTCGGCGTGTGGCTGGTCAAGCGCGCCTACGACAAGGGCGAGGTCATGGCGCCCTGGTGGGTGCGCCGCCGTCTGGCCGCAGCCTAGCCTCGCGCCCAGCCGTCGCTTGCCGGAACCAGACTGTCGAGGAACGCCTCGGCGCTTTCGAGATATTCCGCGCGCTTGCCTTCGGCCATCCGGTCCCAGGTGCCATAGATGCGCCCGATGCGGTGGTTGCTCTCCAGTTGCCCGCGGTTCTTCACCATGAAGTGCCAGTAGAGCGGGTTGAAGGGGCAGGCATCGGGCCCGGTCTTTTGCGCGACCTTGTAGCGGCACTTGCCGCAGTAATTGCTCATCTTGTTGATGTAATTGCCGCTCGCCGCATAGGGCTTGGTCGCGAGCCTCCCGCCATCGGCATAGAGCGCCATGCCAGCGACATTGGGCAGCTCGACCCATTCATAAGCGTCGGCATAGACCGCGAGATACCAGTCGGCGACGTCGCGGGGCGCAATCCCCGCGATCAGGCAGAAATTGCCGAGCACCATCAACCGCTGGATGTGGTGCGCATGGGCATCTTCGCGGGTGGTGCGGATGCAATCGGACAGGCAGCGCATGTCGGTCTCCCCCGTCCAGAAGAACTCGGGGAGCGGGCGGGTCGCATGAAGCGCATTCGCCTCGGCCAGCCCCGGCATCTGGTGCCAGTAGAACCCGCGCACATATTCGCGCCAGCCGATGATCTGGCGGATGAACCCCTCGACCGAGTTGAGCGGCGCGCGGCCAGCGCGGTATTCGGCCTCGGCGGCGTGGCACAGTTCCAGCGGATCCAGCAGCCCGCAGTTGAGGCTGGTCGAGAGCATCGAGTGGTAGAGATCGTCCTGGCCGTCCACCATCGCGTCCTGGTAGGGGCCGAACAGGTCGAGCCGGCGGGCGAAGAAGGCCGCGGCGGCCTCCAATGCTTGCGTCCGCGTAACGGGCCAGCCGAAAGGTTCGAGGTCGCCGAAGTGATCGGCGAAGCGCGCGGCGACCAGAGCGATGACCTCTTGGGTGATCGCGTCGGGAGCAAACTTGGGGGTGGGGGGCGCGCTGAGCCTTGCGCCAGAGTCCTTTGGGGGCGGCTCGCGGTTCTCGCTGTCGAGGTTCCAGACGCCGCCCGCAGGCTTATCGCCTTCCATCAACAGCCCGGTCTTGCGCCGCATCTCGCGGTAGAAATACTCCATCGTCAGGTGCTTGCGACCATCGGCAAAGGCGCGGAAATCGGCGTGGCTGGCGATGAAGCGCGTGTCGGGGAGGATGCTGACGGGGCAGGGGAAACGGCCTTCCCACTCCAGCATCGCTTGATGGACGCGCCATTCGCCGCTTGTCGTGATGCGGACTTCGGACGGCGCGTGGCGCTCCACCGCGCGGGCGACTTCTCCGGTGAAGCTGCCGGTGTTGTCGGGAGCATCGAGCGTCACGTAATCGACCTGCCAGCCCTCTTCGCGAAGCTCCTCGGCGAAGTGGCGCATGGCCGAGAAGATGAGGACGATCTTCTGCTTGTGGTGCTTCACATAGGTCGCCTCGTCCCACACCTCCATCATCAGGATCACCGCCGCGCCGGGGGTGAGACCATCGAGGCTGGAGAGATTGCGCGACAACTGGTCGCCGAGGATCGGCACGAGGATGGGACGGGTCATGTGGGGGGATACGCAGGTCAGCCCCCCTTTGGCTTCGTCAAACGAAGGAATAGGGATCGATATCCACACCGACCCGCACCCCGGGAGCGAATTGCACGCCGGCAATCCAGTCGCGCAAGCAGGCCTGCAAATTCGCGCTGCGCTTTGCGTTGACGAGGAAGCGGTAGCGATATCGCCCGCGCAGCAGCGCCAGCGGGGCCGGGGCGGGGCCGAGGATTTGCACATCGGCAAGGCGCGGGCGGACATCGCCCAGCCGCACCGCCGCCTCGCGCGCCTCGCGCTCGTCTTCGGAAGACAGGATGATCGCCGCCCAGCGCCCGAACGGCGGCGCGCCAGCGTCGCGGCGGCCGGCGGTTTCGGCGGCGTAGAAGGCGTCGCGGTCCCCGTCCGCCAACGCGGCGATGACGGGGGCATCGGGGTGGCGGGTCTGGATCAGCACTTCGCCCGGCTTGGCCCCGCGCCCGGCGCGCCCTGCAACTTGCGCGATCTGCGAGAAGGTGCGCTCACCTGCGCGCAAGTCCCCGCCTTCCAGGCCCAAGTCCGCATCGACCACGCCCACCAGTGTCAGATCGGGGAAGTGGAAGCCCTTGGTCACAAGCTGCGTGCCGATGATGATATCGATCGCGCGGCCTTCCGCCATGGCGATGAACTCGGCAGCGCGCTCGGGTGTGTTGAGGGTATCTGAGGTCGCCACGGCCACCCGCGCATCCGGAAACAGATCGGCGACTTCCGCCGCAATCCGCTCCACGCCGGGGCCGCAGGCGACGAGGCAGTCGCTCTCGCCGCATTCGGGACAAGCCTCGGGCACCCGCGTCTCGAACCCGCAATGGTGGCAAGCGAGCCTGGCAGAGAGGCGATGCTCGACCAGCCACGCGCTGCACGAGGGGCACTTGAAGCGGTGCCCGCAATTGCGGCACAGGGTCAGCGGCGCATAGCCGCGGCGGTTGAGGAACAGGAGTGATTGCTCAGCCCTAGCCAAGCGGTCGCGCAAGCCCTCCACCAGCGGCCCGGCCAGCCAGCGTCCGCTCCCGGGCTTTTCTTCTGTGAGGTTGACCAGCTTCACCGCGGGCAGGCTCGCCCCGCCATAGCGGCTCGGCAGGTCGAGCTTGGTGTAAATGCCTTGGCTGGCCATGTGCAGGCTCTCGAGCGCCGGGGTGGCGCTGGCGAGGATCACGGGGATGGATTCGAAACGCGCGCGCATTACCGCCACGTCACGGGCATTGTAGCGCACGCCGTCATCCTGCTTGAAGCTGATCTCGTGCGCTTCGTCGACCACGATCAGGCCCAGATTCGCATAGGGCAGGAACAGCGCCGAACGCGCGCCCACGACCACTTGCGCAGAACCATCGGCAATCGCCCGCCATGCGCGCCGCCGCTCGGTCGAGCGCAGCGAGGAATGCCACAGCACCGGCGCCGCGCCGAATCGGGCCGTAAAGCGGGCGAGGAAGTTCTCGGTCAGCGCGATTTCCGGCAGCAGGACGAGCACCTGCCGCCCCGCCCGGATGGCTGCGGCGACGGGCTCGAAATAGGTCTCGGTCTTGCCCGATCCGGTCACGCCGTCGAGGAGGAAGGGCGCGAAGGCCTGCGCCTTGACTGCCGCCACGAACTGCCCGGCAACCGCGCCTTGTTCGGGCGAGAGGCCGGGCTGGTGGAAATCGGGATCGGCGCGGGGATAGGGGCGGTCGATGGCGACGCTGACCGGCTCGATCAACCCGGCCCCCGCCATCCCGCGCAGCACGCCTTCCGAGACACCCGCCAGCGCGGCCAGCTCGCGCATCGTGCCCTGCTGCCTTGCAAGCTTCTCCATTGCGGTCTTGCGCTGCGCGGTCAGCCGCCCGGCAGCCTCGGCGCCTGTCAGTCGGTATTCGGTCATGGTCGCGGGCCCACCAAGCGCGCCGCCGCTCGCCAGCGCCATGCGCGCGACTGACGCGAGCGGGGCGCAGTAATAGTCCGCCGTCCATTCGATCAAGCGGCGCAGTGGCGCAGGCAGCGGCGGGACAAGCACCACCTCGGTGATCGGGCGCAGCCGCTCGAAGGCGATTTCATCGCCAGGCAGGGACCCAGCGTCCCAGACGATCCCCATGACCTTGCGCGGGCCGAGCGGCGCGATCACCACGCTCCCCGCGGGCGCGCTCACGCCCTCTGGTAGGCGGTAATCGAGTGCGCCCAAAGCTGCATTGAGGACAAGAAGGCGAACGCGGTTCATGTTGGGGTTATATGGGGAGCCGCATAGCGTTCCGGCAAGATTGAAAGGCACGCACAATGACCGCAATTGTCACCCACATGGCCACCCGCCGCAGCCTGCTCTCCGGAGCGGCCGGAGCGGGCGCGCTGCTGCTGCTACCCGGATGCGCGAGCATGGGCGGCGGTTTCAGCCTTGAGGAGGCGGTGCGGCGGATGCTGATGCTCGCTACCGAAAACGCCTTTGCGCGCCTGACCGCGCCGGGCGGCTACTGGGATGAGCAGGTGGCGCGCATCGGCCTTGGCAACATGCTCGGCACACGCGGCGACGTGCTCTCGCGCATCCTCACCTCCGCGCTGGTCAAGGACCGGCTGGAGGAGCGTTTCGCCAGCTTCGCGATTGACGCAAGCTATCGTGCTGCGCCGGTGGTGACCGATGCGGTGCGGGTGATCGGGATCCGCAACGCCATCGATCTGGTGCGCGGCGGGCCGACTGCGGCCAGCACCTTTCTGCGCCAAGAGGTTGGCAGCGCGCTGATCGACGCGGTTGTGCCGGAACTTGGGCAGGCGATCCGGGTGAGCCGCGATCCGCTGCTTGGCCAGGCGCTGAACGCGCTCACCGGGGTCGATGTCGCAGGCGTCGCCGACCGTATCGGACGCGAAGTCGACAATGCGGTGTGGGGCGAGATCGGCCGCGAAGAAGCCGCGATTCGCGCTGACCCGCGCGCGACCCGCGATCCCGCGATCATCGCCGTGTTCGGCGCGGCGCGGGTGCTGTGAGGCGCATTAGAAGCGGTAAGTCAGCACGGTTTGCGGCACGTGGGTGTAACGTGCCGGACGCGCTCCGCGCGGAAACGCCAGCAGCCAATAATTCGCGCCTACCTCTAGCCGTTTGTTGATTCGGTAAGCCACACCGGCCTGAGCGCGCCACTGGTCGGTCGAGGCGCCTTGATCGCGATTGCGCGATTGCAGCAGGCCTAGCCATTCGCCGCCCACAGTGGCGCGCCAGCCATCGCCCAAAGGCCGATTGTAATGGATGCGCTGGCGCAGCCGCACTTCCATCCGGTCAGCACCATCGAAAAAGCGTTGTTCCAGCCGGGTGCGAAACTCGAACCCACCGCTGACGACAATGACCTGCTGATGGGGACGAATCTCGGTCAATCCGCCCGCCTCGAAGATCGCCCCGCCTCCGCCGATCCGCACGCCCTTGGCCACGGTTTGCTCGAGCGTGAATCGGATGGTCTGTTGTTCGTCACCCCGCGCCTGCTCGCGCCATCGATGCGTCGCGTCGATCGTGAGCCGCGTATCCTTGTCGAGATCGCCGGTGACATTCACGAACTGCCACAATTGCACGTCTTCGTTATCGGCGCGCGCTTTGGACGGTTGCCAAGCGACAATCAGGGCGGCAAGCAGCGTCGCGAGATGTGAGATCGATCTGGCCATGCCTTCCCCCTTCGCCGCAGCGCTTGGCGCGGGCTATCGCAAAAAAACTGGAGTGACCCCATGAAATTCTTCGTCGACACCGCCGAGATCGAGCCGATCCGCGAACTTGCCGCCACCGGCCTGCTCGACGGGGTGACGACCAATCCCTCGCTGATTGCCAAATCGGGCCGGGATTTCATGGAAGTGACCCGCGAGATCTGCGAGATCGTCGATGGCCCGGTCAGCGCTGAAGTGGTGGCGCTCGATCATGCAACGATGATGAAAGAGGCTGAAATCCTCCGCAAGATCGCCGACAACGTGTGCATCAAGGTGCCGCTGACCGTTGATGGCCTCAAGACGTGCAAGGCGCTGACGGGCGAGGGCACGATGGTCAATGTGACGCTGTGTTTCTCGGCCAATCAGGCGCTGCTGGCGGCCAAGGCAGGGGCGAGCTTCATCTCGCCCTTCGTGGGCCGCCACGATGATAACGGCTTTGACGGGATGGACCTGATCGAGGACATCCGCCTGATCTACGACAACTACGATTTCGCCACCGAAATTCTCGTCGCCTCCGTGCGTCACACCATGCACGTGCTCCAGGCCGCGAAGATCGGGGCCGACGTCATGACGGCGCCGCCCAAGGTGATCCACGATCTGTTCAAGCACGTGCTCACCGAAAAGGGCATCGAAGGCTTCATGGCCGATTGGGCCAAGACGGGCCAAAGCATCCTGTGACGGGCACCCTCAGGTAATGGCTGACCAGACCCCGCTCGATCTGTTCAAACAGGCGCTGACCGGCGCCAGCCGTGCGATCGCGCGCGATGCCGAGGTTGAGGTCGCGTGGAGCGCCGATGTGCCTGGGAGCGCGGGCAACCGCTTTCGCGTGCCGCTGCCGGGCCGCGATCTGCCACCCGATCAGGTGACCGAAGCGCGCGGCTTTGCCGATAGCTTCGCGCTCAAACTGCGCCACCATAACGCCGCGCTCCACGCCAAATCCGCGCCGCCCGAGCCGATCGCGCGGGCCTGCTACGACGCGATCGAGCAGGTGCGTTACGAGGCGCTGGGCGCGAACCGGTTTGGCGGGATCAAGGCCAATCTCGACGCTGCAACCGAAATGCGCATGTCATCGGACAAGATCGTGCGCGCGCAGAACTCCTCCGAAGTCCCGCTCCAGACCGCGCTCGCGCTGCTGGTGCGCGAAGCGCTGACCGGTGAGGCGGTACCGGCACGCGCGCAAGGCGGCCTTGAACTGGTGCGCGATTTTCTTGAAGAGAAGGTCGGCAAGGATTTCGCCGCGCTGGCCGACACCTTGTCCGATCAGGCAGCCTTCCAGAAGCTCGCGCTCGATATGCTGCGCGAGCTCGATCTCACCCGGCCGACCGACGCGCCCGATGAGAGCGACAGCGATCAGCCCGATGACGAGGACGGCCCCAGCGACGAGAACGAGGGCGAGGACGACTCCACAAGCGAAGGCGATCCGCAATCGGCCGACATGGCCGGCGACATGGCCGAAGGCGAGGGCGAGGGGGAGCAATCCTCCGATGCCGAGACCGACAGCGACATGTCCGAAGGCGAACCGGGCGAGGATGGCGATGCCTCCAACGCCCCTGTCCGCCCCAACCGCCCGCAGGCCGAAGTCCCCGCGAGCGTCGACTACAAGGCCTTCACCACCCGCTTCGACGAGGAAGTCTCCGCGCCCGACCTGTGCGACGCGGAGGAATTGGACCGGCTGCGCGCCTATCTCGATAGCCAGCTGACCGGTCTGCAGGGCGTGGTGACGCGTCTCGCCAACCGGCTCCAGCGTCGTTTGATGGCGCAGCAGAACCGCAGCTGGGATTTCGACATGGAGGAAGGCGTATTGGATGCCGCGCGCCTCGCCCGCGTGATCATCTCGCCCGGCACGGCGTTGTCCTACAAGGTCGAACGCGACGTCGAGTTCAAGGACACGATCGTCACTCTGCTGATCGACAATTCGGGATCGATGCGCGGGCGGCCCATCAGCATCGCCGCGATTAGCGCCGACATCCTGGCGCGCACGCTGGAGCGTTGCGGGGTCAAGACCGAGATTCTCGGCTTCACCACCCGCGCGTGGAAGGGCGGGCAGAGCCGCGAGGCGTGGCTCGCCGATGGCAAGCCGCCAAATCCCGGCCGCCTCAACGATCTGCGCCACATCATCTACAAGCAGGCCGACGAACCGTGGCGCCGCGCGCGCCGCAACCTCGGGCTGATGATGCGCGAGGGGCTGCTGAAAGAAAACATCGACGGCGAGGCGCTGATCTGGGCGCACAGCCGCCTGCTCTACCGCCCCGAAGAACGCCGCATCCTGATGGTGATCAGCGACGGCGCGCCCGTTGACGATTCGACTTTGTCGGTGAACTCGGCAGGCTATCTCGAAGCGCACCTGCGCTCTGTGATCGAGTGGATCGAGAAGGTGTCGCCCGTGCAGCTCGTCGCGATCGGGATCGGGCACGATGTGACGCGGTATTACCGCCGCGCGGTCACGATCATGGACGTGGAACAGCTTGGCGGCACGATCATGGAGCAGCTTGCCGAGCTGTTCGAGGATGAGAAGGGTACGAAGAAAAGATGAGCACCGCTACCAGCGTCACCGAAGCCGTCACCACCCGCCGCTCGATCCGCGCTTTTCTCGACAAGCCGGTCGATCTTGAGACCCTCACCCGCGTGATGGACAAGGCGCGCTGGGCCGCGTCTGGGTGCAATTACCAGCCGTGGGAAGCGAGCATTGTCACGGGCGCGGCGCTCAAGGAATTGCAGGCCAAGATCACCACCACGCCGCCGCAGGCCGCCGAGTATGACTGGGCGGCGCCCGGCACCGAGGAGGCGTACAAGCAGCGCCTCAACGCGGTTTCGGCGGGCATGTTCAGCGCGCAGGGCATTGCCCGTGATGATGGCGCGGGACGCATGGCGGCGATGATGAAGAACGCCGTGAGCTTCGATGCGCCCGCAGTCATGTTCGTCTATTTCCCGCGGCTGATGAAGGAGGCCCAGTGGTCGGACACCGGCATGTGGCTCCAGACTGTCGCGCTGCTCTTGCGCGAAGAGGGGCTGGATAGCTGCTTTCAGGAATACATGGCGCTCTATGCCAATGTGATCCGCGACTTCCTCGGCCTCGATCATGAGCGCTACATGTTCTTCTGCGGCATGGCGATCGGCACCCGCGACCCGGATGCCCCAGTGAACAATTTCGAGCGCGAGCGGGTGCCGCTGGGGGAACAGGTGAAGTTCGTCGGCTTCGAGTGACCCGGCTTGCGCTGGGGTGACGGATTGGGGCAAAGGCCTCGCCCATGACTGACGTTGCCGCCCAAAACCCCCTGCGCCTGTTCAACTCGCTCACCCGAAGCCTCGAGGTGTTCGAGCCCGTCCACGCAGGAGAAGCGCGCGTCTATTCCTGCGGGCCGACGGTCTACAACTACCCTCACATTGGCAACATGCGCGCCTATGTCTTTGCCGATGTGCTGGGGCGCACGCTGAGCTGGAAGGGCTACGCGCTCACCCACGTCATCAACATCACCGATGTGGGCCACCTCACCGATGATGCCGACGCGGGCGAGGACAAGATGGAGAAGATGGCTGCGGAACGCGCGCAGTCGATCTGGGACATCGCCGACCACTACAAGCAGGCCTATTGGGCCGATGTGCGCGCTTTGAACATTCGCCAGCCGGCGCAGTGGACGGTCGCCACCGACTACGTCGAGCAGATGATAGAATTCGCCAAGGGCATTGCGGAGAAGCACTGCTACGAGCTGGAGAGCGGGCTCTATTTCGACGTCTCAACCGTGGCGGACTACGGGCGTCTGGCGCGCGCGCAGACCGAGGACGGCGAAGGCCGCATCGAGGCGGTCGAGGGCAAGCGCAACGCCGCCGACTTCGCCATCTGGCGCAAGACCCCGCCGGGCGAGAGCCGCCAGATGGAGTGGGATTCGCCCTGGGGCCGGGGCGCTCCGGGCTGGCACCTCGAATGCTCGGTGATGAGCGGCGAGGTGCTCGGTTTCCCCTTCGACATCCACACGGGCGGGATCGACCACCGCGAAATCCACCACCCCAATGAGATCGCGCAGAATCAGGCGCATTGCTGCACGAATGGTCTGGATGATCCGCGCAATTCCGGCGCGCGGATCTGGATGCACAACAACTTCCTGGTCGAACGGTCGGGGAAGATGTCGAAGTCCTCTGGCGAGTTCCTGCGGCTGCAATTGCTGATCGACCGGGGGTATCACCCGGTTGCCTACCGGCTGATGTGCCTGCAGGCGCATTACCGGAGCGAGCTGGAGTTCTCGTGGGAGGGCCTCGGCGCGGCGCTGACGCGGTTGAAGCGGATGGTGATGGGGGTGGAGACGCTCAAAGCCCGTCATGCTGAACTTGTTTCAGCATCCAGCGCGCCCAAAGCTTCGGTGTTTGAGGAGGCATGGACCCTGAAACAAGTTCAGGGTGACGAGTGGGGTAAGTTGCAGCCCGCTCTCGACAAGTTTGACGCGGCGATTGCCGATGACCTCAACACTGCGGTGGCGCTGACGGCATTTGACGATGTGCTGGCGGTGAAGAAGGTCGACGCAATCAAGAAGGCGGAATTGGCCGCTGCGATGGATGCCGTTCTGGGCCTCAATCTGCTCAACCTCACCCGCGCCGACCTGCGCATCCGCCCCAAGTCCGCGCGCCTCACCGAAGCCGAAATCGAAGCCGCGCTCGCCCGCCGCAAGGAAGCGCGCGCCGCCAAGGACTTCGCCGCCTCCGATGCGATCCGCGATGAACTCGCAGGCCAAGGCGTCGAGGTGATGGACGGCGATCCGCTCGGCTGGGAGTGGAAGCTCTCCTGACCTTTCCCCCATCCCGGGCGTGACCCGGGACCCCGCTCGTTTTGACTGCGGTGCAAGAAAGGCGGGGCCCCGGGTCAGGCCCGGGGCGGGGTGGACAGGGTGGGGTGAAAACGCTAAACCAGTTGCATGATGCAACCTATCCTCTGGCTGATCCTCGCCGCGATCCACGCCATGCCCGCGCTCGCGCTGTTCCGGCCGGCGACGCTCACTTCGCTTTACCGGCTCCAGCCGGACAATCCGCTGTTCCTGCTGATGCAGCACCGGGCAGGCCTGTTCTTCGCGGTGTTCGTCGCCTGCATCTTTGCAGCTTTCGTGCCCGAAGGGCGGCGGCTCGCGGTGCTGGTGGTGGGGATCAGCATGGTGAGCTTCCTCGTCCTGTACTGGCAGGCCGGATCGCCGCTGCCGCTGAAGCGCATCGCGACTGTGGACCTTGCCGGGCTGCCTGTTCTGGCAGGGGTGGCGTGGCTCGCTTTCCGGCAGTAACCCACACGCCATGACCACACTTGCTATATCCGGCCTCATCCGCCCGCTGCTCGAACCGCGCCTGCCGCAAGGCCTCGACGTGCGCTGGTTCATGACCCACGAGGAAGCGCTTGAGGCGGTCAAGGGCGCCGAGATTGGCTGGTTCGATTCAAACAGCAAGGAGGACATGGTGGCGTCGCTGATGGCGGCCACCGACCTCAAGTGGCTCAACTCGATCTACGCAGGGCTCGACTTCCTGCCGATGGACGTGCTGGCAAGCCGCGGGATCACCGTCACCAACGGGGCCGGGATCAACGCCATCACCATCGCCGAATATGTGGTGATGGGGATGCTCAATATCGCCAAGGGCTACCGCGAGGTTGTGCGGGCGCAAGACCGACACGAATGGCTGCTCGATTCGCCGGGCAAGCGTGAACTGGCGGGCTCCAAGGCGCTGCTGCTTGGCTATGGCGCGATCGGGAAACTGATCCAGCCGCGTCTCGAAGCCTTCGGCGTGGAGGTAACCGTCGTGCGCCGCTCGCCCGGCGCAAGCACGCTCGGCCCCGATCAGTGGCGCGCGCATCTCGGCGAATTCGACTGGGTGATCCTGGCCGTCCCCGCTACCCCCGAAACCGAGGGCATGATCGGCGCAGGCGAGCTTGCCGCGATGAAATCCGACGCCGTCATCGTCAACATCGCGCGCGGCAGCGTGATCGACCAGCCGGCGTTGGTAGAAGCGCTTGAGACAAAGGCCATCGGCGGCGCCTTTCTCGACGTGACCACGCCTGAGCCGCTGCCGGCTGACCACCCGCTGTGGTCGCTGCCCAATGCGCATATCTCGATGCATCTGTCGGGCCGGGCGCAGGACAAGATGTTCGTGCGCTCCGCCGACCGGTTCCTTGCGAACCTCGCCAGTTACCTCAAAGGTGAGCCCGTCGCCCCGGTGTTCGACCCCAGTCTTGGCTACTGACCTGGGCTACTGAAGCGCGCGAGCGTTTGCGCCTTGGCGCTTTTCTGCAATACTTCTTGCCTGTGAGCGCCCATCACCGGGCTGTCACACGCTCGCGCTAGCCGCCGGGGGGCGGTGCGCGACAGGAGCGGGGGCTCCGCCGGTTTCAACGGCAAAGGGGGATTGCGAGCATGAGCGACAGCAAGAAGGCTTCAGACCTGTTCATCGAGTGCCTCGAGGCCGAGGGCGTGGAATACATCTTCGGCGTGCCGGGCGAGGAGAATCTCGATTTCCTCGAGAGCCTCTCGAAATCGGACAAGATCAGGCTGATCCTCACCCGCCACGAACAGGGTGCAGGCTTCATGGCGGCGACCTATGGCCGCCACACCGGCAAGACCGGCGTGTTCCTCGCCACGTTGGGCCCGGGGGCGACCAACATGGTGACTGCGGTCGCCTATTCGCAGCTTGGCGGGATGCCCACGCTGGCGATCACCGGCCAGAAGCCGATCAAGAAGTCGAAGCAGGGGCGCTTCCAGATCCTCGACGTGGTGGCGATGATGGGGCCGATCACCAAATACGCCCACCAATTGGCGAGCGCCGACAACATCCCCAGCCGCGTGCGTGAGGCGATCCGCCTCGCCGAGGAGGAAAAGCCCGGCGCGGTTCATCTCGAATTTCCCGAGGACATCGCCGAGGAGCACACCACCAGCCGTCCGATCCCCGCCAGCCTCGCGCGCCGTCCTTCAGCTGAAGAGAAGGCGGTGCGTCAGGCGGTGCTCGCGATCGAGCAAGCCAAGGCTCCGATCCTCGTCATCGGCGCGGGCGCCAACCGCAAGATGACCGGGCGGATGCTGCGCCAGCTGATCGACAAGACGGGCATTCCCTTTGTCACCACCCAGATGGGCAAGGGCGTGGTCGACGAGCGCCATCCGCTGTTCCTCGGCTGCGCGGCACTCTCGGCGGGAGACTTCGTCCACCGCGCGATCCAGGACGCGGACTGCATCGTCAATATCGGCCATGATGTGATCGAGAAGCCGCCCTTCTTCATGCAGGAGGGCGGGCCGACGGTGATCCATGTTTCGACCCGCACGGCAGAGGTCGATCCGGTCTATTTCCCGCATATCGAGGTGATCGGCGACATCGCCAACGCGATCTACCAGATCAAGGAAGACATTGTGCCGCAGGGCAAGTGGGACTTTGGCCGGATGCGCGAATACCGGGCCGCCGAGGTCGCGCATACGCAAGGCCTCGCCGCCGACACCCGCTTCCCGATCTTCCCGCCGCACCTCGTCGCGCAGGTGCGCAGCGCGATGCCCGAGGATGCGATCATCTGCCTCGACAACGGCGTCTACAAGATCTGGTTCGCGCGCGGCTTCACCGCCCACTTGCCCAACACCGTCCTGCTCGACAATGCGCTGGCGACGATGGGGGCGGGGCTCCCGAGCGCGATGATGAGTTCGATGCTTTATCCCGATCGCAAGGTGATGGCGATCTGCGGCGATGGCGGCTTCATGATGAACAGCCAGGAGATGGAGACCGCGGTGCGCCTCGGCCTCAATTTCACGGTGCTGATCCTGCGCGACGATGCTTACGGGATGATCCGCTGGAAGCAGGCCAACATGGGGTTTGCCGATTTCGGCCTGACCTATGGCAACCCTGATTTCGTCAAATACGCGACAAGCTACGGCGCGATCGGGCACCGGGTGACGTCGTCCGAACACCTCACCGACCTCTTGGCGCATTGCCTCAGCACGCCGGGAGTGCATCTGATCGACTGCCCGGTGGACTACACCGAGAACGACCAGATCCTAAACCGCGATATCAAGCGGCTGAGCAAGGAATTGTAGGCCGTCAGTCCCACCCCCGGCCCCTCCCGCAGGCGGGAGGGGGGAAGGACACGAGATGAAACTGAACGAAGTCTACCCGCTCTACCTCAACAACAAGGCGGTGCAGCCCAACACCGACCTTGAGGTCACCGACAAGTACACCGGCGAGGTCGCGTTCCGAACCGGACTCGCGACGCCCGACATCATCGAGGAGGGGATCGCAGGCGCAGTGCGCGCGGCCGAGCCGATGGCGAAGCTGGCGAGTTACGAGAAGCAGGACGTGCTGATGCACTGCGTCCGGCGCTTCAAGGAGCGTTCAGAGGAGCTTAGTTTTGCGCTGTGCGTCGAGGCGGGCAAGCCGATCAAGGATGCCGAGGGCGAGGTCAGCCGCCTGATCGACACTTTCCGCATCGCGGCGGAAGAATCGGTCAGGAACTATGGCGAGGTCCAGCCGCTCGATATCTCCCCGCGCGCAAAGGGCTATCAGGGGATGTGGAAGCGCGTGCCCATCGGCCCATGCAGCTTCATCAGCCCCTTCAACTTCCCCCTCAACCTCGCCGCGCACAAGATCGCGCCGGCGATCGCGATGGGCTGTCCCTTCGTCATGAAGCCCGCATCCAAGACGCCCTTGGGCGCGATCATCATGGGCGAGGTGCTGGCCGAGTGCGACATTCTGCCCGAGGGCGCCTTCTCGATCCTGCCTGCACACCGCGAGGGCGCGGACATGTTTACCCAGGACGAGCGGCTGAAGCTGCTGTCCTTCACCGGCTCGCCGGGGGTCGGCTGGGACTTGAAGGCCAAGGCGGGCAAGAAGAAGGTCGTGCTCGAACTCGGCGGCAATGCCGCGGTGATCATCGACAAGGACGCCGATCTTGCCGACGCGCTGGAGCGGGTGATCTTCGGCGCCTTCTACCAATCGGGCCAGTCCTGCATCGGGGTGCAGCGCATCCTCATCCACGCCGAGGTCTATGACCGCTTCAAGGCGATGTTGGTGGAGCGGGCGGGCAAGCTGGTCGCGGGTGATCCCAAGCACCGCGACACATTCATCGGCCCGATGATCTCGGACGGGGAGGCCAAGCGCCTCAAGGGCTGGATCGACGAGGCGGTGGCGGCGGGCGCGACCCTGCTGTGCGGCGGCGGGCTCAGCCGCGGCAACATGCTCGAAGCGACCCTGCTGGAGAATGTGCCCGAGGGCGCCAAGGCGAAGAACGAGGAAGCTTTCGGGCCGCTCGCGATCCTGCAACGCTTCGACCATTTCGATGAAGCGCTGGACGAGGTGAACAACTCGAAATTCGGCCTGCAAGCGGGCATTTTCACCCGCGACCTGTTCCAGATGTTCGACGCCTGGGACCGGCTCGAAGTCGGCGGCGTGGTCATCAACGACGTGCCGAGTTACCGGGTCGACAACATGCCCTACGGCGGCGTGAAGGATTCAGGCCTGGGCCGCGAGGGCATCCGCTTTGCGATGGAAGACATGAGCGAGATCCGGAATCTGGTGATCCGGCGCACTTAGCCAATTCGTCTCCCCGGGGTTAAACCCGGGAAGACGAAGAGAGCGCCAATCACACCTCCTCAAGCAGCAGCAGCACCGCTGTCACTTCAAGCCGCTCCATCGCGCCGAAGCGGTGGTCGACCTTGGCGATGGTGGCATCGGCGACAAGCTGGCCGGGCAGGGTGAATTCGTGATCGGGCAGGCGCTCGATCAGCTCTTCGCCCGCCGCGACAGCCTCTGGCCCGCAGAACTCCAGCACCACCTCGTGGCGCGTGCCGGCAAAGGTGATCGAGGCCCAGGCCTTCTCACTGTGTTCAAGCATTGTGCCGCGCCCTCCGGTCAGCCCCAGCAGGGCCGCGCGCACCCGGTCGGCGAGCGTGCGGCGCGGACGCAGGGCGGCAGGAGCCGGGGCTGGAAGGGGGACGGACTTGATCTCGAGCTGATCAAATGGGCCGAAAAGATGCGCGAAGGGATCGCGCAGGGACTGGGTGAGCATCAGACCATCTCCCCCGTCTTTGCAACGGCCATTTCGGCGGCGGTGCCATCGGCGTAGCCCTGCATCCAGGCGCGGGTGCGCAGTTCGGTGTCGCGGCGCGGGGTGCGTCCCATGCGCAGGTCAAGCACGAAGCGGGGGTCGTGGGCGGCGAGGCGCCCGAACTTGGTCGCGGGCATGGCGTGTGCCCGCATGAAGGTCTCGATGGTCCGTAGCAGCATGGTTTTGCGTCCCTGTAGAAATGCTGATCCAGGTAATTGTTTCCACCTGACGAATCGCCCGGTGTTCGCTTTTTGTTTCACTACATTTCCTACTTGTCTAGGAAAAATCCTTCGTGTAGGAAGTTTCCATGTCACAGCCCGCTCAATCCCCTCGTGAGAGCCTCGCCGGACCCCGTGCGCGGCTGCTCGCATTGTCGCAGGAACGCGGGGTCAGCCTCGCCGCTCTTTCAGAGCTGCTCGGGCGCAATCCGACCTATCTCCAGCAATTCATTCGCAAAGGCTCGCCCCGCAAGCTCGAGGAGCAGGACCGGGCGACGCTGGCGCGCTTCCTTGGTGTGGGGGAGGAGGAGTTGCGCGAGGCGCAGGATAATTCCTACGTAAAAGCCCCAGGCCAGCGCGACTCGGGCGAGTGGGTCGAAGTGCCGCGATTGGATCTTGGCGCGTCGGCAGGGCCGGGGCGTTTCGCGGGCGGAGAGGAGGCCTTCGACACCTTCCGCTTCTCGCGCCGCTGGCTGGAGGAGCAGGGCCTCGCCCGCGCGCAGCTTTCCGCGATCCGGGTCGAAGGCGATTCGATGGAGCCGCTGCTCAATGATGGCGACGAGATTCTCGTCGACCGCAGCCCCCGCCCATTCCGCGATGGCATCCACGTGGTCCGCCTCGGCGACACGCTGATGGTGAAACGCGTGGCGAGCGCCGGGGCAGGACGGGTGGCGCTCTTGTCGCAGAACTTCGCCTACCCGCCGGTGGAGGTTGCGGCAGACGAGGTTGAGATTATCGGCCGGGTTGTGTGGAAGGGGGGGCGCGTTTAAGTCGGCTCCCATGACCGACACTCCCAAGCCCCTCCCTCCCATGCGCGCCGCGATCATCCCCGTGACGCCGCTCCAGCAGAACTGCTCGCTGATCTGGTGCACCAAAACGATGCGCGGCGCGCTGGTCGATCCGGGCGGGGATCTCGACAAGCTGAAAGAGGGCGTCGCGCGCGCCGGCGTTACCCTCGAAAAGCTGCTCGTCACCCACGGGCACCTCGACCACTGCGGGCAGGCCGGGATGCTGGCCGAGGAGCTGGGCCTCGACATCGAAGGCCCGCACGAGGATGACCGCTTCTGGATCGACCAATTGGACGATGACGGCCCGCGCTGGGGGATGGTGGCGAA
>JAIYAL010000016.1 GCA_027489095.1 Erythrobacteraceae bacterium
ACGCTGTCGAGCTTCTCGCCCGCGCGGTGGATGTGGTAGCGGATCGTGGCGTGTGACCGGTTGAGGATCATGCTGATCTCCTTGTCGGTCTTGCCGATCGCGGCCCAGCGCAGGCACTCGACTTCGCGCTTCGACAGCACGCAGTCCGACGGGATGCGCCGCTTGGTGCGGTTGGCCTGGACGTAGCCTGCCACGAAGCACCGCGTCACCATCGCGAACAGCGCGCCATGTTCGGCGAACTCGGCCGAAAGGTCTTCCTTCTGGCGGTCCATGCTGATGAAGCTGCTGGCCGAAATCTGGCCGAACGGCAGGTGGACCGGGATCACGATCGCCGCCTTGCACAGTGAGCGCTTCTCGAAATCTGCAAGGTCGATCTCCCCGAGGTAGGAGTTGCGCCAGCGGGTGTTGAAGCCGTGGCGGTTCAACCAGAAGGGCTCGCTTTCGTAGCGGCAGGCGCGCGGGAGCGGCGAGTGGAGCGCGAGGCGGTGATCTTCCCACCAGCGCGCGCCGTCGTCCAGCCAGCGGAAAATGTCGGCGTTGAGGATCGTGCCATCGGCATCGACCATCGGTTCCTTGGAAGAGATGTCGTCGCAAACTGCGATCTGCATCCCCCGCTCCTGCGCGATCCGGGCAAGGTTCACCGCGGCATCGTGGATGTCCTCGGGGCAGGTGATCGTCACCGAATCAAGCAGAATCTCAAGCGACTCGCGACCTTGCGGCGTGCGCAATTCGACAACATTGGTAGCCATCCCGGGCCTTGCTCCTCTCGTTTGTTTTCTGATTCGAGAGACTACCGCAATTTTTTCGATTGTCCTCATCATTTACGTAGGGGAACGCTGGTCGGAGCGAGGCTAGCGAAAGTGACATAGGGAGAAGCGGTCGAATGGCTTTCGGTGGGGCGAATTTCGGGGTGGTGCTCAAAGCGCTGGCGGCGGCGATCCCGTCCGGGCGGCCGGCGCTGGTGCACGCAGAGCGGGTCGTCACCTGGGGCGAGTTCGATGCGCTCACCGATCGGATCGCGGCGGGGCTCGCCGCGCGCGGGCTGGGGCCGGGCGACATTGCCGGGCAGATGCTCCGCAACACCCCCGACTACCTGCTCGTTTACTTCGGCTGCGCAAAGGCCGGGGTGGTGCCAGTCAACGTCAATTACCACTACAAGGCGCGTGAGCTGGCGGACATCTGCACCCGCTTCGGATTGCGGGCGCTGTTCACCGAAAGCGACTTTGCCGATGCCGCGCGCGAGGCGATGCCCGGCGGCACCCTCACCATCGACGTAGGAGGCGATGACTGGGCGGCGCTCTGCGCGAGCGATTTGCCCCAGGGCTTCGCCATCCATGACGACCCCGAGGCGCTGTTCCTGACAGCCACGGGCGGCACGACCGGGATGCCCAAGGCGGTGATGTGGCCGATGGATCAGGCCTGGGGCGCGTTCAATATCGGGGTGTGGCAGCGTCCGCCCGGCGCTCCGCCCCTGATCGCCGGGAGCCTTGAAGAGCAGGTTGCGGAAGCTGTTCGCATCGGCCCCGAGCACCCGGCGAGCACCTCGCCGCTGCTGCTGCTATCCCCGCTGATGCACGGCGCTGGGCAGTTTACCGCGGTCATCCACCTCTTGAAAGGTGGCACGCTGGCGCTGCTGCCGGGGCCGAAGTTCGATGCCGATCTGGCGCTGGACGAGGTCAGGCGGGTGGGCGCGCGGGGCATGTTCATGGTCGGCGACGCCTTCGCGCTGCCGCTGGCCGACCGGCTCGATGCGCGTGCCAAAGAACAAGGGGGCGATGGCGCACAAGTGCTCGCGTCGTTGCGGAGCATCACCTCTTCGGGCGCGGTGTTCTCTGCCGCGCTCAAACAGCGGCTGATCGGCCATCACCCGGCGCTGATGATCATCGACGCGCTCGGATCATCGGAAAGCTCGGGCACCGGCATCGTCATCACCACCGCGGCCGGCTCCTCGGGCGGGGGCAAGTTCCAGCCGCTCCCCGGGCCGGGGCGCGACACCAAGCTGTTCGACGAGAGCCTGAACGAGATCCCGCCCGGCTCGACAAGCGTCGGCATCGTCGCGCGCACCGGCCCGCTGCCGCTGGGTTACCTCGGCGAGGACGAGAAGAACCGCCAGACCTTCCCGGTGATCGGCGGCAAGCGCTGGCTGATGACCGGCGACCGCGCGCGCTGGACCGCGGACGGGACGCTCGAATTCATCGGCCGCGACAATATGTGCATCAACACCGGGGGCGAGAAGGTCTTTCCGGAAGAGGTCGAGGCGGTGTTGCTGGATCACGCAGGCGTGAAGGACGTGCGGGTGGTGAGCCTCCCGGACGCGCGATTCGGGCGCAAGGTGGTGGCGGTGGTCGAGCCTGAGGAGGCAGCGGCTGAGGGGCTGGAGGCCGCGCTCGACGCCCATGCCCGCGCAGGCCTCGCCGGTTACAAGATCCCGCGGCTCTACCTGCTGACGGACAAGTCGCTGCGGCTCAACAACGGCAAGCCCGACTACAAGGCCGCGCAGGCGATTGCGGAAGCGGCGTCTTGAGCATCTCCCCCGCAAACCAGCGCGAAAGTGGCTGACGACAGAGCTTCAGCCGATCGGTATGGAGGCGCAGATGGCTCGGCTGATCCTGTTCAACAAACCCTTCGGGGTTCTTTCGCAGTTCACTGACACGGGTTCGCCGACGGTGCGTTCGACCCTGTCGGACTTCATCGTGATCAAGGGCGTCTATCCCGCCGGGCGGCTTGATCGGGACAGTGAGGGCTTGCTGCTGCTGTGCGATGACGGGCGGCTGCAGGCGCGCATCGCCGATCCGCGGTTCAAGATGCCCAAGACCTACTTCGTGCAGGTCGAAGGCGATCCACAGGAGGAGGCGTTGGAGCGCCTGCGACAAGGCGTCCGGCTCAAGGATGGCATGACCCTGCCCGCCGATGCCATCTCCATCGACGCGCCGGACCTGTGGCCGCGCGATCCGCCGATCCGGGTTCGAAAGGCCATCCCCGATAGCTGGCTGAGCATCACGATCCGCGAAGGACGCAACCGGCAAGTGCGCAGGATGACGGCGGCGGTCGGCTTGCCCACATTGCGGCTGGTGCGATGGTCGATTGGCGACTGGAGCATTGCGGGAATCGCGCCTGGCGAGTTCCGGGAGATTTCCGCCTAACCTTCGTCTTCGTCTTCGTCCTCGACATCGACATCGAAAGCGAGGCTTCCAGCGTTGTAGAGCGCAGCGATCAA
Source organism: Erythrobacteraceae bacterium (assembly GCA_027489095.1). Taxonomy (GTDB): domain Bacteria; phylum Pseudomonadota; class Alphaproteobacteria; order Sphingomonadales; family Sphingomonadaceae; genus Erythrobacter. The sequence goes on from JAIYAL010000016.1 coordinate 3,218, forward strand.
CGCCAGCGTATCGGGCGCACGATCCGGGGTCAGCACAAGCTGCGGCGCGGCGCAAAACGCCTGCGCGAACTCCGCTGCATCGCCGGAGCAGGCATAGGCGGCCCCGTCCACGAACAGCATCACGCGTTTCTCCGCCTCGCGGACGAATGCGAAGCGGCTCGCGGGGTTGCGCACGATCGGCGTGCCCAGCGCCAACTGCTCGGCGACGTCCCCGGCGTCGGCTGTGTCCTCGGGCCGCCAGTCGATCTCGGGGTTCTTCGGGGTGGTGTTGAATTGTCCGAACCAGCGGGTGAAGCGGCTCCGGTCATGCAGGGTCTCGGCGATCATCGCTTGCAGCCGCGCGATGGCGTTGGCGTCGATCTCGCCGGGATTGTCCGCTTGCACCAGATGCGGGTCGCCATAACGGTCGCTGTCGGACAGATCGGGCACCATGTCCCCTGCCCAGGCCTCGATCAGCTCGGCGCGAGAGGGCGCGCGAAAGCCGATCGAATAGGTCATGCAATCATCGCCAACTGCCGTTCCGCGATGCGCAATCCGGGGGGGGACGTAAAGAATGTCGCCGGGCTCGAGAATCCATTCCTGCGTGGCGCGGAAATCGGCGAGCAGGCGCAACCCGTCATGCGGGAGCAGGGGCGTGTCATCATCGCACAGCCCGCCAAGCTCCCAGCGCCTGCGGCCCAGACCCTGCACCAGGAACACGTCATAATGATCGAAGTGCGCCCCGACCCCGCCGCCGTCCGAGGCATAGCTGACCATCACGTCATCGATCCGCCAGTTGGGGATGAAGCGGAAAGGCTCAAGCAGCGCGGCGACGCTGGCGAAATGATGGTCGACCGACTGCACGAGCAGCGTCCACGGGTCGCGACCCGCCTTGGCGAAGCGGCTTTCAGGAACGGGGCCGTGCTCCAGTTCCCAGGCCTGTTCGCGGCGGGTGATGATGCGGGATTCGACCAGCGGTTCGCAAGCGAGGCCCGCCAATTCATCAGGCGCGACTGGATTGGCCCAGTTGTCCCATGCTGCCTTCATCAGCAGCGGCTTGCGCTGCCAGTGATCCCGCAGAAACGCTGCTGCATCGAAGTTTCGAAGGGTCATCCCGCGCGGATCGCTGACCGCTGTCACTTGCGACTTTTGCGCGCCGCATAGCGCGCATCGCGCGCGGCCTTGAGTTCCGCTTCGTCTCGTTTGGGCGGATTGGCTTTCGCCGTCGCCTCCTCCTCCAGCTGCTTTGCCGCGGCCCGCTTTTCTTCCGCGAGGCGTTGCTTGTCTTCTCTCGCCTGACGTGCCTTGGCGGCCTTGGCTTCGGCGAGCGCTTCGCGTTCCGCGCGCCGCTGCGCGCGCTGGGCCAGCTCGGCGGCATCAGGCTGCGGCGCCGCCTTCAATTTCGCCAAAGCCTTCTCCTTCGCCTGCGACGAGGCGGCAGCCCTGTCCTGGAAGCTCGGCGCTTTGTAGCCTTTCATTCGGGATTACTCCTGCCGGGGTGCATAAGTGCAGCGCGGTTCAATTTTGTGCATGGCGGCAACCACGAATGGGGCGACGCTGCATGCGCGGGCGCAAGCGGCTCCCAGCTCAAGCCGGAGTGCGCTGACCGCCTACGATCTGCCAAGCCAGGTTGCGTGAAAGGAAAGTGTGACCGCAAAGTGCCGTTTTCCGGACCGGATGGGGCGGGGCCGCAGGTGCGAGCCGCGCGGATCAAATTCCGTCACAAACGACGCAAAGCAACTTTCATCTACCACACTACTCGAAAGTTTCAAGTTCTTTGCGCTTGCGAGCGTTTCACCCCTTGCGGCGTTGCGCGACCAGTTCGGCCAGTCTGATGCTCGTTCCTGCAAGACCCTTGCGCTCATGATCCGCGCCGACCGTAAGAGCGGTGGCTGCCGCTTCGGCAAACAGCCGGCCACCCACGGACACGACTGTCGGATGTTCGGATGCAATCAGGCGGCTGTGCTCGATCGTGCTGCGCAGCTGGGAGATGGCGTGGTGGCGCGGCATGGCATCCGACAGGCCGATGTCCACCGCATCGGGTTGCTGCGCGCTTAGCTGATTGGTCAGCGCCTCCTCGCTTTCGGGGAAGGCCATGTCGACCTGCCAACCGGAGGCGAGAAACTGGTCTGCCAGCAAGCTTGTGCCCAGCATGTGCTTTTCGCCCGGCGCAGTGGCGAGCAGGATCCGGTAGTGGCTGTTACGGATGAACTGCGGTGACGGGCTGTAGCGCACCGCGTGCCCGGCCAACTGCAACATGCTAAGCCCGATCGTCAGATCAAGCTCGCTGCACCTGTCATCCAGCCAGGCATCGCCCATTACGCGCGCGGCTGGCTCGATCAGCAGCGTCAGGATCGCCGTATCGGTCCATCCCTGATCAGCGAAGGAAACGATCAGGGCATTGATTGCCAGATCATCGGCGTTGAGCGCCAGCTCCACCAGCTGCGCCAGATGTTCGGCGATGGCGGGCGGCGGCGACGGGGCCTTTGCGGCCTGGCGAGGAATCTCGTCAAAGCGGTCACCGTGCAGCAAGGCCCAATCTGAAAACAGCCGGGCGGCAACCATGTGCTCGCTGAGCACTTCGATCTGATTGTGGCGCCCGTCTCGCTGGATCGAAGACCACAGCGTCGCCACCGATTCGGGGGGGCCTTCGATCGTCTGGAGGAAGCAATCGTTCTCGAACAATAGCATCCCGGTCACATCGAGCTTGCGGTTCCGCGCCCGCGCCCGCGCGACCAGCAGGTCGAGATCGCTTGCCTGGGGCGTAGCGGTGGGGCTGCTTTTATAGGTGAGGGTGGCGATCCACTCTGCCGCGCTGGGCGCCTCTTGCGTGTTCAACACCGACACATCCTCCCTCTTAACCACGAGTGAGGACGAGCGGCAATCGAGGCACAGCGATGCTGTGCCAAGCAGTCCGGCAGACGATCCCCATCCGCCCAAAATGTTCCGTCCCGTCGGAGCTTGTGCCCCGTGTTGCGGCAGAGTTTGCCGCAAGGTGCCGATGCCCCACTTGAAGCGGGAATCTCAGCCAATGCCGCAAACACGCTCGGTCTCATCCTCTAAGCCCCGGTCGTCAAGCGGGAAATTGTCAGACAGATACCTGCAAGTTTTGGAACCTGAGTTCGCCCGCCCGCAATCATCAGCCTCAGCCGCGACAAGATCGACGGTTTTGGATCGTAACCCGAACGGCGGCTTTGGGCGCGTCCCGCGATCAAACGGAAGCCCGGGCTCCCACCCTCGCCGCTCCCCACTGGCCCACGCAACATTAGAACCCCCGGCCGTGCAAAAGATTCACGGATGGATTCGAATGATTCACTCCCCATATTTTTCTTCACAGATTCAGTTTGGGGCTTGCGGGCCGCGCGACTCAAGCTTGCTCCACGCGTCGCGGGTTTGTGACAGGGTCATGAACCCCTCAGGATGGTAACTAGGGACTTAATCACCGATTGACGGGAGTCCGTAGGTGATTCATCATCTAGTGGTTCGGTGCAAATCGGACCCCCAACCCTTGGTAAATCTTCCGCCGCCCCGCAGAGGGCACACAGAGGAAGATTCGCTTCGGAGCAAGGGCCCGCCGCGCACCGCGAATGGGACCGAACGACTTGCCGACACGCCCGACAACGGGCGTTCCTGTTGGCAAGTCTGTGGACCAACCGGTATAGAACAGAATCAGAACATGGCCTCTTGCGCCATAGGGACGATTCGGGGGACAAGGTGGGCGACAGATGGACTTCAAGGCGAGCGACAACGTGCCGGGTGATGTAACGAACGAGCTGGATGCGGGCACCAATGCCGCCGCGCCTGCGGTGGATGAGAAGGCTGTGACCATGAAGACGAGCGATACCGGATCCGATGCCCTGATCGCCGCCAAGGCTGGCGAGGCGCTGGCTGGCGCTATGGCCGAAGCCATGAAGGATTCCGCCAAGGTCGACAGCAAGAAGGTCAACGACCGCCGCTTCACCGTCGTCACCGACAACAGCCGCGATGCGCGCCTGACCGATTTCGGCAAGGACACGCTGACCGATCGCTATCTGCTGCCCGGAGAGACCTATCAGGATCTCTTCGCCCGCGTCGCGGACGCTTATGCCGACGATCAGGACCACGCCCAGCGGCTCTACAGCTACATCTCGAACCTGTGGTTCATGCCCGCGACCCCGGTGCTGTCGAACGGCGGCACCAACCGCGGCCTGCCGATCTCGTGCTACCTCAACTCTGTCGAGGACAGCCTCGAAGGGATCGTCGGCACGTGGAATGAAAACGTGTGG
>JAIYAL010000023.1 GCA_027489095.1 Erythrobacteraceae bacterium
CGATGCTGCGGAAGCTGGAAGGTTCGGTCACGTCCTCGCGCACCACGCACCCCACCGCGCCTTCAACCTTGCTTTCCACATCCTCGGCGTTGGCGCCGACATTGCCGATATGCGGGAAGGTGAAGGTGACAATCTGCGCGGCGTAGGAGGGATCGGTCATCACCTCCTGATAGCCGGTCATGGCGGTGTTGAAGCACACTTCGCCGACGCTGGCGCCCACGGCTCCGAAGCCGCGGCCCCAGACCACAGTGCCATCCGCCAGCACGAGGACGCCGGTCGCGCCAACGGGTTGCGCGCGAAAGGTTGCGGGGTCGGCCATGGGGCGCTCCGTTGCGTATAAAGCCAGCGATGTTGCTAAGTTTCGTCCGCTAGGCTCGGCGGCCCCTCGCGTCAACCTAGGCTTGGGCTCTGAATTGCGTTAGGGGCGCGCACGCAAGTTCAATCCACAGGAAACACCGATGATCCGTGACGATATCAAGGCCGCCACCATCACCGCGATGAAGGCTGGCGAGAAGGATCGCACCGCCGCGCTCCGCCAGATCAGCGCCAAGATCAAGGACCGCGACATCGAAGAGCGCACGAGCGCCAAGAGCATCCCTGATGATGAGCTGGTGGTGAGCGTGCTCCAGAAGATGGCCAAGCAGCGCCGCGAATCGATCGAGATGTATGTCTCGGGCGGGCGCGAGGAGCTGGCCGCGATCGAGCGCGCCGAGCTTGCGGTGATCGAGGAATTCCTGCCGCAGATGCTGGACGAGGCCGCCACCATCGCCGCGATCGCAGCGATCAAGGCTGAGACCGGCGCTGCCTCCATGAAGGACATGGGCACAGTGATGGCGGAGCTGAAAGCCCGCCACGGCGCGGTGCTTGATGGCAAACTCGCCAGCACGCTGGTGAAGGCTGCGCTTTCGTAGATTTCTGCCGTCGCCCCGTGCCTGACACGGGGCTTGGCTTCTTTCTCAAAAAGAACAGCCCAGCCCCGGATCAAGTCCGGGGCGACGAGCTTTCCACACGGGGTGCACAGCCCCCTTCGCCCCTCCCTCGACACAGGCCGCGCTGAGGGCCAAGAAGTCGCCATGTCGATCACCCCGCAATGGAAGGACGAGCTGCGTGCGCGGATCACGCTCTCGACGCTTGTCCAGCGATCGGTGAAGCTGACCCGCGCTGGCCGCGAGTGGAAGGGGTGCTGCCCGTTCCATGAGGAAAAGACGCCAAGCTTCTACGTCAATGATCAGAAGGCGTTCTACCACTGCTTCGGCTGCGGGGCGCATGGCGATGCGATCGGCTGGATGGTTGACAGCCAAGGCCTCCAGTTCATGGATGCGGTCAAGGAGTTGGCGGGCATGGCCGGGATGGAAGTCCCTGCGCCCGATCCGGTCATGGCCAAACGCGCCGAACAGCGCGCCAGTCTGATCGACGTGACCGAAGCGTCGCAGCGGTTCTTTGTCGACAGTCTTGCCGGGCCGTCTGGCGGCGCGGCGCGGGAATACCTGCAAAGGCGCGGCTTCTCGCCGCAGGTGATGGCCGAATTCGGGTTCGGTTGGGCACCCGAGGATCGTCAGGCGCTCCCCCGGGCGCTGAGCCAGTTCGGCGAGGACATGCTCGAAGGCGCCGGGATGCGCGCGGCCAATGAACAGGGCGAGCGGTACGACCGCTTCCGGGGCCGCGTGATGCTGCCGATCCAGGACGCGCGCGGGCGGGTGATCGCCTTCGGGGGCCGCATCCTCGACAAGCGGGATGGCGTGGCGAAGTATCTCAACTCCCCCGATACCGATCTGTTCGACAAGGGCCGCACGCTCTACAACCTGCACCGCGCCGCGCCTGCCGCCCGCCAGAGCGGGCGGGTGGTGGTGGTCGAAGGCTATATGGACGTCATCGCGCTCGCCAATGCCGGGATCGCCGATGCGGTCGCCCCGCTGGGCACGGCGCTGACCGAGATGCAGCTCGAAATGCTGTGGCGCATGGTCGAGGTGCCGGTCTTGTGCTTCGATGGCGATGCGGCTGGGCAAAGGGCGGCGATGCGCGCCATCACGCGCGCGCTGCCGCTGCTCGCCCCGATGCGGTCGCTGGGGATCGTGCGGCTGCCTGCGGGGCTTGATCCCGATGATCTGATCAAGGCGCAAGGTCCAAGGGCGATGGAGGCGCTGCTCGCCAGCCCCGCCAGCCTGATCGACACGCTGTGGGAATTCGAGCGCGATGCCCAAGCCCTCGCCACCCCCGAGGCCAAGGCGGGTCTGAAGGCGCGGCTGATGGCGCATGTCGACACCATCGCCGACCCGGAGATCAAGAGCCTCTATCGCCGCGAACTTTCCGACCGCTTCTCGGCCTTCGCCTATCCGCCCCGTCCCGCGCGCCCTGCACCGCAAGCCGCCCAGCGGCCCGCGCAGCGCGGCCCTTGGAAAGGGGCGCCCCTACCGCCGCCGGGGCTGTCCGAGGGCGCACGGGTGCAGCTTTCGCAGATGATGGCGGGTGGCCAGCGACAGGGCCTGCTCGCCGCGGTTCTGGCAGGCCTTGCGCGCTTTCCCGGCCAGATTGCACGCCACGCCGAATCGCTCTCCAGCCTCGCCCGGCTTGACCGCGAAGCCGCGCCGCTGATCGAATCGCTGTTCGAACTTGCGGAAACGCTTGATTCGCAGCTGCCAACCGCCATATGCACCTCGCAAGGCCAACCCGCCCCGTCGGCAGATATCCGCTACGCCTTCATTGACGAAGGCAACGATCCCGACGCTGCGTGCGAGGAACTGGCTGAAGCTGTGTCGCTGCTGGTCGAAAGGCCGGCGCTTGAGGCTGCGCTTGCGGCCACGATCGCGCGTTTCGAAAGCGATCCCGAGGGATCGTTTGCGGAGCAGACTCGCTTGCGCACACAGCTCATGGCAGTCGAGGAGCGTCTCAAGGCCTTCGGGCGTCGCAAGGCGGCGGCGGTGGGCTCGGGTGACGACACCGCCTGACGGGGCGGACATGGGATTAACAGGTGGCCGCCTTGCCAGTGCACGGGCGGCGGACCACCGGATGATGGAACGATAAGAAAATATGGCCGAGAAGGAAGATGCCCCGCTGATCGATCTCAACGAGGCTTCGATCAAGAAGCTGATCAGCAAGGCGAAGAAGCGCGGCTATGTCACCTATGACGAGCTGAACGAGGCCCTGCCTTCGGGCGAGATGAGCCCTGATCAGATCGAGGACATCCAGACCGCGCTCTCCGAAATGGGCGTGCAGATCGTCGAGAGTGACGAGGATGCCGAAGCCGAGGCCGAAGGCGAGGACGGCGACAGTGAAGATGTCGTCGCCGACGACGATGACGACGAGGACGATGGCGAGAAGAAGGGCCCCGCCAAGGACGCCCGCGCCGCCAACCGCAAGCTTGCAACCGGCGAGCGCACCGACGATCCGGTGCGCATGTACCTGCGCGAAATGGGCGCGGTGGAACTGCTCAGCCGCGAAGGCGAAATCGCCATCGCCAAGCGGATCGAGGCCGGGCGTGACATGATGATCATGGGCCTGTGCGAAAGCCCGATCACCTTCCACGCGATCATCCAGTGGTCCGAAGCGCTCAACAACGGCGATATGCAGCTGCGCGAGATCCTCGATCTCGATGCGATGCTTTCGAAGGAACCGCCGGCCGAAAAGATGGCCGAAGGCGCCGAGGACGACGACGACGACGAGATCTCCGAAGCCACCGCCGGCCCGACCATCCGCGAGGATGACGAAGTCGCCGACGAGCCGGAAGCCGACGCTGACGAGGACGAGGACGGCGAAGGCCGCCCGAAGCGCGAAGAGGAAGAGGAGGAGGACAACACCCTCTCCCTTGCCCAGATGGAAGCCCAGCTGAAGCCCGAGGCGCTCGAGCGGTTCGCGCGGATCACCACGCTGTTCAACGCCTTCGAGAAGCTTCAGGGCGAACGCGTCGATACGCTGGCGCTGGGCAACGCCTTCCCCGCCACCAAGGAAGGCAAGTACGAACAGCTGCGTGAAGACCTCACCGCCGAGGTCGAAAGCGTGCAGTTCCACGCGACCAAGATCGAGTTCCTGGTCGACAACCTTTATGCCTTCAACCGCCGCCTCACCACGCTGGGCGGCCAGATGCTCCGGCTCGCGGAACGTCACAAGGTCAAGCGCCTCGACTTCCTCAACGCCTATGTCGGCAACGAAATGGACGACGCGTGGATCAAGGAACGCGCCAAGAAGGACAAGAAGTGGGCCGCCTTCGCCGAGCGTGAGGAAGACGCGATTGAGCGCATCCGTTCGGAAATCGCCGATATCGCCGCGCAGACCGGCATGAGCCTCCCCGAGTTCCGCCGCATCGTCAACATGGTGCAGAAGGGCGAGCGCGAGGCGCGCATCGCCAAGAAGGAAATGGTCGAGGCGAACCTGCGCCTGGTGATTTCCATCGCCAAGAAGTATACCAACCGCGGCTTGCAATTCCTTGATCTCATTCAGGAAGGCAACA
>JAIYAL010000011.1 GCA_027489095.1 Erythrobacteraceae bacterium
GCGCGAGGATCGTCAGCGAGCTTGAGGACATCGGCTTTGCGGGCGTCGAGCGCCGGGTGCAGACCCTCGCCAATGTCGATGTCAGCAATTTCGAGAGCCTCAAGGGTGCGGTCGACGCGACGCTGAAGGCCTTCGGGCGGATCGACTACCTCATCAACAACGCCGGTGTTGCGGGCGCGGAGGACATGGTGGTCGACATGAGTGTCGACGCCTGGAACTACACGCTCGATGCCAACCTCGTGTCGAACTACTTCCTGATGCACCACGTCGCGCCGCTGATGAAGGCGCAAGGATCGGGCTATATCCTCAACGTCTCGTCCTATTTCGGCGGCGAGAAATATCTCGCGGTCGCTTACCCCAACCGTGCGGATTATGCGGTGTCCAAGGCCGGGCAGCGCGCGATGGTTGAAAGCATGGCGCGCTATCTCGGGCCTGAGGTGCAGTTCAACGCGATTGCGCCGGGGCCGGTGGATGGCGACCGCCTTTCGGGCACCGGCGGCAAGCCCGGGTTGTTCGAGCGGCGCGGCAAGCTGATCCTTGAGAACAAGCGCCTCAATGCCGTCCACGCCGCCGCGATCAAGGCGATCCGGCGCGGGGTGCGGGTCGAGGCAGTGCTGGCGCGGCTCGCGCGCAACGATACCGTCAAGATGAGCCACGATACCAACAACCCGCACGAACTGCGCGAGTTGGCGCTGGCCTGCGCGCGGGAAGGCGATGGCGCCTGCACCTGGGATCAATATCTCCTCACCCCCACCATCGCCGCTGCGCTGATCGGGCGCCTCAGGCAGGCGGGCCTGTTCCTCGATGCGCCGGAGTGGAATGAACGTCCTGCCACGCCTGAAAGTGATGCCGATTGGCTGCTTCGTGCGCCGCCCGAGGACGCGCCGTTCCTTCCCGCCGACAAGATCGCTGTCGAGGCCAACAAGGTCGGCAACGGGGTGCTCTCGAAGCTCTACCTCGGCAAGATGCCGACCGAGCATGACGTAGCGCAGGCGACTGTCTTCTTCCTTGCTGACCGCGCTGTGTCGGGTGAGACCTTCATGCCCTCGGGCGGGCTCTCCGTGGAACGCTCGACCACCGAGCGCGAGCTGTTCGGCAGCCCGAAGCAGGAGCGGCTCGACCAGATGCGGGGCAAGACGGTGTGGATCATTGGCGAACACCTGTCCGATTATCTCGCCGAAACCGCGCGCGGTTTCATCGAGGATTGCCATGTTGCCCGCGTGGTGCTGATCTCGCGCACGGCCGAGGGCTTCGAGGCCATCAAGGCGCAGCTCGAGCCCGAGACCGCCGCGGCGCTGACCTCGCTGGTCAAGACCACCGACATCGAGGCGGCAATGGACGAGGCGCTGGTCGCCTGGGGGCGGCCGACGTCGATCCTCTCGACGCCGTTCGCAGCCCTGCCCGGCAAGCTGTTCGATACCGCCGATCCGCTCACCCCCGAGGAATTCCGCACAGTGGTGGCGGACAATCTCACCCACCACTTCCGCGTTGCGCGCCGCGCCTCGCTCTACGACGATTGCCAGCTGGTGCTGACTTCGCCCGACGTGCCGATGGGCGACAAGAGCCCGGCCTTCGCGCTCGCCAACTTCATCAAGACCACGCTGCACGCCTTCACCGCGACCCTCGCCGTGGAGAACGAGCGGCTGGTCCATGATGTGCCGGTCAACCAGATCAACCTGACCCGCCGGGTGCAGTCGGAAGAGCCGCGCGATCTCGACGAGCATCTTGAGGAGGTGCGCCGCTTCGCCCGTGCGGTGTTGCTCGTCGGCGCGCCGCTGCCGGATGCGGAGGATTCGCGCTACCGCGCGCGGATCTACCGCGGCATGTCGATGACGGTCTGACACAGGCGATTGGGGAGATTTGGGGGGATGATCCAGTACCTGCCCTTCGAGAAGCCGATCGCGGCGCTCGACAAGCACGTGGCCGAGCTTGCCGCGCTTCCCGAAGGCGTGGCCGAGGCGCGGATGCTTGGCGACCGCGCCGCCAAGCTGCTCGAAGACACCTATGCTCGGCTCACCCCGTGGCAGCGCACGCTCGTCGCCCGCCATCCCCAGCGCCCCCGTTTCGAGCGGTTGGTGGCGGGGCTGTTTGAGGACTTCCTGCCGATCGCGGGTGACCGCGTGTTCGGCGAGGACGAGGCGATCGTCGGCGGCTTTGCCCGCTTCGAGGGGCGGCGCGTGGTCGTGATCGGCCACGTGAAGGGTGAGGACACCGCCGCGCGCATCCGCCATAACTTCGGCATGGCGCGGCCCGAGGGCTATCGCAAGGCGATCCGGCTGATGGAACTGGCGGATCGCTTCGGCCTTCCGGTGGTGACGCTGGTTGACACCCCCGGTGCCTTTCCCGGCGTCGATGCCGAAGCGCGCGGGCAGGCCGAAGCCATTGCCCGCTCCACCGAGGCTTGCCTTGCCCTTGGCGTGCCGCTGGTCGCGATCATCATCGGCGAGGGCGGATCGGGCGGGGCGGTCGCGCTCGCGGCGGCGAACCGCGTGTTGATGTTCGAGCACGCGGTCTATTCGGTGATCTCGCCTGAAGGCTGTGCCTCGATCCTGTGGCGCAGCGCCGCCCAGGCCGAGAACGCCGCTGAGGCGATGAAGGTGACCGCGGGCGATCTCCTCAAGCTGGGCGTGATCCACCGCATTGTCTACGAACCGCGCGGCGGCGCGCACCGCGATCCGGAAGAGACCTGCAAGCGCCTTGCGCTGGCGCTCAGGAACGAGCTTGACGGTCTTGCCGCGATGACGCCGGCGGAACTGCGCCGCGAACGGGAAGAGTTTTTCCTGAGATTGGGGTGAGAGAGCCCTTCGCTTGCGCTCAGGAATTTTCGCCCAAACCAATCCCCTGGACTGCTTTGCGTCGCGAAAACTGGTGCCGGCTGCAGGATTCGAACCCGCGGCCCCCTGATTACAAATCAGGTGCTCTACCAACTGAGCTAAGCCGGCTGACCGTGAGCGCGCCCTAAGCCTAGAACGCGCCGAAAGTCCACCCCTCGGTGCGGGCCACATCCGGCGTGAGGGCAGTAGGATGCCACAGGTCGCGCTGACCATGCACCCGGCGCAGCCACGCGGCGGTCAGCAGCGCGTCGGAGGCGTGGTCGTCGAGTCCGTCGCTACCTGCGACCGGGGGCGAGCCGAGCATATCGAGCGCATCGTTCAGCGCCTCGACGCTGCGCAGCTTGGTCGCCGCGCCCGTCACCCCGCCCAGCCTTGCCGCCACCGAGGTGTAGATCTCGGTCACGACCGATCCTGCCTCGGGCAGGGGATCGATCGGCCACACCGGCACGCGGCCAGCGAGACGGTGGAGCATCCGCATCCCCGTCAGGCTCGACTTGCCGACCTGCGCTGCGCCCACGAGATTGAAATTGCTGACCGGCCGCACGCCCTGGCTCCGCTGTGCGGCTTCCGCTACCCGGAACCGGCCCTCGCGGGTGGCAGCGCCGGGGAGGAGGAAGCGGTCGCCCACCGCGCCCGCGCCGTGGCGGAAATAGCGCGCGGCCTCGGGGTGGGTGACGAAGCCGCCCGCCTCAAGATGCGGGTCGCCTTCGCACAGGCGGTCAATCAGCGCCCACAGCCCGCGCGCGTCGGCGGGCGAGGCGTCCCAGCCGGGGAAGAAGGCGCCGGCATCGGCATGAGGCAGGCTGATCCCGAGATCGAGGCCGACCAGCGTTGCGCCCGGCAGATCGCACAGCAGCGCCAGCACCTCGGTCCGCGCCCAGCCCTTGGGATCGGGCGGCGTGACCAACACCGGCGGGCCTCCCGTAGCGAGCGCAACCGCAACCGCGATGCCCCTCTGGCGCGGGCCCTTGGCGCCTGACCAGTCGACGCCAAGGAAGTGGGTGAAGCGGGTCACCCCCGCTCGGCTCGCAGCTTGTCCCAGTATTCGAGGCGCTTCTTCACCTCCCGCTCGAATCCGCGTTCGACCGGCGCGTAGAAGGCCTGCGCTTCCATCCCCTCGGGCCAGTAATTGTCGCCCGAAAAGCCCTCGGCGGCGTCGTGGTCGTAGGTGTAGCCCGCGCCGTAGCCGATCTCCTTCATCAGCTTGGTCGGGGCGTTGAGGATATTGGCGGGCGGAGCGAGGCTGCCGGTGTCCGTCGCTGCCTTCCACGCGGCCTTCTGCGCCATATAGACGGCGTTCGATTTGGGGGCGGTGGCAAGGTAGAGGCAGGCCTGCACCAGCGCCAGCTCGCCTTCGGGGCTGCCGAGGAAGCGGTAGGCTTCCATCGCCGCCATGCATTGCGGGAGCGCCTGCGGATCGGCCATGCCGATGTCCTCGATAGCCATGCGCACCAGCCGGCGGGCGACGAATAGCGGCTCCTCGCCCGCCACCAGCATCCGCGCCATCCAGTAGAGCGCAGCCTGCGGATCGCTCCCGCGCACTGATTTGTGCAAGGCGGAGACGAGGTTGTAATGCCCGTCGCGGTCCTTGTCGTAGACCGCGACCCGGCGCTGGAGGAAGCTGCCGAGGCCCGCCGGATCGAGCGGTGCGGCAAGGCCCGCAGCATAGAGCGTTTCGGCCTGCCCCAGCACGAAGCGCCCGTCGCCGTCAGCCTGCGCGATCAGCGCGGTGCGCGCTTCGGGCGTGAGCGGGAGGGGGCCTTCGAGGCTTTCCGCCTTCTCTAGCAGCGCCCCCAGAGCGGTCTCATCCAGCCGGTTCAGCACCAGCACCTGCGCGCGCGATAGGAGCGCGGCGTTGAGCGCAAAGCTCGGGTTTTCGGTGGTCGCACCGATCAGCGTCACCACGCCGCGCTCGACATAGGGCAGGAAGCCGTCCTGCTGCGCGCGGTTGAAGCGGTGGATCTCGTCCACGAACAGCAGCGTGCGCTTGCCCGCCTTGGCCATCTTTTCCGCTTCTGCGAAGGACTGTCGGAGGTCGGCCACGCCCGAGAACACCGCGCTGATCGCGGCGTAGCGCATCCCCACGGCATCGGCGAGGAGGCGCGCGATGCTGGTCTTGCCCGTCCCCGGCGGGCCCCACAGGATCATGCTCGCAAGACGTCCCGCCGCGACCATCCGCCCGATCGCGCCTTCTGGGCCGGTCAGGTGCTCCTGCCCGACCACATCGCCGAGCGCACGCGGCCGCAGCCGGTCGGCGAGCGGGGCGTCGGCCGCAGCGGCGCCATCACCGCGCGAGGCATCGGGGGCGTCTTGTCCGAACAGATCAGCCATTCGTCGGGCGTGATAGGACATCGGGCGGAAAAGGAAACCGCCCTGGGGTGGGGGTCTTGAAAAGATAGCTCTACGATATATCTTAGAGCTATCTTAGAGGAACCGAGGAGGTTAGCATGACCTGGAACAAATATGGGCGCGGCAATGGCTGGGACAAGCTTGGCGAGGCGATCGCGATGATGGCCATGAACGGCAACATGAATTTCAGCGGCCCGAGCTGGAAGGCGCGCGCGTCCTGGCCCGAGCACGGGCCCCATGGCGGCGAGGATGCTGAGGAGGCGCGGGGCGAGGGTGCCGGACGGCGCGGCCGCCGCGGGCGGATGTTCGGCCAGGGCGAACTGCGCCTCGCGTTGCTCGCACTGATCGCGGAAAACCCCTCGCATGGCTATGAGCTGATCAAGGGCATCGAGGAAATGACCGGCGGCGGTTACGCCCCGAGCCCGGGCGCGGTCTATCCGACGCTCCAACTGCTCGAAGATGAAGGCGCCATCGCCGAGGCCGATGCCGAGGGCTCGAAGAAGCCCTATGCGGTCACACCGCAGGGCGAGGCCGAACTGGCCGAACGCAAGGACGAAGTTGCCGAACTGCTGCGCCGCCTCGGTCGCCACGGCGAACGGGCCGAGAAGATCCGCTCGCCCGACATGTTCCGCGCGATGGGCAATCTTGCCAGCGTGCTCAGGAACCGCGCGCGGGCGGGCAAGCTCGACGAGGGCACCATCAACGAGATCGTCGACATGATCGACGAGATGGCCAAGCGCATCGAGCGCCTCTGACCGCAGCGTTGCGGTAAACGCAATGTAGGCTTATTCTCTCCCCTGTTCGGGTCGCGCCGGATGGGGGAGAGCTGCGTATGACGGGAGCACAGCTTGGCGCAGTAAAGACGCCGTGGCACCTGTGGGTGGTCGGCGTTGTGACGCTGTTGTTCAATGCGATGGGCATCGTCAGCTACCTGACGACGAAGCTGGGGATGCTCGAGGACATGGGCCTCACGCCCGAACAGATCGCCTTCATGAACAGCTATCCCGCCTGGATCAGCGCCTTCTGGGCGCTGGGCGTGTGGGGTGCTTTTGCCGGTTCGGTGCTGCTGCTTTTGCGTTCGCAATGGGCGGCGGGGGCAATGGTGGTGGCGACAGTCGGCCTCGTCGGGACGACGCTTGGCAACTACGCGGTGCTCGATGTGCCCGCCGCCATGCAGGCCCATGCGCTCGACGTGGCGATCTGGGCGGTGACGCTGTTCCTGCTGTTCTACTGCCGCCGCATGGCGCTGGCAGGGGTGCTCAAGTAGGCCGGATCACGCCCACGCGCCGCTCTTCGACCAGCTTCACATAGGTGTCGGCGACCACCGCGTTGATCGCCTCCCATCCGAACTCGCAGGCGCGCGTCTCTCCCGCAGCGCCATGCGCCGCGCGCAAGGCCGGGTCGGCGCAATAGGGTGCGATCGCTTCGGCGAAGGCGGCGGCATCGCGCTCCTTGCTGTCCGAGGCCGCCACCAGCCGCCCGGTGACCATGTCGGCGACGAGGCTGGCACTGCCGGTCGCTCCGGCGGCGACCACCGGCAGACCGCTCGCCATCGCTTCCAAGGTGACGTTGCCGAAGGTCTCGGTGACCGAGGGGTTGAAGAACACATCGCCGCTGGCGAGCGCCTGGCCCAGACCCTCACCGGTCCTGAACCCGGCGAAGATCGCTTGCGGCAGGTTCGCCTCGAACCACCCGCGCGCCGGGCCATCGCCGATCACCAGCACCTTGTGCGCCACGCCTTGCTGGCGCAGCCGGGCGATCGTCTCTACGAAGACATCGAGGCCTTTTTCCATCACCAGCCGTCCGAGGAAGACGATCGCGACATCCTCGTCGGCAAGGCCGAGGCTGCGGCGCCATTCGGGATCGCGGCGTGCGGAGGAGAAGATCGTGCGGTCGACCCCGCGGCTCCACAAGCCGATGCGGGTGTGCATGCCCATCGCCAGCAATTCATCGATCATCGACTGCGAGGGCGCGACCAGCGCATCGCAGCGGTTGTAGAACCGCTTGAGCAGCGCGACCACGGCGGGCTCGAGGAAGGCGGCGCCGTAATAGCGCGGATAGGTTTCGAAGCGGGTGTGAACACTCGCAAGCACCGGAATGCCGTGTGTCCGCGCCCACTTCAATGCCGCGTGGCCCGATGGGTCGGGCGAGGAGAGGTGGACGATGTCGGGCGCGAAATCGGCAAGATCGCGGCGCACCGCAGCGCCGAGCCCGGTCGGCAGGCGGTATTCGCCGCGGCCCTTCACCGGCATCGGGATATTGGGCAGGCCGACAAGGTCGCCGGTCGGAGGAAAATCGGGATTGGCGACCTTGGGCGAATAGACGCGCACCTTGGCGCCGCGCGCCAGCAGCGAGCCGACAAGGCGGTTCAGGGCCTGGTTGGCCCCGTCGCGGGTGTAGTTGTAATTGCCACTGAACAGGGCAACGCGCAGATCGGAGACGTCCATGAGGCGGCCCGTTTAGGCGAGGCGCGCGGATTTTGCGAGAGCCTATCCTCCCCATGTCCCGCGCGGATCGATTCCTTCATTGACTTGTCACAGCCCCTCTCTAAAGCGGCCAGCGGGCCACGCGGTCCCAACGCCGCGCGAGCTCTCTGCAAGGAGAGAATACATGACTGAGTACACCCGCGGGCTCGCGCATGAGCCTTCGTTGAAGCCTGACCGCCCGTTCTTTTCTTCGGGCCCCACGGCAAAATTCCCCGGCTGGTCGCTGGATAAGCTCAAAACCGAATCGCTTGGCCGCTCGCACCGTTCGAGCCTCGGCAAGGCGCGTCTCAAGTATGCGCTCGATCTCAGCCGCGAACTGCTCGGCATCCCCGACGATTACCTGATCGGCATCATGCCCGCGTCCGACACCGGCGCGATCGAAGCCGCGATGTGGTCGATGCTTGATCCTGCGCGCCCGGTGACGGTCGCCGCGTGGGAGAGCTTCGGCAACATCTGGATCCAGGACGCGGTCAAGCAGCTCAAGCTGCCCAATCTGCAGGTGCTGACCGCCGACTATGGCGAGATCCCCGACCTCACCACCATCCCCCAGCGCAACGACGTGGTGTTCACCTGGAACGGCACCACCAGCGGCGCGATGATTCCCAACACCGACTGGCTCGAGCCCGGGCGCGAGGGCATCACCATCAACGACGCCACCAGCGCCATCTTCGCGCAGGAGATGGACTGGTCGAAGCTCGATGCCACGACCTATTCGTGGCAGAAGGTGATGGGCTCCGAAGCCCAGCACGGCATGCTGATCCTCAGCCCCAAGGCGGTCGAGCGGATCGAAAGCTACGATCCCGCATGGCCGCTGCCCAAGCTGTTCCGCATGAAGAAGGGCGCCAAGCTCAACCGCGGGATCTTCGAAGGCGAGACCATCAACACCCCATCGATGCTGGCGACCGAGGATTACATCGCGGCGCTGGAATGGGCGAAGTCGATCGGCGGTCGCAAGGCGCTGGTCGAGCGGGCCAATGCCAATGCCGGCCTCGTGAAGGACTGGATCGAGGCCACCCCGTGGCTGCGCAACATGGCGAGTGACCCGGCGCTCCAGACCAATACCGGCGTGTGCATGGTCTTCCAGGGCGACTGGTACGAAAGCCTTTCGGCTGAAGATCAGGCCGC
>JAIYAL010000126.1 GCA_027489095.1 Erythrobacteraceae bacterium
ACCCAAAACACGAAAGGCCAAATCACCCGCTTGACCCACCCCCCGCACCGGGGACACATATCCACCCGGGTCAAATCTCGATGGAAATCCCGGGTCACTTCTCAGTGGCAATCAACACGCAGGGCAATGATGGCACCTGGAAAGCGCTGCGGAACGACCGGCTCTGGCAGCTCAACACGCTGCTCAATGCCATGACCATGGCGCGCTTCAGGGTGGAGGTTGAGAAGCTCGGATACCGCGTGGGCGAGGTCGGCAAGCACGGCAACTTCGAGGCCCAAGGCATCGGTCGTGAGGCGGTCATGGCCTTCTCCACGCGGCGGCAGGAGGTGCTCGAAGCCCGACGTGGTAGCGGGCTTGAAGCAGGTGTGATCGCCACGCTGGCAACGCGGTCTGCAAAGGAGAAAGACGTCGATCGCGATGCCCTTCTGACTCAATGGCAGGACCGGGCATGGGGGCTGGGTCTCGACCTGCAGGGCATGGTTCGTGATGCCCGACAGCGGTCAACGGCGATCGCTATGGCTGAGCAGAAGCTTCACCGTGATCGCCCCTCCATCGCGCAGCGAGGCAAGGTCATAGCGCTCGAACTTGCCGAGCGACTGGGGATCAAGGAAGGGGATCCTCTGGTCCCCGCGCGCATCCATCTTCGGCCTGCGCAGGAGATTGCAGCAGCCCATGCCGTTGCCTCGGCCGTGCGCCAATTGTCGGAGCGCGAGGCGGCCTTCAAGGCGACCGATCTGGCCAAAGCAGCGCTGGACTTCGGCCTGCCCACAACCATGCCGCTGATCGAGAAACGCATCGAGCAGCTGGCTGACCAGGGGGCGCTCAGCAAAGGGCGCGGCGTCATGCAAGGGTGGCTGACCACCACCGATGCCGCAGCTCTTGAAGCCCGCATGCTCGCCGAAATAAACAAGGGCAAAGGCGCCTCTTCGCCGATCATGCCGGGCGAGGAGGCGGGGCCCTCGCTGCAAGCCTCGGCCAGCATCAACTTCAGCATGCGGCTCAATGCCGGCCAGGAAGCAGCGGGGCGGATGATCCTCTCGTCCTCCAACCGCATTGTTGCGGTGCAGGGTGTGGCTGGTGCCGGCAAATCCAGCCTGCTGCGCCCGACTACGCAGCTCCTCAGCGACAACGGCAAGCGGGTGATCGGGCTTGGTGTGCAGAACACGCTGGTGCGCATGCTGGAGCGCGAGACGGGTATCCCGTCGATGACCTTGCACCGGTTCCTCGGACAGCACCGGAGCCTGCTCGACGGGAAAGTAAGCAAGCAAGAGCTGGCAGTAGCGAAAGCTTCGTATCGCGACACTGTGTTGGTGCTGGACGAAGCCTCGATGGTCTCGACCCGCGATCAGGACCGCCTGGTCCGGCTCGCCAACATGCTCAAGGTTGATCGCCTCGTTCTGATGGGCGATCCGAAGCAGCTTGGTGCGGTCGAGGCGGGCAAGCCTTTTGCGCTGGCGCTGACCACTGGCACTGAGACAGCGCGCATGGATACCAATCTGCGGGCACGGTCAGAAACGCTAAAGCTTGCTCAGGCGGCTGCCCAGCAAGGGCGCACTAGCGATGCGCTCGATCATCTCAAGGATCATATCGTCGAGGTCAGCGAGAACAGTGCCGTCATGGCCGCCGAGCGGTGGCTCTCGCTCCCGCGTGCCGAGCGTGAGCGCACCGGGATCTATGTCTCAGGCCGCAAGCTGCGCGACGAGGTGAACGTGGCCGTGCAGACTGGTCTTGCGGCCAATGGCGAGATCGGGCCCGGCAAGATCGACCTAACCGTGCTCTCCCGCGTCAACGCCACGCGCGAGGAACTGCGGCATGTGCGCACCTACGCGCCGGGCATGGTGCTGGAGCTGGCCAGCCGGCAAGCGCGACAACAGCTTGCCAAAGGGCGATACGACATCGTCAGGGTCGACATTGGCCGAGGCGTCGTCGAGCTTCGGGATGCCAGCGGCAGGCAGCACACGTTCGTCCCGTCCCGCATCGGAGCCAAGGGAGATGGGCAGGCGGTCCAGCTGCATGAACGCAAGCCGCTGACGCTCTACACCGGAGACACGATCCGCTGGACCGCGAACGACCACCAGCGCGGGCTCATCAATGCTGACCGTGCGACGATCACCGCCATCAAGCCGGGCAGCGTTACTGTGCGGACATCGACGGAGATGGAGCACGCACTCAAGCCCGATGATCCGATGCTGGCGCGGATTGATTTGGCCTACGCGCTCAACGCCCACATGGCGCAGGGACTAACCTCCGACAAAGGCATCGCGGTGATGGACAGTCAGACCCGCAAGCTGCTCTCGGCCCGGAACTTCCTCGTGACCATTACCCGGCTGCGCGATGAGCTGACACTCATCGTCGACAGTCGCGACAAGGTCGCGATGGGCATCGACCGCAATCCTGGTGACAAGACTTCGGCGCTTGAGGTGACCGAAAGGCTTGGTGCCGCCGCCGCTAAAGGGCAGGCGGGCGGGAAAGCGCCAGCACCCGAGCAGATGGGAAAAGAGCCGCCCGAGCTAGAGCGCACGATCACAAAGGTGGTGCCGTTCGAGATGGGGATTTGATGCAGTGCTTACCCTACCGGCTTGGCCAACCGAGCATCTTCGCTGGTTCAGGAAAGATCCCGAGTAGCAATACGCCCCATGCACTCGCGATCTCACGGCGCCGTTTGAGGTATGCTGCCCGGTTGTAAACCCCTTCCGAGCTGGAAACGCTTTCAGGGATATGTGCCAGCATCAAATCGATGACATGACGATCTCCCGGCGTGCCGCCGCGCTCGGCCCACTCGTTCATAATGGTCGAAAATGATGCTCGCCACCCATGCGGCACATGCCTGCCCTGATAGCCGCAACGGTTGTAGAAATAGCTCAGCGTGTTCTCGCTCATCGGCACCCGTGCATTGCGGTTGCTGGGGAATATCAGCGGTCCTCGACCCGTCAGCACATGAACTGTGCGCAGCACCGCAACCGCCTCGGCTGACAGCGGCACCAGATGTTCAAACCCATCGTCGTGCTTGAGCTCAAGCATTAGTTTCATCCGTGCGGCGGGCACGCGCCACAGCGCATCGGGGCAAGGCTCCTCGTTGCTCCAATCCACGTTCTCGATCTCTGTCCATGGCAGGGCCCGAATCATGCCGGGGCGCTGAGCGGTTAATGCCAGAAAGCGGGAGGCAAGCTTTGTGACGGGAGAGGCGGGCTCGGCTTCCGTCTTCCGGATCATGTCGTGTAGGGCATCGATCGAGACAAGTGCTGGACGTTTGCGGGCGCGCGGCACCGGCTTCAGCGCCTTGGTGACCACGCCTGCCGGATCACGTGCTGCCGCCCCCTCTGCGATCGCATGGACGAATACCGCCGACATCCGCTGGCGCACGCGGTGCGCGGTCTCGATTGCGCCTCGCCTTTCGATCTTTCGCAATACCGAAAGTACCAGAGGCTCATCAATCTCGCGAATGGGGAGTTTGCCGATCCAAGGGAACACCTCTTTCTCGAGGCTGCCGATGACATCGCTTGCATGGATCGGCGTCCAGCGGCTCTTCTGCAGGTCATACCAGCCCCGCGCTAACGTCTCGAAGGTGTTGCCGGCTGCCACCGCGCGCTCGACCTTGACCTTCTGCGCCTCAAGCCCGGGGTCGCGGCCGTCGGCCAGCATTTTGCGCGCGGCAATTTTCCGGTCGCGCGCCGCCTTCAGGGGCAGATCAGGGTAGCTGCCCAGAACGAGTCGCCGTTCCTTGCCGGCAAACCGGTACTTCAGCCGCCAGCTGCGATGGCCGGACTTGGTCACATAAAGGTACAAGCCCTCGAAGTCGGCGAGCTTGTAATCCTTGTCCTTTGCCTTGGCATTTTTGACGACGATTTCTGTGAGCATGGATGCCCCCGGATCTGTGATTGAGTGCCCCCGCAAACGCCCCCGGATGGGCTCGGCTGCATCGGGATCAATCGAAACAAACAGGGAACAATATTGGCCACAAAACGGCAAAAATGCAATAGAAATGGGACTTTAGGGGAGCCTCGCAGATCGCAAAGTGGCGGAGACGGAGGAAGCCAATAAAATTGAATAAATATCTGAATATATAGCAAAATTTATAAACAAGATTTTTAACAGACCACACTTTATCCCACACTTTTCGGCAGTCCCGGATTACGGGCGGTTTGGCCGAATTTGCACCTCAGGGTTGCTGTTTTTTGGTCGGGGAACCCGACTGAGCCGGCCGAGCCTGACGAAGAGCTTTGGGCCCGTCTCTTCCATCGGCGTTTGGCGGAGGCCGAAGAATTCGAACTCTCGGGAATCAGCGCATGGATTGTCGCCATGCCTTCAGTGTTTTCTGGACGTATTTTGGCGTTTCCGCGTTGCTTGGAATGCCTCTGGCCGCTTGTACCGCACCAGGTCCAGCATTGTACGCGGCAACGGCTAAGTGGATCGCTCCGAACTGCTGGATCATTTGGCTGAGATAGCGAGCAGCACCCCAAACACTTGCCTTCGGGTCATAGCGATTGGCGACCCCGACTGCCTGCGCTGTGCCTGGCATGAGCTGCCCCAGGCCCACAGCGCCGGCCTTGCTGCGAGCCCATGGGTTGTAGCGTGACTCAGTCCAGATCAGAGCGTCGAGCAGTCCGGGAGGCAGCGCGTACTGTCGTTCCGCTGCGGCTACATGAGGGAGGTAGATAGCCCGTCTGAAATTCCCAGGCCTATCGCCACCCGCCACCGCACGAAGAGGGCGAACGGCCACTGGGAGTGATGGACTGCGACGCGGATTCAGTTCTTGATTTGGCCAAGCACCGAACGTCACAAGCGCAAACCCGCCTTGGCCAGTTTGAGTCGTTACGCCTGCAGCAGGATTGGAAGCTTGTGCGGGCATCGCGAGTGGAGTTTCGGCGGCCGATGCATTGCTTGTCGAGGCTAGTGCCAGTGCCAGTGCCAAAGGCAAAACACACCCTGATCGTCTGGTCATCTCGAACGTTCCTCTAGCCGACTCGCGTGAGAACATATATAGAACAAAGCGCGTGATAAAGCGCGTTTCGAATGGGCGCAGAGCGGAGGCTGCGTGGGCGGTGGCATCCTTGATGGAGATGCCCAATGCTCAATGCCCTTCTTACCGATCGCCTTGAAGTGCGTGCCCGCCAGATCGTTGCCGACCTTGGCGGCACCTGGTCGCGTTCGCGCGGCATGTGCCGATGTCCGGCCCATGAAGACCGCACCCCGTCGCTCAGCGTGGCGCTGGGTTCGCGGGCCATCCTGTTCCACTGCTTTGCCGGATGTCCGAATGACGCTGTGCTCGCTGCGCTGGCCCAGCGCGGCGTGAAGCCTTCGTCCCTGTTCGATGGACGGGCCGCGCCCGTTCGAACCGCTCTGCCGGAAACCGTGCCGAACGAGAGCATTCAGCGGCTTTGGCGGGAAGCAACGTGCCTCGTGGACAGTCCCGCAGAGCGATATCTTGCAGGTCGAGGTATCTCGGTGGGATCTCCCGATCTGCGGTATCACCCACGCACACCGCTCGGACCCAAGGGCGCGGTGAGGTTCTTGCCCGCGCTGCTCGCGGCCGTGCGCACCGACCTCGGGGTCATTGCGCTGCATCGCACCTTTCTCGAGTTCAAGACCTTCACGGTTGCCCGGTTTGAGGGTCCGAAGCGCGCGCTTGGGGCTCTTGGCCGGGGTGCGGTGCGGCTTCACGGTCCCCGCGGCGGCAAGCTCGGCCTGGCCGAGGGAATCGAGACGGCCCTCTCCGCAAGGGAGCTTTTCGGCATCCCCTGCTGGGCGACGCTGGGCACTGAGCGCTATGGGCTGGTCTCGATCCCGGAGAGCGTGAGCGAGCTCCACCTCTTCATCGATCACGACGCTGCCGGCGAACAGGCTGAACGCCGCGCCCGGGCCGCCTACGAGCGGGAAGGACGTGTGATCGTGACGCACTGTCCCGAGCAGCCGGGCGCCGACTTCAACGATGTTCTTCGGGTCCGGCAGCCCGTTACAGCCTGATCCTCAGGAGAGGGGAGGGGGCGTGGAGCCTTTCGAGACCCGCATGGCGCGGGTGTCATCAGGAGGTTTTCCATGTCCACTCTCCCCACGTTTGCCTTGCCGCTGTCCTGTGAGCCTGTGGTGCTCTTGGTTGCGCGGGCACTTGCCGCCCGGCTCGACCGGTCAGAGCCGATCTCGCGGTTGATCCTCAATGCTGAATTGACCGCCCAGTTTGGCGGCAGCGATGCTGCCGGGCGCTGGTCGGTCCGTGACGCTCACGCCGCGCTCGAACTGGCGCAGGTCATCTGGCTGCAGCGAAGGGCGACGATTGCGCTCAGCTCCAGTCCAGCGCTTGCGGCATTGCAGTTCGACGAGCTCGACACCCTCGTGCCGCGCCAGACCGTTCGCAGCGAGGAGCAGATCGAACTTCAGCAGTTCGCCACTCCGCCGCGTCTCGCATGGTTGGCGGCGCGCGCCTCTTCGCCAGCGAGCGGCGACCTTGCCCTCGAGCCCTCAGCAGGGACGGGCATGCTCGCGGTCTGGGCAGCGAAAGCCGCGTGCGGCCTCGCGCTGAACGAGATCTCTGCGCTCCGCCGGGAGTGTCTCGGGCACCTGTTCCCCGATGCAGCGATAACCAGTCACGACGGGGAACTCATCGATGAGCTTCTCCCCGCATCCGTACGGCCCAGCGTCGTCCTCATGAACCCGCCCTATTCCGGGAGCGCCGAGCGCGGCCGCGATGGCAAGACTGCCCTGCGCCACCTCCGCTCGGCGTGGGACCGGCTCGTGGCTGGCGGACGGCTTACGGCAATCCTGCCGGAGTGGTTCGACCTCCCCAGATTTCTTTGTCGAACTGCAGGTCCGGCAACCCTGCGCCTTGATCTCACGATCGAGCGCGGGTTTGTCGCGCACGGAACGTCGATCACGACGCGGCTGTTGGTGATCGACAAGGTCCACTGCGGAGGTGAGGCTCTCACTGGCCAGACATCGGACTTCGGCGAACAATGCGCGCTCGTCGACGCACTGCCGCCGCGCGCCGCCATCGCAACCGGATCATCCGCACCGCGGCGACCGATCAACGTCCTCCCGCACCTGCGCCCGTCAGCACGACCTGTCCCTGTGCCATTGCCCCGGACGGTATCGTCTGCCGGAGCGGCGCCGGTCGCATTTTCCGCACTCGACGTACCTGCTGCCACGCCTGAGCAGGTCGGCCACTATCTCCCTTATCGTCCGAGCCGGATTGCCATAGCTGGCGCAGCTGAGCACCCAACACCGCTCGTGGAATCCGTCGCGATGGGCGCGATCACCGCGCCGGTGCCAACTGCAGTGCCGAAGCTTCCAGGTCACGTGATCGCTAAAGGCCTGCTCTCAGCTGCCCAGATCGAAACCCTGATCTATGCGGTGAATGCCCATGCCCGAGACCTGCCCGGCCGGTTCGAGCCCGACGACAAAGGCTGCGTTCTGAAGCCCAGCGCAGAGGGCAAAGCGTATTGCATGGGCTACTTCCTCGGTGATGGCACTGGGGCCGGCAAGGGCCGCCAGGTTGCGAGCGTCATTCTCGATCGCTGGGTTCAGGGCTTTCGCCGGCACATCTGGATCTCGAAGAACGAAGCGCTGCTCGAGGATGCGCGGCGGGATTGGTCCGCGCTCGGCGGGTTACCCATCGACATCCAGCCACTCGCGACCTGGAAGCTCGGCAGCCCTGTCACGATGCAGGAAGGCATCCTCTTCGTGACCTATCCGACCCTGCGCTCGGGAAGGGCCGATGCAACCCGGCTCGATCAGATCCTCGCCTGGGCAGGGGAGGACTTCGACGGCGTGATCGTCTTCGACGAAGCCCATGCCATGGCCAACGCTGCCGGCGGCGAAGGTTCGCGCGGCAAGGTCAAAGGCTCCGAGCAAGGCGTGGCCGGCGTGCGCCTGCAAAACCTGCTGCCGCGCGCCCGTGTCCTCTATGCCTCTGCGACCGGCGCCTCGGACGTCAACAATCTGGCCTATGCAACGAGGCTTGGCCTCTGGGGTCCCGAGACGGCTTTTGCGACACGCGAGGAGTTCGTGACCGATATTCGCGCGGGAGGTATCGCGGCGATGGAACTTGTGGCCCGCGATCTGAAGGCACTCGGGCTCTATACTGCGCGGGCCCTGTCCTTCGCCGGGGTCGAGTACGAGATCCTCGAACATGCCCTGAGTGCGGATCAAATTGCGGTCTACGATGCCTATGCCGAAGCCTGGGCGATCATCCATGCAAACTTGCGCGAGGCCCTCGAAGCCACCCGTATCGTCGATGGGGAAACCGGAGGCACGCTCAACAGCGGCGCGAAGTCCGCAGCACTGTCGGTCTTCGAAGGCACGAAGCAGCGCTTCTTCGCCCAGCTCCTCCTTTCGATGAAGCTGCCGAGCCTGCTCCCCGCCATCGATACCGCCATCGCTGAAGGCAATGCCGTCGTGGTCCAGCTTGTCTCGACGGCCGAGGCCATGCTGGACCGCCGTCTCGCCGACCTCACTGACGAAGAACGTGAGGCGCTCGAAATCGATCTGAGCCCGCGCGAGTATGTGGTCGACTACCTGATGAAGAGCTTTCCCGTCCGGCTGATGGCGGTCTTCACCGACGAGAACGGCAATCCTCGGTCTGAACCGATGAGCGACGAACAAGGCTGTCCGGTCTTCTGCCAGGCCGCGCTCGCTGCGCGCGACCGGATGGTCGAGCAGCTTTGCGCACTACCGCCGATCGCAACCGCGCTCGATGCGATCATCGAACGGTTCGGCACCGACAGGGTCGCCGAAGTCACCGGGCGCACGCGTCGGCTCATCGTCGGGTACGACGGACGGCAGAAGCTTCAGTCGCGCACGCCGCGCGCGAACCTGGCCGAGACGCAGGCCTTCATGAACGGCGACAAGCGCATCCTTGTCTTCTCGGATGCCGGCGGCACAGGCCGCAGCTATCACGCCGACCTTTCCGCCAGGAACCAGGCACGGCGTGTCCACTTCCTGCTCGAGCCGGGCTGGCGCGCCGATGCAGCTATCCAGGGGCTCGGCCGCACCAATCGCACCAATCAGGCCTCAGCGCCGCTGTTCCGCCCCGTGACCACCGACGTGCGCGGCGAGCGCCGCTTCATCTCGACGATCGCCCGTCGGCTCGACAGCCTTGGCGCACTCACACGCGGCCAGCGCCAGACTGGCGGGCAGAACCTGTTCGACCCCGCCGACAATCTCGAAAGCACTTACGCCAAGGATGCGCTCAACCGCTGGTTCGGCCTGCTGTTTCAGGGCAAACTCGAGGCAGTTGGGCTCGCTCGTTTCCAGGACCTTACTGGTCTCAGGATCGATGGGCCTGATGGCGGCATGGTCGACGACCTTCCCACGATCCAGCGCTGGCTCAATCGCATTCTCGCTCTGCCTATCGGTCTGCAGAACGGGATTTTTGATGAGTTTCTCGGCCTTGTCGAAGCGCGGATCGACGCGGCCCGGGCCGCCGGCACGCTCGATCTCGGGCTTGAGACCATCGCGGTCGAGAGCTTCGAAATCCTGTCGGACACTCTCCTCAGGACCGACAGTGTGTCAGGGGCCACCACCCACCTGCTCGAAATCGAGATCGCCCGCGCGCTTAAACCGCTGACGCTAGAGCGGCTTGATCAGCTGGAAGCAGCATCGGACCATCGCCATCGGTTCCTGCGCAACACGCGCTCGGGCCGGGCGGCTATGCAGGTCCCGGCGCGCAGCCTGCTGGCAGACGACGGAAGCCGGATCGTACGGTACGAACTGGTGCGTCCCCTGAAGCGAAGCTACCTCACCGCCGACCAGCTTGCCGAAAGTAGCTGGGAGGCCGTCGACGAACCGACCTTCCGCGCCGCCTGGCAGACCGAAGTCGACGAGGCGCTATCCTCGCTCAAGCGGGAGCGGCTTCATTTAGCCACCGGCCTGCTCCTTCCCGTCTGGGACAAGCTGCCAGCCGACCACGTTCGGGTGAGCCGGATCTCTGCGCGAGACGGCCGCTCGCTGCTGGGGCGCGAGGTTCCGCTCCATGCTGTCGGAGAGATCTGCAGCGCTCTGGGACTCGATGCGCGTCCTGACATTGCACCGGAGAGCCTCGTCGCGGCGGTCCTCGCGAGCGGGCGTGCCATGCCGGTCAAGGCGCGTGAGCCGCTCATGTTGAAACGCAGTCTTGTCAACAGCGCGCAGCGACTTGAGCTCACGGGCTGGTCGGCCGCCCGGCTCGATTGGTACAAGGCCCAGGGCTGCTTCACCGAGATCATCCGGTTCCAGACCCGGCTATTTGTCCCGCTGGAGGGGGCTCATGTCGTTCTAGGCCGGTTGTCGGAAGGGACGGCCGGTGTTTGATCACAGTACGCCGATATGCGGCGCCAGTATCGAAGCGGTCTCCAGCAGCCCGTGTGCTTCGAGCGATCGCAACATGTCGCCGGGTTGCATTTCCGGGCGCTGCAGGCGCTGACGCATTGCGCGGATCGCTGAAATCGCAAGACCTTCTTCCAGCGCAATGGTGTCGGCAATGAACTCGTCAGCGCTGCGCGCCTCGAGGTTCAGCGAGCCGAGAACATTCGCTGGAAAGTCCGACAGGTTCTCCGTCACGATGGCTTGAGCCTGGGTCTTGAGTGCGGCAGCGACAACATGTTCGTCGCCAGAATCCGGCAGGCCCACAGCCGAACCAAGCAGACGGTCGAAGTCTTCAACAAGCGCTTCGGGAAAGGCGCGCTTCATGCTGGCAATCGCGCGGGCCGCCCGAGCGGTCGCATCGGGATAGCCGCGATCCGCCTGAAGCCGTGCGAGTGTCCGCTCGGTTTCTGCGAGGATCTGATGCGACCAACGGACGCGGAAGAACTCCGCCTCGGCAAGGCTCAAGAGCAGATTCCGGCGCCAGACGCTGACCAGCGAGCAGGCATCGATCAGCGCGGTGTACCTGTTGGCGAACATCGGCTTTCAGATCAGATCCGAATCGCCAGCCATCAGTGCATCGAGGGCTTCAGTCCGTTCGAGGTCACGCTGTGCCTTGTAGTCGAAAACATCCTGCGCCTTGATCCGCCTGTGCCGCCCAACAAACGAATAGGGCATTGCCCCTTGCTCCAGCAGCTTGATCAGATGCGGACGTGATACATTCAGCAGATCTGCCGCCTGCTGGGTTGTCAGCAATTCCTGAATCGGCACGAGCGTGACAGCATGGCCGCTACCGACATGACGCAGCAACTCGAGGAACAGATCAGACATTGCCGGCGTCAAGGTCACTTCCACAGGGCTAGGATCGCCGGGCGCCCTGACGCGCAAGGTTGCTTCACCTGCCTTTTGCGCAGCCAGAATCTGCCGAAGCTGGTTGGCCATGTGACGATCGTCGGCCGAAGGCATACGGCCGCCGAAAGGCTCAGCGTGTGCGGGCAATGTCATGGCATCCTCGGGAAGATTGGCGGCTAAGCCTGATTGCATATATTCGAAATATTCGCAACGAATTTTCGGCCCACGTAGGGGTTCTGCTGCGCCGTTCAAGAGGCGGAAGCCGCGTATGTCCATCATGCGTTGGTACTTGGACGCAGGGCAGCGGCCCTCCGTATCGCGAACTGAGAACTCTGGCGCCGAGTCGGCTGAAGTGCGAGAGTTCAACGGCTTCGGCGGGGCCCGACCAGAGCCGGCCGTTCAGATCAGCTACCGCGGGTGTCCGCATCTCGCAGAACCTGCCGCAGTGCTCTTTCAAGTGAATTGTCAGATATGCGCAGCAATCGCGGTCATTGAGGCGCATGCAAAAGTTTCTCGGAAACACACGTTAATCTGTTGGCGCTTGAGTGGCTGGAATTCTCTGAATGCTGCTACCTGCGGCTGCTACTTCCCGTTGACATAATCCGCCGTCATCCGCCGCATAAATGAAAACGATTTCCCGAGTTTCAGGTGCCTATCTAGAGTCCGGCTCGTCAGAACAGAAACAGGGGAGATAGCCATGAGGCCGGCGCTGGAAGGAAAGGTCGTCCTAGTAACTGGGGGTGCCGGAGGTATCGGCGCGGCGGCCTGCTCGGTGCTCGCAGAGGCAGGTGCGCGACTGGTCATCAGCGATATCGCGATCGAGGCTGGTCAGGCCATTGCGGATGGGCTGTGCGCGAAGGGCCACGACGCCATTTTCGCGCCTGCCGACCTGTCGTCGGAAGCGGCAATCGAAGGCCTGGTTGCGGCGACGGTGGCCCACTATGGCCGCCTCGACGGAGCGTTCAACAACGCCGGAATGGAGCAGCACAACACACCGCTCGACGAACTTACGCTGACGCAATGGAACAGCGTCATTCAGATCGATCTGACGGCCGTGTTCCTTTGCATCAAATACCAGGTGCCGGCGATGCTGAAGACCGGCGGCGGCTCGATCGTCAACACGGCTTCCGGCCTTGGCCAGATCGCCATACCCAATGCGGTGGAATATATCGCGGCCAAGCACGGGGTCATCGGCATAACGCGCGCCGCCGCAGCGGATTATGGAGCGAAGGGAATCCGGGTAAATGCCATCCTGCCCGGCATTGTCCGTACGCCGATGATCGAACGCTTGAGCAGCGAACCCAGCTTCAGCCAGCACGTCGAAAAGCTCAAGATGCGCCATCTGATGCAGCGCTTTGCCGAGCCACATGAGATTGGCGAGGCGGCCAAATGGCTGCTGTCGGAAGGGGCTTCGTTCGTGAACGGCATTGCCCTGGCCGTCGACGGCGGCGCGCTGGCAAACTGACCCCGGCGACGCCATCAAACGCGAGGAAAACCACATGCAATGGTGGACCGACTACTTCAACGACGTGGACACCATGGATACCGAACGCTTCGGGGCATGGTTCGCCGATGACATGGAATTGCAGTTCAACAACGCCCCTCTGATCCAAGGGAAGGCGGCTGTTCTGGGGTTCCTGCGCGAATTCACCAGAAATTTCAGCTCGCTGAAGCACAGCCACGGCCAACTTGTCGGCGATGAGACCAGCGCAGCGGGTGAAGCCATGATCGTTTTTGTTCGGCCGGATGATGCCAAGTACACGGTGCGCGGGGTGACCATGGTGACTCGCGACGAAACCGGCTTTCGCCGCATGGCGATCTACGCCGATTTCTCCGAAATCTATGCAGCGGTGCAAGGAGCTTAGGGTCAGGTCTCGCGCCGGCTGGGCCCGTCGCCTCCCGTCTCGCTTTCAAATCCTCACCGGCGTATCGTATTAGAAATGCGCGAGATCACCGCGTACGCGAGGGGGTGGACAGTGTCAGCATACAGGGGCCGAACCGGCGAAGACCGTCATGCATTTTGACGGGCTTGATCTTAATCTGCTTGTGGCGCTCGATGCGCTGCTCAGCGAACAGAGCGTAACCCGCGCGGCTTCGCGGCTATGTGTGACGCAGCCCGCAGTCAGCGTCGCGCTGCAGAAGCTGCGCGTGCAGTTTTCCGACCAGTTGCTGGAGCGCGTTGGCCGCCGGATGGAGCTGACACCCTTCGCGCAGGATCTGGCGCAGCCGGTGAAGGAACTTCTGCACCAGGTCCGCACGCTCGTGGAGAGCAGGTCGGGCTTCGATCCTGCGGTCGACAGCCGAAGCTTCCGCGTCCTGATGTCGAGTTCGATCGCGCAGATCTTCGGGGTGCCGGCGCTGCGCGAAATGCGTCGCAAGGCCCCGGGCGTTCATTGCCAAATCGACGTGTTCGTCGCGCCCGATCTGCTGCGCCGGCTACAGGATGGCGAGATCGACCTGTGCATCCAGCTGTTTCAGCCCGGGGTCTGGGACCCGGGCGGTGACCTGCTGTCGTTCTCGCACGAAAGCCTGTTTTCCGACCACTATGTGCTGATCGGTGACAAGTCGAACCCCTTGCTTTTTGAAGGCATGAGCTTCGATGATTTCTGCCGGATCGATCATGTCGAGACTCGGTTCGGGGGCAATCTCGTGAGCATTCCGGAACGCAGCCTCAGCGCCATGTCCAAGCGGCCGAACACGCCCATCGTTGTGCCCACCTACAATCTCGCAATCGAGGCCGTGATCGACAGCGCAATGACAGCCATCGTACCGCACAGAGTCGTCAGGAATGCGGGGCTGGACGACCGGCTGACGATCCTCGAACCGCCCTTCGCGATCGGCCCGCTCGAACAGAGCATGATCTGGCACAAGCGGTTTGACAACGATCCGGGCCATATCTGGTTTCGCAACCACCTGGCTGCATATGCCCGCACCCACCTGCTGCATGCTGACTAGAGGTCAGCCCGGCTGACGAATAACCTCCAAAAATATTGGCCATAAAAACAAACCATTTTTCACCACCATGGGGCGCTCCTAGCATTTCCTCATCAGTGAACCTGCGCCCCCGGGCAGCAGGTCGGACATGCCGACCGGCACAGCCGGATCCGGAAAACAGAGGATGATGAAATGAGCGCAGATCTCGCGATTGCCGCCCCCTATTCCAGTCTGACGCTCGAGGCGGCAAACGCGGCGCTTGCCGCCGGGGTGAACGCGGCGCAGGCAATGGGCATTCCCATGTCGCTGATCGCAGTGGACCGCGCTGGGCAGATCGTCGCCACCGCAAGGATGAACGGCGCGAGCGCGATGACGCTCGATATCGCGTTCAGGAAAGCCTGGACCTCGGCCATGGCCTCGGCCCCCACCGCCTACATCAAGGACTTCGTGACGAGCGATCAGGGCTCGACCATGTCGATGCCGCATCTGACCAACTTCTCGGTGATCGCCGGCGGCATCCCGGTCATGGTCGACGGTGCCTGCGTCGGGGGGGTTGGTGTCAGCGGGGCCAGTGCCGATCTCGATCTCAAGGTTGCAGAAGCCGCGGTTGCCGCGCTGCAGGCCTGAGTTCGATGTTCTCGACAAGCTGGCAGGTCTCGCCGCGGGTCCACGCGGTTCGGTCGGACTTCAATGTCATGATCCCGATGTCCGATGGCATCGCGGTGGCTGCGCAGATTTTCCGGCCAGACGCGCCGGGGCGTTTTCCCGCGCTGATCGGCGTGCATGCCTATGACGCGGCGATGCAGTACAGCCCCTCGCGCCCGCAGGCGGTGCAGGGCCGCAATGCCCAGGCCGAGGCGGGCGACCCGCAGTTCTATGTTCGGCGCGGCTATGCCCATGTCATCGTCAATGCGCGCGGCACCGGCCAATCCGGCGGCGAATATGGCCACTATAGCCCGCGCGAGGTGCAGGACGTGGTCGAGGTCATCGCCTGGATCGCGGCGCAGGACTGGTGCGACGGGAATGTCGGCATGTTCGGCGTGTCCTATTTCGCGGTCTGCGCCAAGCAGGTCGCGGCGCAGAACCCGCCCGCGCTGAAAGCGGTTTTCGCGCCCTATGGGTACACCGATTTCTACCGCGACAAGTTCTATCACGGTGGCATCCTGGCCCACAGCTTCCTGACCAACTGGTCGAAGCACCTTGCCGGCGTGCGCGTTCGTGGCTGGTCGCTGGAGGGCCTTGGCGAGGAGGAGTACAATCGGCGCCTTGCCGCGCTGCGCCGCAATCGCGACATTTTGGCGGTTCCCGAACTCGCGGCGGCGATCGCCGCGCCCGACAAGGGCGCAAATCCGCTGATCCTCGACGTGTTGCTCAATCCCGAGGACGGGCCCTACTGGCAAGAGCGCAACCCCTGCCTCGAGGATATCCGTGTGCCGATGCTGATCGGCTCATCGTGGGACATGTATTTCCTGCACCTCCCCGGCGAATTCCGTGCCTGGGAGAAGATCACCGCACCCAAGAAGCTGATCGTCGGCCCGCCGATCTACCTCGACAGGCCGCTCTACCAGTACGCGTTTGAATCGCTGCGCTGGTTCGATCACTGGCTCAAGGGCATCGATACCGGCTACATGGACGAGCCCGATATCCGTGTGTTCGTCACTGGCGGCGACGGTCGGTGGAAGACAAGTACCGCATGGCCGCTGCCCGAGACAGTTTGGCACCCCTTCTATCTCCACGGCGGCGGATTGCTCAGCGAGCATGAGCATTGGCCGCACGAAGGCGGGACGAGCTACGAAGACAACAATTACAACGCGCGCGGCGGCGCGGCGTTTGCCACCCCGCCGATGGTCGAGCGGACCGAAGTGATCGGCCCGCTCACGGCGACGGTCTATGTCTCGACCAACCAGCCTGAAGTGCTGGTCTTTGCCTCGCTTTGGGATATCGCGCCGGACGGTTCAAGCCGCCTGCTCACGCGCGGCTGGCTTAAGGGATCGCTCGCAAGGACCAATCCCGAGACATCGCGGCCCTGGCTCTGGCAGTACGATTTCACCGATCCGCAGCCCGTCGACACCGGCGCGCCGCAGAGGTTCGACATCAATCTGGTGCCGACTGCGAACGTGTTTCAAAAGGGTCACCGGATCGGTCTGCGGATCAGTTCGTCTGATCAGGATCCGGCAGATACGCTGTTCGATATGCTTGGACAGGGACACCTGTTGCAGCAGCAGCCTTCGTGGGTCACTGTCCACCATGATGCAGAGCACCCTTCGGTGCTGCATGTCCCGATCACGGATGGAAACCGGATCGGCACCTACATGTCGGGCGGCATCGGCGCGAACCGCAAGCCGGGTGCAGCCACGCCGCAGACAGCCAACAGCACTTCCTGGGATGAATGGCGATGAGCAATCCATATGCCGAGCGCGCGCGCGAACTGCGCGACCTGATCGAGACCGAGGCGGCCAAGCCAGAGAACGCGAACACGATGTCGCCAGTGGCGGCAGAAGCGCTGCGCGAGCAAGGGCTGTTCTGGCTGCTCGTGCCCGAAGCGCTGGGCGGCAGCGACGTCTCGGCGGTCACGTTCATCGAGATGGTCGAGGAACTGGCGGGATCGGACGCGCCCACCGCGTGGTCGCTGATGGCCAATTCGGTAGCGACAATGGTCGCGGCGACCTACAGCTCCGATGCGCATGTGGCGCGCATGTTCGGCGGTGAACGACTGCCGATCATGTCCTCGACTTATGCGCCAACGGGCAAGGCGACATTCGCGAGCGGCGTCTACCGCGCTGCGGGCACGCACAATTGGGGCACCGGCATTGGACATGCCGACTGGGTTTCGGGCGCCAATGTCGTATTCGACGATGGCGCACCGGTCATGCAGGCGGACGGCAAGCCCAAAGTGGTCGGCGCGTTCCTGCGCAAGGATCAGATCCAGTTGGCCGGCAACTGGGATGTTGTGGGGCTTCAGGCCACGGGCAGCGTTGATTATGTCGTGCCCGAGCAGGACATTCCCGAGGACTGGACCTTCAACCAGTACTGGACCGAGCCGCAGCGCGCTTCGCGTTCGGCAAACCTCGGCACGCTGGTGGTGGTCTGCGCGGGGCATACGGCCGTCATGCTCGGCATCGCCCGGCGCGCGCTGCACGAGGCAGCCATGGCGGCTTCGAAGAAGAAGCGGCTCTATTCGGCGGATTGCATCGCCAACACACCTGTCTTCCAGAATGATTTCCTGAAGCATGAGGCGCTGTTCCAGGCGGCCCGCGCGCGCACCATCGACATCTTTGCCGAGGCCGACCGACTGGCCGAGGCGGGGCAAGGCCTGTCCGATCTCCAGATCCAGCGGGTACGTCAGGTCACGACCTGGACCCATCAGGTCTGCAAGGACGTGGTCAATTACGCATTCGGTTCGGTCTCGTCGGCGCTGCGCAATCCCAGCCCGCTGGGCAAGTGCCTGACCGATATCGCGGTGGCCGCGCATCACATCATTGCCGGGCCGATGTCGCTGATCGACGCTGCCCCGCCGATCATCGCGGGTTGGGCGCAGGACCGCCACCCAAGCTGAACCAGAGTACCACAAGGAACCAAGTGCATGACCGGGCCGAACACAGCCGAACCAGCGCGGAAGGGAGTGAGCCTTGCCATCATCGGTGCCGGAATGGGCGGCGTGCTGATGGCGATCAAGCTCAAGGAAGCGGGCTTCACCGATTTCGTGATTCTCGAAAAAGGCGACCGCGTCGGCGGGACCTGGCGAGAAAACACCTACCCCGGCCTGCACTGCGACTTTCCCTCGCACTTCTACAGCTACTCGTTCTTCCAGAACCCCAATTGGTCGCGCCGGTTTTCCCCGGGGCCGGAGATCCGGGCCTATCTCGAAAGCGCGGCGCATGTCTTCGGCGTGCATGATGCCATCCGCTTCAACAGCAAGGTGGTCGACGGGCGGTGGGAGAACGATGCCTGGACGATCACGCTCGAAAGCGGCGAGACCTTGGTCAGCGATATCCTGATCACCGCCACAGGCTATCTCCACGTTCCCAATTTCCCCGACATTACGGGGCTCGACAGCTTCGCGGGTGCCAAGTTCCACACCGCGCAATGGGACCATTCGGTCACGCTCGCCGACAAGCGCATCGGGATCATCGGCACGGGCTCGACCTCAACCCAGCTGGTCGCGGAACTGGCTGGCAAGGTCGCCAAGCTCACCGTGTTTCAGCGCACACCCCAATGGGTCGCGCAGCAGGACAACCCCGCCTACACCGATGCCGAGAAGGCCGCCTTTGCCGCCGATCCCTCTCTGCTTGCCAAGATGTACGAGGACGAGAAGGCCGAAATGGTCACGCTCGCCGATGGCGCCATTCTCGGCGGCAATCCCGATGCGCGGGCGTTTCTGGAATCGAACGTGCGCGACAATCTCGCCAGGGTGAAGGATCCTGTGCTGCGCGCCAAGCTGACGCCCGACTACGCGCCGGGCTGCAAGCGCATCGTGATCTCGCCCCGCTTCTACGAGGCGATCCAGGACCCCGGCTGCGAACTCGTGACCGAGCGCATTGCCTGTGTCGAAGCGGGCGGCGTGCGCACCGACGACAGCGTGCTGCATGAACTCGATGTCCTCGTCATCGCCACCGGCTATGACACGCAGGCCTATTTCCGGCCGCTGCGACTGACGGGCGCCGATGGCCACAAGATCGAGGATATCTGGCGCGAGCGGCCGGTGGCGTTCCGCACCATGACGGTGCCCCACATGCCCAATTTCTTCATGGTCGAAGGCCCGTTCAGCCCGATCGGCAATGTCTGCGCGTTTCTGACGGCGGAACTGCAGGTCGCGCATATCATCAAGCTGATCAGCATCGCCGCCGATCAGGGCGTGGCGCTGGCCCCGCGTGAGGATGCGACCGCGGCATTGCTGGCAACTTACCGGGACGCGGCACGCAAGACGATCTGGGCGACCGGCGGGTGCGTCAGCTGGTATCAGGATTCCGAAGGCGTTCCGACGCTGTACCCGTTCCCGAACCAGACCTTCGAGGCGGAAATGACCGCCGATCCGGATCTGGCCGAATATGTCGTCGCGCCGCGCCATGCGCAAGTTTCGGCATGAGCGGGCGTCTTGCCGGCAAGGTCTGCGTGATCACCGGCACCGGTGGCGGCATGGGGGGTGCCGCTGCCGGGATTTTCGCGCGCGAAGGGGCCAAGGTCGTCGGCTGCGATGTCAATGCGGAGGCCGCGCGCGCCTGTGTCGAGCGGGTTCATGCAGCGGGCGGTGCGATGGTCTCGCTCGAACCCTGCGACTTGCGCGATGTGGCCGCCTGCGACGCGCTCGTCGCGCTGGCCCTGGAAAGTTATGGCAAGATCGATGTCCTGTTCAACAATGCCGCCGACGCCCATTTCGGCTGGTTCGAGGACCTGACCCACGCGGACTTCGCCGCAACGCTCGATGCGGAAGTCCAGATCGTCTTCAACCTGACCAAGGCCGCCTGGCCCGCGCTGAAAGAGCGCGGCGGGTCGATCGTCAACATGGCCTCGGTCTCGGGCTGGATCACCTACAAGGCGCTCCCGGGCCTTGCGCATTCGGCCGGCAAGGGCGCGGTCCTTTCGATGACCCGTCACCTCGCACTCGAAGGCCGCCATCACGGCATCCGCGTCAATTCGCTGTCCCCGGGTCTGATCGAAACGGGGGCGACCCGCGCGCTGCTGCAGATGCCCGAGTTTTCCGAAGTGATGCTCGACAAGATCATGCTCGGCCGCGCCGGGCAGCCCGAGGAAGTCGCCGCTGCCGCGCTGTTTCTCGCCTCCGACGAGAGCAGCTTCATGACCGCGGCGGACATCCGCATCGATGGCGGCACGACGGCGTGGTGAACCTTAGGCGGGAGAGCTGACATGGCGGTTTTGGGTGTTGCCGGATTTACGCTCGAAGTCCCGGACATGGACGCCGGGCTCGCGTTCTACCGCGCCGCAGGGCTGGTCGCCGATGTTTCGGAGGACAGGGCGACACTTGTCTGCCCCGGTGGCGAGACGCCCTGCGTCACGCTGATCCGCTCGTCCTCACGGATGCGTCTGCACCATGTGACACTGCGCGCCGACGCGCTCGACGAGATGGCCGTGCGCGTCCCCGCGCATGGCGGCAAGGTGGTAGAAGCCCCCGCCGGGTTCGGCGCGGACGGCCTTTGGGTCAGCGATCCGCATGGAGTTCTGTTCCATCTGGTCGAGCTCGCCCCCGAGCCGGCACCGCCTGCCGGTCCATCCTTTGCGATCAATGCGCCCGGGGCAATCGTCCGGGTGCGGCAATCGGCCATGGCGCCTTCGGGCAACTACCCTCCGGCACGGCCGCGCAAACTGGGCCATGTCGCTCTGTTCACGCCTGACGTGCTCGCCAGCGTGGACTTCGTGACCGATGCCTTCGGCATGGCCCTCGCCGACCGGGCGCAGGATGTGGTCGCGTTCTGCTGCGCGCGGCGCAGCAGCGACCATCACGTGCTTGCGTTTGCCAAGTCTCCGGGCACCGGGCTCCACCACGCCAGCTTCCAGGTTGCCGATCCCGACGAGGTCGGCCGCGCGGGGCAAGCGCTGGCGAACGCGGCTGGCCGGGGACACTGGGGCTTCGGCCGTCACACCATCGGATCGAACTTCTTCCACTATATCCAGGATCCGTGGGGCTCGTGGTTCGAATACTATTCCGACATGGATTACATCGACGACCACGCGCTGTGGCAGCCGACGGTCTACGGGATGGAAGACGCCATGGCCAACTGGGGCCCGCCCGTCCCTGCCGATTTCGTGCACAACTATCAGGTTGAGGCCGCGCAATGAGCGACCCGGCAGGGAGCAGGCCCGTATGCGCCGTTGTCGGCGTGGGTCCCGGCAATGGTGCGGCGCTGGCCAGAACCTTTGCCAAGGCGGGCTATGCGCTCGCCTTGATTGCGCGCAGCGCCGAGTTTGCGACCGAGCTTGCTGCCACGTTTGCAGAGGCCCGCGCCTATGTCTGCGACATCGCCGAGGAAGCCGGGGTTGCCGAAACCTTTGGCCGCATCCGCGCTGAGCTGGGTGACGTGGACGTCCTCATCATGAACGCGGGCACCGGGGCGTGGGGCTCGATCGAGACGATCAGTCCCGGGCAGTTCGAAGCGGCATGGCGCACCAGCGCGCTCGGAACCCTTCTGGCCAGCCAGCAAGTCATCCCGGCAATGAAGCGCTGCGGCCAAGGCACGATCCTTGTCATCGGGGCCACCGCTTCGCTGCGGGGTGTGCCCAGTACCGCCGCGGTTGCTCCGGCCAAGGCGGCCCAGCGCATTCTGGCCGAATCCATGGCGCGTACCCTTGGACCGGCCGGGATTCACGTCTCGGTCCTGATCCTCGACGGCGTGGTCGATATGCCCGCCGCCCGAACGCATTTCGCTGACAAGCCCGAGGCCTTCTTCATCAAGCCTGACGCGGTGGCCGAGACCGCCCTCGCCCTCGTTCGGCAGGATCGCTCGGCATGGTCTTTCCTGACCGATGTGCGACCTTTCGGTGAAACGTGGTGATCGCCGTGCTGCCGCTCCGCCTTCCGCATCCCCTCTCCCGGCCTCAGGGCCGCACAGGTTTCAGCGTTTTGGGAGTTCTGCCATGAAAATTGCCTCGTTCGATGCGGGTGACGGCCCTGAAACGGGCGTTGTGATCGGCAACCGCATCCATTCGACCGGGATTGCCGGCTCCATGATCGATCTCATCACCCAATGGGACAAGGTCAAGGATGCCGTTGCCGCCAATGCGGAGCGCGATCCCGGTCTGGCGCTGGATGATATCCGCCTGCTTGCGCCGGTGGCGCGGCCCGGCAAGATTTTCGCGATCGGCCTCAACTACGCCGACCACATTGCCGAAAGCGCAATGGGAACGCCCGAGAAACAGGTGTGGTTCACCAAATCCGTCACGGCGATCAACGCGCCCGCCGATCCGGTATTGATCGCGGCGGGCACCTCTGCGGTCGATTACGAAGTCGAACTCGTCGCGGTTATCGGCAAGCGCGGCAAGCACATCGCCCGGGAAGACGCCGCGGCCCACGTGTTCGGCTACTGCGTGGGGAACGACGTCACCGAACGCGCCTGGCAGCATGCCACGGGGCAGTGGTCGCTGGGCAAGTCGTTCGATACCCATGCGCCGATCGGGCCGTGGATCACAACGACGGACGAAGTCGGCGATCCCCACGGCCTCGACCTCAGCTGCACCGTCAATGGCGAGCTTCGCCAGTCGTCGAACACGCGGCACCTCGTGTTCGATCTATGGGACCAGATCGCGCACCTGTCGCAGGCGATGACGCTCGAAGTGGGCGATCTGATCTTCACCGGCACGCCCGGCGGCGTGGGCGCGGCGATGAAACCGCCGCGCTTCCTCAAGGCCGGCGACGTGGTGCGCTGCGAAATCGAGCATCTCGGCGCGATCGAGGCCGTCTTGCAGGATGAGGAGCCGGCCTGATGGCGGTCCGTGAATGCGATGTCCTGATCGTTGGTGGCGGTCCGTCCGGGGTTACCCTCGGCCTGTTCCTCGCCGCTGCCGGCGTGTCGACGATCATAGCCGAGAAGGAGCAAGCCATCTATCCGCTGCCGCGCGGCGCGCATATCGATCACGAGATAGTACGCATCCTCCAGAATGTCGGGGTCGCCGAAGACGTCATGGCGACCAGCCGGACAGGCGGGCGCTATGAATTCCTGACGGCCGACCGCCAGATCCTGCTCAGCTTTGACTGGACCGCGCCGGGGGCCTCGGGCTGGCCTTATTCGAACATGATACATCAGCCCTCGCTCGAGGCGGCGCTGCGGAGCAGGCTGGCGGGCTGCCCCGATGCCGTCTTGCAGGCAGAGTGGACCTTCGTCTCGATGGAGACTGCCTCACAGGGCGTGAGCGCGCATTTTGCAACGCCTGCCGGTCCGGAAACCGTGCGAGCGCGCTTTATCGTCGGGGCCGACGGCGCGCGTAGTCCGGTGCGCGAGGCGGCGGGGATCGCGATCGACGATCTCGGCTTCGACGAACCCTGGCTGGTGGTCGACACGATCGTCCACGATCCCGCCCGGCTGCCCGACCGCAACCTGCAGGTCTGCGATCCCGCCCGTCCGACAACCTGCGTGATGATGGGCAATGGCCGCCATCGCTGGGAATTCATGATCAGGCCGGGCGAGCGGAGCGAGGATGTGCTCGATGATGCGTTCATCGCCGATTTGCTCAGGCCCTGGGATGTCGAGGGCGCCGTCACGCTGGAGCGCAAGGCGGTCTACCGTTTCCACGCTCGGCTCGCCAAGCAGTGGCGCTTGGGTCCGGTCCTGCTCGCTGGCGATGCCGCGCACCAGATGCCGCCGTTCGCGGGGCAAGGCATGTGTTCGGGCATGCGCGATGCGGCCAACCTCTGGTGGAAGCTCGTTGAAGTGATCCAAAGCGGCGCGGACGACCGCCTGCTTGACGCCTATCAGGCCGAGCGCGAGCCCAATGTGCGCGGCATTGTCGACATGGCGATCCTGATGGGGCGCACCGTCTGCGTCACAGACCCTGAAGCCGCTGCTGCGCGCGATTCCGCGATGCTCGCCGATCGCGCAGCCGGGCGCAGCCCCGATGCCCAGGCTGGTTATCCCCCGATCAGCGCAGGCCGGATTCTTGGCGGAAGCGCTGGGGCGGGAGGTTACTTTCCGCAGCCGTGGTCGAACGATCAGCCCGCCCTCCGGCTGGACGACGTGACCGGCCCTGGCCCGATGCTGTTCAGCCGCAGCGGCACCGTGCCCGCAGGCAACAGCGGCTTGCGGGTCATGGAACTCGCCGATCCGTCCATCACCTTTGCGAAGTCAGCCCTCGAAGACTGGCTCGTCCGCCATGATGCCGATGCCGTGCTGGTCCGGCCCGATCACTACGTCTTCGGCAGTGGCGATCCGGCCCGGCTGATCGCGGCATGGCAACCCTGAGCGGCGTTCCGCCGCCACCCCAAGAACACCCCTGAGAGGAACACCCATGGAAAATTCACCGTCCGGCCAGACCGTACCTCCAAGGCGGGTGCTGATCGTGGGGGCTACCGGGTTCCTCGGCGCCAAGATCGTCGCAAACCTGCTGCGCGATCCAACGGTCACAGTCCGCGCGATGTCACGCAAGGGCGCGCCTGCGGATGCGGCACCCGGCGCCGAATGGGTTCAAGGCGACATGATGGACCCCGCCTCGCTCGACCGCGCACTCGAAGGGGTGGACGTGGTTGTCAGTTCGGCCAACGGCTACATGAAGGAAAGCATCGAAATCGACTTTGCCGGCAACCGCAACCTCGTCGAGGCGGCGGCACGGGCCAAGGTGCGGCGCTTCGTGTTCCTCAGCATCGTCGCCTGCGAGCATGCGGCGGATGTCCCGCATTTCCATGCCAAGAAGGTGGCCGAGGACCTGATCAGGGCAGCCAATGTGCCCTTTGTCTTCGTGCGCGCCCCTGCCTTCCTCGACCAGAGCGCGGACTACATCGCGAATGCCGTGAAGGGGGGCAAGTTTTATGCGGTCGGGGACAAGAGCACGCGCTGGTCCTATGTCCTGACCGACGACCTTGCCGCCAATCTGGCAGCCGCAGCGGCCTGGCCCGGCGATGAGATCACCGGCCAGACGATCGATATCGGGTGGCGCGACGGCCCGAAAAGCCAGCAGGAAATCGCCGACACCATCGGGAAGCTAGTCGGCAAGCGACTCAAGATCTGGACCGTGCCATGGGCTGTGTTCAGCGTCCTGGTGCGGCCGATCAGGCTGATCTCGGAACTGGGCTTTGATCTCATGCGCATGTTCCTGTTCTTCCGGCGCGGCGTCTTCGTGTCCGACATCGCACTGCAGGAACGCTTCTTCGGCCCTGCCCCCACCTCCCGCGATGCCCTGTCGCGCTGGGCGAAGGCCAATGGCCTCGTTTGACCCGCATTTCTGGCCAGACGGCGGCACCGATCTGCCAATTGCAAGGAGAGCTGTCGATGTATCCGCTTGAAGACGGCAGTTTTGCCCCGCGCAATCAATGGTATGTTGCCGCATGGTCGCAGGAGATAACCCGCGCGCCGCTCGAGCGGGTCATTCTGGACAATCCGGTCGTGTTCTATCGCACGACGGACGGCAATGTCGCCGCGCTCGCCGCATTGTGCCCGCATCGCGGCTTTCCGCTCGCCAAGGGCGACGTGATCGCTGACGACATCGAATGCCCCTATCACGGACTGCGCTTCGGTCCTGACGGCGCCTGCACGCTCATTCCTTCGCAGGATATCGTACCCGCCGTGTGCCGCCTCAGGGCCTACCCTGTCGCCGAACGCTGGCAATGGGTCTGGATCTGGGTGGGTGATCCTGAGCTTGCCGACGAAGCGCTGATCCCCGATCATCTCGCGGCGAGGCTGACCGATCCCGCCTACCGCAATGCCGGGGGCAACTACTTTGCGGTGCCGGGCCGCTATGTCCTGCTGCACGACAACCTGCTCGATCTCAACC
The DNA here is from genome assembly GCA_027489095.1 of Erythrobacteraceae bacterium. Taxonomy (GTDB): domain Bacteria; phylum Pseudomonadota; class Alphaproteobacteria; order Sphingomonadales; family Sphingomonadaceae; genus Erythrobacter. The sequence continues at coordinate 25,552 of JAIYAL010000126.1, forward strand.
ATGTGCCCTATCTCCACAAGGCGACTTTCGGCGGCGACGGCGGCGGGGCGGTCCAGGTCCCGGAAGTGATCGCGGCCGAGACCACCATTTCCTGCGTCTTCACGCAGCCGGAGATCGATTGCCCGCCCTTCCTTGCCGCGTTGTTCGGCTATTCCGGGCCGGTCTCGCGCAAGTATGTCAGCTATTTCTACGCGCCTTGCCTGCACGTGATCGTCGATTCCATCAGCCGGCTCGATCCGGCGACGGGGGCGACCGAGCCGCTTGGCGATCTGCTCCACATTCATGCCGTCACCCCGGCAACCGCAACCACCGCGCACTACTTCCAGGGTGAGGGGCAGAATTTCTCGCATACCGAACCTTGCCTCTCGGAAGCGTTCCGTTCGAGCGAGATGGTGCGGGCAGCGCTTGAGGAGGATGTCTCTGCAACGCGTCTGATCGAGCGGAGCATCGCCATGAACCGCGGTCAGCTGTCCGAGATTCTGCTCAAGGCCGACAAGGCCGCAGTGTTGGGGCGCCGCCTGCTTCAGGCGATGATCGATGCCGAGGCGCCGGCTGTGATCTGACGGAGGCGTCTCGCGGGCCGCACAAACCCGGGGGCACTTCCGGGCGAAGCCGCGCGCCGCAATGGTTCAGACCACAATGGCTCTAACGATAACCGAGCAGCATTATCGGCATAAATATAAACAATTTTTGCAACGCCAAGCCACTGCCTAAGCCGGTTCCATCAAGGAAGCCAAAGCTTCCGGACACGGTCGGTGGAGGGCCTGAAATGAGCATACGTTTACCTGCGGGCGCATGTCTTGCGACGATCGCCTTCTGCCTCGCGGCACCCGTGCAGGCCCAGTCCGCCGCCGCATCCGAGACTGCCAACGCCGAAACCGCCAGCGCCGAGACAACCGGCGTCGCCGATATCGTCGTGACCGCGCAGAAGCGCTCGGAGCGCATGCAGAGCGTGCCGGTCGCGGTCTCGGCTTTTTCGGGCGATACGCTCGCCGCCAAGGGGGTAAGGTCGATCACCGATCTCGGCGCGATCACGCCGGGGCTGGTGATCCCGACCGCGGGCATCGGCGGCTCGCCGCGCATCCGCGGCGTCGGCACCCAGATCTCGCAAGGCGGCAACGAAAACTCGGTCGCGATCTATGTCGATGGCGTCTACTATTCCTCGCCCGGCTCGGACGTCATGTCCTTCAACAACATCGCACAGGTCGCAGTGCTCAAGGGGCCACAAGGCACCCTGTTCGGGCGCAATGCGACCGGCGGCCTGCTCCAGATCACCACGCGTGATCCGGGCAAGTCTTTCGAAGGCAGCGCGCAGGTCGGCTACGGCAACCTCAACACCATCATCGGCAGTGCCTATCTCTCCGGACCGCTGAGCAGCGGCCTCTCCGCCGACATCTCGGTGGACTACAAGAACCGGCAGGACGGCTTCGGCAAGAACCTGTTCAACGGCCTTGACGTGGGCACGATGGAATCGCTCTCCGTGCGCAGCAAGTGGAAGGCCGAGCTTGGCGAGGCGACCAGCGCCACGCTGATTTTCGATTACAGCAAGCTCAAGGGCACCTTCCCGGCCTATCGCCCTGTTCCGGATGAGTTGCCGCTTACTGGGCAACCCTTTGCCGGCCGCAAGTTTGACGTGAATTCCGACGTTCAGCCCTTGGCCGACAATGAGGACTACGGCGTCAGCCTCAATCTCACCCACGAGTTTGCCGGGGCGAAGCTCGTCAGCATCTCGGCCTATCGCCACGGCGATTGGAAGTTCGCGTTCGATTCCGAATCACTGCCGCTGCCGATCCTGAGCGCCAATGGCGGGGTGCCGAACAAGGCGTTCAGCCAGGAACTGCAGCTGATCTCGAACGGGTCAGGCCCGCTGAGTTGGGCACTCGGTCTCTATTACTTCAATCGCAAGAGCGGCTTCATTCCCGCGCACCTCGTCGCCCCGGCGCTCGGCTTCCTGCAGGACTTTTCTACCTACCAGGACACGGAATCGTTCGCCGGCTATGGCCAGGCGACCTACAAGGTCAGCGAAGCAACCGCGCTGACGCTCGGCCTGCGGCTGACTAGCGAGACCAAGTCTTACTTTGCCGAGGGCGTGTTCCGCAATCTCTCGCCCGCGTTCAATGTCCCGCTGGGGCCAACGTCGGACAGCAAGAAGGTGACCAAGCTCACCTGGCGGGCAGCGCTCGACCATCATTTCACCAAGGATGTCATGGTCTATGCCTCGTACAACCGCGGCTTCAAGAGCGGCGGCTACGATCCGACCAGTGTCGCCGTAGCGTCCTATATCCGCCCCGAAGTGCTCGATGCCTTCGAAGTCGGCCTGAAGAGTGATCTGCTGGACCGCCATCTGCGCATCAACGCGGCGGGATATTACTACAGTTTCAAGGACATCCAGCTCAACACCTACCTGAATGGCCTGCCTGCGGTCTACAATGGCAAGTCCGCCAAGATCACCGGTTTTGATCTCGATGTGACTGCCATTCCCGTGACCGGTCTCACTCTGACCGCCGGGCTCGGCTATGTGCACGACCGGTTCGACGACTTCTCCATCGCCCGGACAGCGCTTGTGCCGACCGGCGGCATCACCCAGCTCGCCAACATCAGCGCCAAGGGCAAGCGCCTGCCCAATACGCCAGACTGGACGGTCAATCTCGGCGCGGAATACAAGGTGCCGATCGGCTCGGCCAATTTCGCTTTGGCGGCGGACTATTTCCACTCGACCAAGTGGTTCAGCGATCCGGAAAACCGCCTTGCGCAGCAGGCCTACTCGCTGGTCAACGCGTCCGCCACGCTGTCATTCGCACAGGATCGCTACAGCGTGAAGGCGTGGGGCCGCAATCTGGGCAACATCGCCTATGCAAGCCAGCTCTTCCCGCAGGTCCCTGTCGCCGACGTCGTGGCCTACGCAGAAGGCCGGACGTTTGGTGTAACGCTGGGCGCCAAGTTCTGATCGGCACAAATGCGCTGCTGAGAGGCACTCGATGAGCAAGGTCTTCCCCGATGCGGCCTCGGCGCTTGAGGGGCTGCTGCGAAACGACATGCTTATCGCAGCGGGCGGGTTCGGCCTTTGCGGGGTGCCGGAGCGGCTGATCGATGTGGTGCACGACAGCGGTGTTTCCGGCCTGACGATTGCCAGCAACAATGCCGGCCTTATCGGGCAGGGTCTCGGCAAACTGCTTGGCAGCCGGCAGATCCGCAAGATGATCGCGAGCTATGTCGGCGATAACAAAGAGTTCGAGCGCCAGTACCTCGCCGGTGAACTGGAGATCGAATTTGCGCCGCAAGGAACGCTCGCTGAGCGCATGCGCAGCGGCGGCGCGGGTATCCCAGGGTTCTATACCAGAACCGGCGTGGGAACCCTGGTGGCCGAGGGCAAGCCCACAATGGTGTTCGATGGCGAGGAATATCTGCTCGAACGCGGCATTGTTGCCGATCTGGCGCTGGTCAAGGGCTGGAAGGCGGATACCGCCGGCAACATGATCTTCCGCAAGACGGCGCGCAATTTTAACGTGCCCGCCGCACAATGCGGTCGGATCTGCGTTGCCGAAGTGGAGGAGATCGTCGAACCCGGCGCGCTGGGCGCGGACGCCGTTCACCTGCCTGGCATCTATGTGCACCGCCTTATCTGCGGGGCGCCATATGATAAGCTGATCGAATTTCGAACCACGCGCACACGGGATGCGGCGTGATGGCCTGGACACGCGATCAGATGGCAGCCCGCGCCGCAAGGGAACTCCGCGACGGCGACTTCGTCAATCTTGGCATCGGCATCCCGACCCTCGTGGCCAATCATGTGCCGGAGGGAATGACGGTGACGCTGCAAAGCGAGAACGGCATGCTGGGCATCGGACCGTTCCCGTTCGAGGGCGACGAGGATGCGGACCTCATCAACGCGGGAAAGCAGACGATCAGCGAGCTACCACAATCGACCTACTTCGATTCCGCGCAGAGCTTCGCGATGATCCGCGGCGGCAAGATCGATGTTGCCGTTCTAGGGGCGATGGAAGTCTCGGAAGGCGGCGACATCGCCAACTGGATGGTTCCCGGCAAGATGATCAAGGGCATGGGTGGCGCGATGGACCTCGTCGCGGGAGTGAAGAAGATCATCGTCGTCATGGAGCACTGCGCCCGTGACCGCAGTCCCAAGTTCCTGCCCACCTGCACCCTGCCACTGACCGGACGCAATGTAGTGGACATGATCATCACCGATCTTGCCGTCTTCACGCGGCGCGATCGTCAAGCTCCTTTTCAGCTTGTTGAGACGGCACCAGATGTCACTGACGAAGACGTCGCCGCTCGCACGGCAGCGTCCTTTCTGCCACTTCCTAGTACTCGGCAGGTTCGCCTGAAAAGAGCGTAAGGCGCTTCACCTGAGCCTGATAGTGCGGGCGCATCCCCTGAAGCTATGCCTACGCAGCGTGCGGGTTAAATCTGCCAGCCTTTTGGCGACAGATCTGCCATCCGGCGTATTATTCCGGCGCGGCAACTTTGTCCCAATGGCCGAGACTGGTCCCGACCAATGTCGGTCAGTCACAACTGCCCCAATGACCGACTGATTCTCCTGTTAGCCGCCATTCCACTTAGAGATATTGCATCGATCGAGCACATAGCTGAGTAGCCCCTTGAATTCTGGACGCCTTCGATCCTAATTTTGAGGACAGGAGGCGACCAACCTTGAGCACTCGATGATCCGATGCGGCAATTGCCACGACAGCCCCGTGGTGCAGTGATTATTCTCCTCGCGCAAGCGCGAGAGCATCCGGCGCCGGACTTACAAAAACCGCGAGGAAGCCCGGCTGGACGTGTTCGATTACGGCGAGATGTTTAAAACCCGGTGCGCAAGCAGGTCTGGAACGGGATGCTGTCGTCCGTCGCGTTCGAACGGCAGCAGATTTTGAAAGCGTAAGGCATCTAGAAAACTAGGGGCTACTCACGGACAAGCACTCCCGCAAGCTGCTCCGTCACTAGGGTGACGCGTGGAGTTGACCGCAGATTATAAGTTGCGCGTAGTTGCGGGCAACCGACGCAGGGTCCGCTCGTGGCAGCCAGCGCCTTAACTCGGCGGCCGCGCTGATCGCTGCGTGGACCACTTCGGCGGTCAGTGCGGGATCGAGCGCGCGCACCGATCCGTCAATCAACCCCCCGACAAGGATGCTGCCGATCCGCGTATCGAGTTGCTGGCGGGTGCGGCTGATGTGCGCGCGGTTCTGCTGGTCGGGAAGTACGCTGAACGCCGAGCCTTGCAGCAGCGGGCCACGGTCTGAAAGCTGGAAGCACACCAGCGCCCTGATGAGCGCGGCAAAGCGCTGCGCCCCGCGCACGTCCAAGGCCTCTGCCTGGTCGAGAAAGTGCCGCTGCAAATCGAAACTGCGTTCGAAACACGCGGTGATCAGCTCGTTCTTCGCATCGTTGTAATGATAGAACTTGCCCTTGGTGGCATCGAGCACGGCAGCAATTTTCTCGACTGATGCCCCCCGGTATCCTTGATCGTTGACGAGTTGCGTGGCGGCCCGCAGAAATGCCTCTGCAGTTGGATCAGATGCCGGCGGCGGCGCAGGAAGGACGGGGTCGGCACCGAGAACAATGTCAGCCCCACGGGTCACGCCATTTAGAACCACATCCGCGACAAGATGCGCTACGCGGGGATAATCGCTGGCTTCGAACCGGTGGGTCCAATCGCGATGGGCATTGAGCAGCGACAGCACCAGATGCGCGCGCAAAACCATCACCGAATGTTCCTGCGCTTTGGCAGCCGGGTCTGCAAGCAAGGCACGGATGCTGCGAAACATATCGATGTACGCGGCAAGCACCGGTGCCAGCTGGGGTTCGCCCAGCGCGAGAATGTCACTGAACCCGATCAGTGGCCGGGCCTCGCCGTTGGCCATTGCTGCCAGTTCGCCAAGGTGCAGCGCAAACAGCCGCGCAACCCGTGCGGCGACATCGGGCTCGGCACTGGCAGTCAGTGCGTGCACCTTGGTCACGGCGATCGCGCGCAGGAAGCATGCCGCCGCAAGATCGTCTTTCTTTCGGTAATAATAGGCAATGCCGCTCGTCACCATGCCGACATTGGCCGCAATTTCGCCCAACTGAGCGCCCTTGACACCGAGCGCGTTGAACTGCCGCGCCGCAGCATCGAGGATCGCATCCTGTTTGGCCTGCGCGGATTTGGTCCGGGCTTTTTCAGGCTTTGAATACGTCACAAAGGGTCCACCGCCATTGGAAGCGTGCTGCGCGGTGTCATAGCCTGCAGATATATCTCGTAAATGGTAGGCAACAGCAAAATTTCTTTGGCGGAAGGCAAGCGGCATAAGCGCCGCTGCTTTATTGAAATGTGGGTACCCTATCTTACGCGCATTTTCAAAGACAAATTGATTGATAATCCCAAAATTTGAAAATACGGTTTGCCTTGACGGTGGGTGGCTGGTATCCCTCCGCTGGCTGGATCGAACCAGCTCGAAGCCCGCAATGGGCACGGGGAACGGGGGGAATTATGCCGACATTTAAGCAGCCTGCTGGCACAACCGGATTGCTATCTGCTGCAGCACGCCCGGCTCTGGCAGCCGCGCTGCTCGCAGCGGCAGCGCCCGCGTTGGCGGCTGCTCCCGCATTTGAAACTCGCGCACCTGAAATTCCCGCAACTGAGGCTGGCGCGCCGGATGCCACAGACATCATCGTCACCGCGCAAAAGCGCAGCGAGCGCAGCCTTGAGGTGCCGATTTCGCTGACCGTGCTCAACGACAAGGATCTGGCAGCGGTTCAGGCCTATCGATACGAGGATTATCTGGCCAAAGTCCCGGGCCTGTCGCTGATCGGTGTCGGCGGGTTTGGTTCGCAGTTGGTGGTGCGGGGCGTGACGACAGGGACGTATGCGATCAACAGTTCGGTCGCGACGTATGTCGATGAAACACCCTTCTCGTCGAACGGCAGCTCAGGCTTGTCTGCGTTTATCGCACCGAATTTCGATCCTTATGACATGAAGCGAATCGAAGTGCTGCGCGGGCCGCAGGGCACACTGTATGGGGCAAACTCGCTTGGCGGCCTGTTCAAATACGTGACCAACGCGCCAGATCCAGCGCGGATTGCAGCTTCGGCGGATGTCGATGTCAACGCGGTCGACCACGGCGCTGCCGGCATCAACCTGCACGGCATGGTCAATGCTCCGCTGTCAGGCAAAGCCGCGTTGCGCGTGGTCGGCTTTTACGATGAGAGCCCCGGCTACGTCGATGATCCGTCGCGCGGCCTCAAGGATATCAACACATCGACCATGGTCGGCGGTCGCGCTTCGCTGCTGTTCAAGCTGGCCGATACCCTGTCTATCCGCCTCAACGCCACCTATCAGCACAGGAAATGGAGCGACAATTCAAGCATCGATGTCCTGCCAGTAACCTTCCAGCCGATCTACGGAGGGATGATCTCGGAAACACTCGTTGGCAACCCGGGCGCGGCGACCAACCAAGTTTACAATGCCACGGTTGATTGGGATATCGGCTTTGCCACTCTGCTCTCAAGCAGCAGTTACATCGAATATGCCAGCCAGGCGCAATTCGATGTCAGCGGCACGTACGGCGCATTTCTGTCCCCGATTCTGGGTTCGCCATATGGCGCGATCATCGATCAAAAATCGGGGATGCATGCCTATACGCAGGAATTTCGTCTGACTTCGCCCACAGGCCCGAAGCTGCAATGGCAGGCAGGCGCCTATTACATGAAACAAAGCGGATTCGTGAACCAGGACACCTATCCCGTCGATATCGCGAGCAAGACGATCGTGCGCGATTTCCCCTTCCAGCTCGGAGGTTTCTACAACGACCAGACCTATAAGGAGATCTCGGGTTTCGGCACGCTCGGCTATAACTTTACACCAGCCTTTGATGTCAGTGTCGGGGGGCGCTATAGCCACAACAACCAGACTTTCACCGAAAACGGCTTCGGCCTGCTCGGCGGCGGCATCCTGCTCTCCGCGCCGTCATCCGAGGATGTGTTCACCTATTCGGCCGATGCGCGGTGGCGCGTAACCCCGCAAGTCATGCTTTATGGCCGCTTTGCGACCGGCTATGTCCCCGGCGGCGGCAACAACGTCCCCATCACCGCGCCCGCTACCTTGCCGCGCAGCTACAAGTCTTCGAAAACGACAAACTACGAGCTTGGCGCGAAGGGATCGCTGTTTGATAACAAGCTCACCTTCGAAGTTGCGGCCTACCAGATCGATTGGGCCAATATCCAGCTTGCGGCCTCGTATGGCGGTGTGTTGACAACGCTCAACGCGGGCGGCGCCAAAAGCACCGGCTTTGAATGGAGCTTCGGGTTCGTGCCGGTCAAGGGGCTAACGCTAGGGTTCAACGGCTCCCACACCAAGGCCCGGCTGAAAGAAGCCGCGCCTGCCACCGTCGGCGGCGCAGCAGGCGAACGCCTGCCCGGTTCACCCGAATGGAGCACCTCGGCAAGTGTGCAATACGACTATCCGCTGGCTGCCCATTTCGATGGGTTCGTGGCGGCAGATTGGCAGCATAGCAGCAACCGCCTATCGGATTTCAGCGCCATCGGGGCCCGGCAAACCTTCCCCAGCTACAACATGGTCAACCTCCGCCTCGGCCTGAAATCAGCCCGCTGGACCGCCACCGCCTATGTGCGCAATCTCACCAACACGTTCGCGATTAGCAACATCAGCGCCACCACCTTGGCAGACAACTTCGGCCCGCTGGCGGCAAATATTTATCAGCCCCGCACATTCGGAATTGCGATCGGCGTGAGATACTGAAGTGACAGACGCTGCCGATAACACCGACATGACGGCAAGCTCGGCAACCCTGCGGCCGCGATTGTCCCTGGCGAGCAAACTTGCCTATTCGGTCGGCTCGGTTGCCTTCGGGCTGAAAGCGGTCGCGATCGGCATGGTCATGCTGTTCTACAATCAGGTTATGGGGCTTGGCGCGGGGCAAGTCTCGATCGCGATCGGCATTGCCCTGATCGTCGATGCGTTCGCCAGCCCGGTTATCGGGCAGATGTCGGATGCGTGGCGGTCGCCTTGGGGGCGGCGCCACCCGTTCATGTATGCCGCTGCGATCCCGGCGGCAGTTTCAGTCTGGGCGCTTCTCAATCCGCCGCACGACTGGGGACCAGACGCACTGTTTGCCTATATGACAGCATGCATTATCGCCGCCCGGGTCGCGATTGCGATGTTTGAAATTCCCAACTCTTCGCTGCTGCCCGAATTGGTGCCTGATTATGACCAACGCACCGTGCTCGCGAGCTATCGCTATCTGTTCGGCATTGTCGTCCCGGTCGCGGTTGTGATCTTGGCCTACACCATGCTGCTAAAGCCGTTCGTCAATGCCGAAGGGCAACAGTTGCCGGGGCAGCTCAACCCGGCCGGCTACGCCAATCTGGGCGCGTTGCTTGCGGCGTTGATCTTTGCTGCAATCGTGATTTCGGCGGCAGGTACCCACCGTGAGATCCGCTATATGGCCGAGCCTGAGCGCCATGCTTCGTTGGCCGATCTGCTGGCGACGATGCGTACCACGCTGCTTAATCGCAACTTGGTGGTTGTCATGCTGTCGGGCGTCATTTCCGGGATCGGCACCGGGCTCGTCGGCGGGCTGGGCGATTATTTCAACACCTACTTCTGGGAACTCAGCGCCAATCAGATTTCGTTCGTAGCGGGTGCCGCTGGTCTTGCCCCGTTTGCCGCTGTTGCCGTTGGCCCTTGGCTGGCGCGCCGCTCCGGCAAGAAGACCGCAATCCTGCTGACGTTTTTCCTATCGGTGTTTTTCGGCATTCTGCCGATGAGCTTGCGCCTGCTAGGCTGGCTGCCAGCGAACGGCCATCCGCTGATCTTACCGATGCTGGCCATCGATTCTTTCTTCGCGGTGGTGTTCGCAGTCATCGGCATCATCATCGCCACCTCGATGATGGCCGATATCGTCGAACACGTGCAGGTAGAAACCGGACGGCGCTCGGAAGGGTTGATCTTTGCGGCCGATACAATGCTCAAGCAGATCGTCACTGGGGTCGGATCGATGGGCACAGGCTTCATTCTGCAGGCGGTGCGGTTTCCGCAGCAAGCCGTGCCCGGGCAGGTGCCAACAAGAGTGCTCAACCACCTGGCGTTGATCTACCTGCCGATCAATGCGCTCACGAGCTTTGCCGCGATTGCGGCAATTTCCTTTTACGCGATCAGCCGCACCGATCACTTGCGCAATCTCGCCGCCGTTGCTGCGCGCGCCAAAGGAACGGCCCCATGATCCACCCAGCCTTGCAGGATGCCCAGACTGTCGCCGTGCCCGGCGCGCAGACTTATACTTTCCAATCGGCGGTGACGGGACGCGCCTATCGCATCTTTGTCGCCGTGCCCGATGCGCCCGCGCCGGAAGGCGGGTTTCCGGTCCTGTATCTGCTCGATGGCGATCTGCATTTCCCTCCGGCCGCACACTATGCGCGGTTCGGTGCGCTGGGCGGGGAATTGCGCGCCGCCGTGATCGTCGGCATCGGCTATACGGGCGAACCTGCCGAGGCAATGCTGGCACGGTTTACCGAGCTTTCGCTACCCGCATCCGCGGCCTGGATCGCAGGACTGGCGTTCACGATCCCCGGCCTCGTCGCCGAGAATACCGGCGGCATCGATGGCTTTCTGGCGATGATCGAAACCGAGCTCAAGCCCGCGATTGCCACGTTGGGTAGCATCGATGCAGCCAACCAAAGCCTGTTCGGCCATTCACTCGGCGGGCTGGCGGTACTGCGCGCGCTGTTCACCGCGCCTGCCGCCTATCGCACCTTCATCGCCTCAAGCCCCTCGATCTGGTGGGCAGACCGCGCAATTCTTGCCGGGGAAGCCGGGTTGGCCGCGGCGCTCTCAGGCAGCAACGCGCGGCCGCGTGTGCTGATAACCGCAGGGGCTAACGAAGCCGCGCCAGAACCGTCCGCGCTGCGCTTTTTCAAAACCCGCGCCGAAGCCGAAGCCTCTACGGCGCGTTCACGGATGGTCGCCAATGCTACGGAACTCGGTGATCGTTTGCAGGCGCTCGGCCTGGCCGATGTGCACACTACGGTGTTTGCGGATGAAGGCCATGGCTCGGTAACCCCGGCCGTGCTTGGCCGCGCGCTCACTCTTGCGCTGGCGGTGGACACTTGCGCATGACCGGCCAGAGCTGTTTCGCCGCAGACTATGCGCAGGCGCGCGATATGTTTTGCGCCGCTGCCCGCGCTGCCGATGCCGCAATCGAATCCATTCCCCATCCTGATCCCGGGCCCAGTGGCGGCGTTTTGTCATGCGACACCGCCTGGCTCGGCCCGAAAACCGCGCCGCATGTGCTGGTAACGATCTCGGGCACGCACGGGGTTGAGGGATTCGCCGGTTCGGGCGCGCAAGTCGATGCACTTCGCCGGATCGCCGGCAGCAGCTTGCCCGCCGATGTCGCGGTGCTGATGGTCCATGCCATCAATCCGCATGGCTTTGCATGGGCAAGGCGCGTGACCGAGGACAATATCGATCTTAATCGCAACTGGATCGATTTCACCGCGCCGCTGCCTCTAAACAAGGGGCATGATGCGCTCGCGCCTGCGCTCTACCCCACCGAATGGAACGATGCGGCGCAGGCCGCGCTACTGGCCGGGATCACCGATTATGCTGCGCAGCACGGCGCAGCGGCGATGCAGGCAGCAATCAGCGGCGGCCAGTATTGCCACCCTCGAGGCATTTTTTATGGCGGCGCAAAGCCGGGCTGGTCGCGGCGCACCCAAACCGCGTTGCTGACAGGAATGCTGGGTCACGCCGAGCAGGTCGTGATCATCGATTTCCACACCGGTCTCGGGCCGCGCGGCATCGGCGAACAGATCGTCACAGTGCCGCGGTCCAGTCCGCAGTTCGCGCGGGCATCCGCATTCTTCGGCGCAGCGATCACCTCCACGCATGATGGCAGTTCCAGCTCTGCAGTCCTTGTCGGCGATGGGCTGAGCGCGGCCCCGGCCCTGCTGCCCCATGCCAAAGTCACGGCAATGGCGCTCGAATTCGGCACCGTGCCGGAGGATCAGGTTGTCGCCGCGCTGGCTGCCGATGCCTGGCTCCACGCGCACGGCGATCCGCTTTCGCCGCAGGGCCGCGCGATCAGCGCAAATGTGCGCCGCGCCTTTTACGATGATAGTACCGATTGGCAGGGCATGGTTGTCTGCCAAGCCTTGCTAGCCTGTCGGCAAGCCATCGCCGCACTACACCGTAAGGCCTGAAGGGATGATCCTCGCGCATCTCTTCGCGCTTCTAGGCGGCGCAACCGTTCTGGTAACCGGCATCCGGTTTGCGGCCTGGCGGGCGGACATTCATCGCCGCCTCCTGCGCGGTAGCACTGTCATCCAAACTGCACGCGGCGCGGCCGAATATGCCGAGCTTGGCAGCGGCCCCGTCGTGCTCTTGCTGCACGGCACGCCCGGCGGCTATGATCAAACGTTGCGCATGATCGAGGCCAGCGGGGCGATGGACGGCAAGGCCCGCTTCCTGTGTCCGTCGCGCCCCGGCTATCTGCGCACGCCGCTTGCTTCGGGCCGGAGCCCGGCAGCGCAGGCCGATCTGTGCGCTGCGCTGCTCGATGTGCTCGACATAGACCGCGCCTTTGTTGTCGGGGCATCGGGCGGTGGACCGGCGGCTGTGCAATTCGCCCTGCGGTTTCCGGGCCGCTGCAACGGGCTCATACTTGAAGCTGCGGTGACGCAGTCGATCGCGGTTCGAAAATTCCCCATCCCGACGATCCTTGCCGATCTACTGGTGTATCTGTTCCGCAATTTTGCCATCGCCAAAGCAAGGGCAAGCGCGCCAGATGATCCAGTCCTGGCGCAAATCGCGCGTGGCGTTCTGGAAACCGTAGTCCCTGTCGGGCCGCGCATGGCGGGGTTTGATAACGACCGTGCTGCGTTTTCGCAGCTGGATGGCTGGCCGTTGGAGCAGATCACGTGCCCGGCGCTCATTGTTTATGGCACCGCCGACACCGATGTCCCCGCGGCCCATGCGCTCCATGCCCATGCGGCAATCGCGGGTTCACGGCTCGTTGCCATCGCAGGGGCCGATCATAACCTATTTGTAACCGAACACGCGCGGCTCAACCACGCTATTGCCGAATTCATGGCAGGCGTCCTTCCAGCCCATCCACCAGAGGCATCGCATACATGACCAGCAGCCGCCACCTTGTTGATCCCGAACTGCACGCCCTTCTGGATAGCTTCCCGGAATTCGAGCTGTCCGATGCGATCCTGCCCCTTATGCGGGCTGCCCCGCCGTTCACGCTCGATGCCGATCAGGACGGCTTCGCGGTGGTATCAAGCCAGCGCGTGATCCCTGGCCCCGATGGCGCACCAAACGTTGAAGTCTTGCTCCATGTGCCAGCCGAAACAGGCGCACTGCGCGGCGCGCTCCTGCACATCCACGGCGGCGGTTACATTGCGGGGTCGGCTGAAATGGGCGTGCCGGCGCATCGCTTGCTTGCCAATTCGCTCGGGGCGGTTGTGGTCTCGGTCCAGTATCGCCTTGCGCCGGAAACTCGGTTTCCCGGCGCGATTGAAGATTGCTATGCAGCCTTGGCGTGGCTCACCCGGTCTTGCGCCGAATTCGCGATCGATCCCGCGCGGATCGGGGTCATGGGGGAAAGCGCGGGCGGCGGACTAGCTGCGTCCCTTGCGCTGATGGCCCGTGATCGCGGTGAATATGCACTGGCATTTCAGCACTTGATCTACCCGATGATTGATGATCGGACCTGTCTCGATCCAGACCCCCATCCGTTTGCGGGCGAGTTTATATGGACCCCGCACAGCAACGTGTTTGGCTGGGGCGCACTATTAGGTGTTGCTCCCGGCTCGCCGGACGTTTCGCCCTACGCCGCCGCCGCGCGGGCTGCCGATCTATCGCGATTGCCGCCCACGTACTTGGCGGTTGGCGCGCTCGATCTGTTTTTGGAAGAGAACTTTGAATATGCACGGCGGCTGACAAGGCACGGGGTTTGCGTCGAACTGCATGTCTATCCCGGCGCATTTCACGCCTTCAACATTTCTCCCGATGCGCAAATTTCTTTACAGGCACAGCGCGACAGCCTGAAAGCACTGAGCCGCGCGCTTGGTCAGGAAAATGGCTCCGGCGGGTCTGAACCGCTATGACCATAAAGGACTATGTCGCGCTTGAAAGCGGGACGGTTGAGGGTCTTTTCACCCTTCAGGCTGCAGCCCATGCCGAAAAGACGGCGATCATTTGCGAAGGCGAACAGGTCAGCTATGCCGAGCTTGACCGCGTGGCAGACCGGGTGGCCACGGCGCTGCAGCGCGACGGCGTTCAACCCAAAGGGGTCGTAGCCATCTGCGCGGGCAGTTCGATTGCGTATATAGCCACAATCCTCGGCATCTTGCGCGCTGGTGCCGTGGTGGCCCCCCTCCCTGCAGCAGCTACGGCTGCACAACTTTCGGCGATGGTCGCTGATTGCGGCGCCTCGCACCTATTTCAGGATAGCGACGTATCATTTAGGGTTGATGTGTCGGTGCGAAACATCGCCTTCGACAACACAGGGAGGGGCGATCCGTTCGCGGCATGGCTTGCACCTGAAGGTGCACGACCCGCGAAGGTCGGGATCGATCCTGATCAGCCGTTTAACATCATCTATTCATCGGGTACGACCGGAACGCCCAAAGGCATTGTCCAATCCCAACGCATGCGTTGGTTCATTGCGCTGCGCACCGATCCGCCCGGTTATACGCCAGAAGCAATAACGATCCTTTCGACACCGCTCTATTCGAACACCACTCTGACCAGCCTGATCCCGACGCTGGCGGGCGGCGGAACAATTGTGCTCATGCCCAAATTCGATGCGCGCCGCTTTCTGCAATTGTGTGAGGAGCACCGGGTCAATGTCGCGATGCTCGTTCCGGTGCAATACCGCCGGATCCTCGATGTGCCAGATTTCGACGCTTTCGATCTGACCGCGTTTCATACGAAGTTTGCAACATCCGCGCCGTTCTCAGCCGAGTTGAAGGCAGAGGTTTTGCGGAGATGGCCCGGCGGGTTGATCGAATACTATGGCATGACCGAAGGTGGTGGCAGCTGCATGCTGGCGGCGCACGAACATCCCGACAAGTTGCACACCGTCGGCAAACCCATTTTCGGCAATGACATGAAAGTGATCGATGAAGCAGGCCGCATCCTGCCGCCAGGTTCGCACGGGGAGATCGTTGGCCGGTCGGTTACTATGATGAGCGGGTATCACAATCTGCCTGAAAAAACGCAGGAGGCGCTTTGGGTCAGCCCCGAAGGGTTGTCCTACGTTCGGACGGGCGATCTGGGGATGGTTGATGCTGATGGGTTCTTCACCCTCGTTGGGCGCAAAAAGGACATGATCATTTCTGGCGGCATGAATATCTACCCGATCGATCTGGAGCGCGCCTTGCTATCGAACCCGGCGGTTGAAGAGGCGGCTGTCGTCGGGGCACCGTCACCTGAATGGGGCGAAACGCCTGTCGCATTTGTAACGATCAAGCACCAGGCATCTGCCAATGCCGCAGAGATCAAAAGCCTTGCCAATGCAGGTCTGGGCAAGATGCAACGGATCACCGAGGTCAGGATCATCGACGCTCTGCCGCGCAGCGCCATCGGCAAGGTCCTGAAACGCGAATTGCTGGCAATGCTAGCGGCCAAGGCGTGAGGGCTGCGCCCCCATAAGAACGGCACCCTTCATCGCGCCCCGATTAAACCAAATGCACCCCGGCGACATTCCACGAGGCTCAGCAGGAGATCGCTGCCCGGAACTGCACACAAAGGTCTCCACGATCGCACCAAGGCCACCCCTATCCCGCTAACAGATCCGCAAATTGCTTGCGCAGCACGGCATTGAGCACTTCGTCCATGGCATTGCGCGGGAATTCGACGACAATATGGATGGCCGTGGGCCGCTTGAACAGGGCCGGCTTTTCCATCGCTGCCGCGTGAATCGCTGCGGTGACCAAATCCGGGCGGTTCGGGGGTATGATGGCCACCACCGCCTCCCCAAAATCGGGATGCGGAACGCCGATGATCGCCACGTCGGTCACGCCGTCCACCTGGGCAAGGACCATTTCGAGTTCAACCGGGTACGGTCGCAGAAATCCTGCGGGCTCTGGAAAATGAGGCAGCGGACACCGGTCTCCCAAACGCGAAATTGCCGCGCGACAGGTTTTACAAGAAGCAATTCGCGAGATCCGCTTGCTGTCGGAGGCTCCCTAGCGACCATCGCTGCTTGTGCTCCGCGTTCACCACAGAGCCTGGTAGGTCCGCTTTCTCCGGAAAGCAGTCGATTGCCGAAGCCGCCGGGAACGGCAGCTAAGTCCCAGGGTCGGCCAAAGCTGGTCCGAAGCGGTGATCGCAGCCGTACTTCCATAGACCAAGAGGGGAGGGGGCTTTGCCCTGATTGAGCCAGTCAGGCGCCGATGGTCGGCGTGAGTGACGGGCTCGTCATCAGGAGTGAAGACGATGTTTCAG
Source organism: Erythrobacteraceae bacterium (assembly GCA_027489095.1). GTDB lineage: Bacteria > Pseudomonadota > Alphaproteobacteria > Sphingomonadales > Sphingomonadaceae > Erythrobacter. The sequence goes on from JAIYAL010000126.1 coordinate 42,023, forward strand.
ACAATCCCCTTGAACAAGCTTGTATCCTCGCCGCGCAATGTCCGCCGTCATGGCGATCCGACCGCCGATGCCGAGCTCAAGGCCAGTATCGCCGCCCATGGCCTCCTGCAGAACCTCGTGGTTCGTGCCGGGGCCAAGGGCAAGTTCGAGGTCGAGGCCGGTGAGCGTCGCCGCCGGGCCATGCTCGCCCTTGCCGACGACAAGGTCTTGCCGCGCGATCACCAGGTGACCTGCCTCGTGCTTGATGCCGACAGCGATACGGCCCCCGAGGCAAGCCTTGCCGAGAACTTCCACCGCCTCGCCATGAACCCCGCCGATGAGGCGCAGGCCTTCGCTGCGCTGATCGAGGGCGGTGCGAGCACCGAGCAGGTTGCGCGGCGCTTCGGTCTCACGGTCCGCTTCGTCGAGGGCCGGCTTCGGCTCGCGACGCTGGCCCCGGTGGTGTTCGAGGCGCTGGCCGCCGGCGAGATCACGCTCGATATGGCCAAGGCCTATGGCGCGACATCGGACCAGCAGATCCAGGCGCGCGTCTTCGCCGAGATCTCCGGGGCCTACTACACGCCGACCCCGGACAGCATCCGCCGCATGGTGCTCACCGGCACTGTCCGCGGCAGCGACCCGCGCGCGAAGCTCGTGGGGCGCGATGCCTATCTCGCAGCAGGCGGCAGGATCGAGCGCGAACTCTTCGACAACGCCGACACCGAGAGCTGGGTCGATGTGACGCTGCTGGAGTCGCTCGCTGCGGCGAAGATGGAGGAGGAAGCCCGAGCGCTTGCCGCGCAGAACGGGCTCGCCTGGGTCAAGCCCACGCTCGATCCCTATGCGAGCCACGATCTGGTCGAAGGACTGGTCCGACTGCCGGCCGAGCCTGCACCGCTCAGCGAAGCCGAGGTGGCGAGACTCGAAGCGCTTGATGCCTCGTGGGATGAGCACGCAGCCGTCCTCGAAGATGAGGACAGCGCGCCCGAGGCCATCGAAGCCGCCGAAGCGGCCATCGCGGCCATCGAGCGGGAAACGCAGGACATCCGCAATCGGCCGCCGGTTCTGCCAGAGGATAGCAAGGGCACAGCCGGCATGATCCTCACGCTGTCGCGCGAAGGCAAGTCGGTGCTCCAGCCGGTCTTTTATGGCGAGCGGGCAGAAGCTGCTTCGAGCGATGACGGCGGCATCGAAGTCGTCAGTGCCGATGACGAGGCTGGCGGTCGGCGTTCGACGCTCTCGCGCCGTCTCGTCGACGAGCTTGCGATGCAGCGCCGTGATGTTCTCGCGCTGCACCTCGCTTCCGATCCGGGCCTTGCGCTCGATGTCATGGTCTTCACGCTCGCCGATGCCGACAGCCACGACTGGCAGGCGCGCAGCGCCTCGACCATCCGTGGCGGCGTGCCCAGCGGCCCGATCGTCGGCTTCGAACCCGGCGATGCCGTAGCGACCCGCGCGCTCGCCGAGCTCCGCTCCGGGCTCGACGAGAGCTGGCGCGCCGGGCGCGACCAGTGCGAGCGCTTCGTCCGGTTCCGGGCGCTCTCCGACGAAGCCCGTGCGGCCTGGCTGGGGCATGTCGTCGCCCGCTCGCTCGAGGCGAGCCTCAACATGAGCGGCGAGCGCCGGATCCCGTTCCAGGATCATCTCGGCACGCTGATCGGCATCGATATCGCGCAGTGGTGGCGGCCGACCGCCGCAAACTTCTTTGACCGCGTGCCCAAGCAGGTCATCCTCGAAGCTCTGGGCGAAGTGGGCGGCGCGGAACTGGCCGCCCGCTATGCCTCAGTCAAGAAGGCGGATCTGGCGGCGAGCGCCGAACGCATCTTTGCCGGTACCACGATCGCGGAAGTCGCCGAACGCGAGCGTGCACTGGCCTGGGTGCCGGACGTCATGCGGTTTGGCGCTGCTCACGCCGATGATGGGGCTGTACTCGATGCCGAGCCAGCGGACGGCGAGCAGGTCGACTGCGCTGGCGACGCCGATGATGGCACGCAAGTCGATGCCTCCCCCCGCGATCTGGCAGCCTGACCTCCTCCTGACAGGCTGACAGTCGCGGACCCTTGAAGCGGTCCCTCGGGCACTCCCCGAGGGGCCGCTTCTTGCGTTCTAGAGAGAGGAGAGGGGGCGCCCTTGGGGCGGATCCGTGGGCAAGAGCGCCCACGGGGATACCGCTCAGGAGAAGCTCCAATGACCAAGTACCGTCCCCGCGAAGGCAGCGCCATTTCGCCCGCAGCCCGCATAACCCAGGAAATCATCGCCCGGCTCGAGACCGGCACCAAGCCTTGGGTCCAGCCCTGGCGCGGCGTTCCCGTCTCGCGGCCCTTGCGGGCCTGCGGCATCCCCTATCGCGGCATGAACGTGTTCTGGCTCTGGATGGTCGCCGACATGTGCGGCTACGCGTCGCCCTTCTGGATGACTTATCGTCAGGCGCAGGAGCTTGGCGGACAGGTTCGCAAGGGCGCCAAGGCGACCATCGCGATCTTCTACAAGAGCTACACCAAGGAGGTCGAGGCACCGGATACCGGCGAGAAGACCGACGAGGCCCGCCGGGTGCTCAAGGCCTATCCGGTCTTCAA
>JAIYAL010000179.1 GCA_027489095.1 Erythrobacteraceae bacterium
ACCCGGTCAAGCTCGCCGCGCAGCGCTCTCAGATCGGCGATCTTGCGGTCGATTTCGGTGAGGTGGACGCGCGCAATCCCGTCAACCGCATCGCAGGATTGGTCCTTGTCATCGGACAGCGTGAGCAGTTCGCGCACTGCTTCGAGCGTGAAACCGAGATCGCGGGCGCGGCGGATGAACGACAGGCGTGCCAGATGGTCATTGCCATAGGCACGGTAATTGGCACTTGTCCGTGCCGGTGGCGGCAACAGCCCGATCTTTTCATAATAGCGCACCGTCTCGACTTTTGTCGCCGTGGCGTTCGCGAGCTCGCCAATTTTCATTGCCACTCCTCCGGGCTTGACCCTGTAGTTGCTACAGGGTGTAGATAGAGTGCCGACTCGGGAGTTGTCGAGGAGGCAAGATGATGGCTGATGATTGCTGCAAGGCCGCGTGCGGAACGACGGCAACGTTGAATGACCCGCGCTGGCGCAGGGCTTTGTGGATCGCGCTCGGCGTGAACGCCGGCATGTTCGCTGTCGAGATGGCGGCAGGGGCGGCTGCTGATAGCCGTGCATTGCAGGCAGATGCGCTCGACTTTCTGGGCGATTCCGCCAATTATGCGATCAGCCTGCTGGTCGCCGGCATGGCGCTGGCATGGCGGGCCCGGGCCGCGCTGGCCAAGGGTCTCACTCTCGTCGGTCTCGGTGGTTGGGTGATGATCACAGCAGTGTTGGCGGCATTGGGCGGAGCTGCACCCGAGCCTGAATTGATGGGGATCATCGGCGCGCTCGCGCTGGCGGCCAACACCGGTGTCGCCATCATGTTGTATCGCTTTCGTACGGGTGACGCGAACATGCGATCAGTCTGGATCTGCTCACGCAACGACGCGATCGGCAATATTGCCGTGATGGCTGCTGCGCTCGGCGTGTTTGGCACTGGCACCGCCTGGCCCGACCTTATTGTTGCTGCGCTCCTGGCGCTGCTCGGCATCAGCGGCGGCATTCAGATTGTTCAGCAGGCACGGCTTGAATTGGGGAGCATTGCGACATGAAGGTTTCCCGTTCGACACATATCGCGCTCAAGCCGAACACCGTCTGGGCTGAGGTGCAGACGGCGGGGCTGCTGCAGCATATCGCGTGGCCCCTCGTGCGCTTCGAGCCGGTATCCAGCACGGCGTTCGACAGGTTTCGACCGGGCGGGCGCTACGAGGTCAAGCTCCGCCTCTTTGGCATCATTCCGTTCGGGACACAGTGGATTGTGACGTCCATGCACGAAGCTGACGGCACCGACTGGCCCAAGCGACTGCGAGATGAAGGCTATAGTGCCCTCATCTCGAAGTGGGATCATTGGATTACGGTCGCGCCGGACAAGGACGGCGGGACGCGCTACCACGACGAGGTCGACGTTTCGGCCGGAGCCCTGACCCCGTTCATCTGGGCCTTCGCGCAGATCTTCTATTGGCACAGGCAGCGACGCTGGCGGGGTCTTGCCAAGAGCCTTGCTGCGCGGCGGGTCATCGCGGCCGAAATGACCGCATACCGGTCAGCGGTAGAAGCCGGCGACGATGATCGTGCGTGGCACCATCTGGAGCGGGTTCATATCGTTTCGCAGCCCTATCTTGGCCCACATCTCGTCAGTCATGGCGCCATGCTGGGGTTTGCGATCCGACGGCGCGATTGGAGCGAAGTTCTGGGCCAGATGGTCCGGATCACTCTGGCCCCGCTCGGTTCGCTGACGGGCCGGTTGCCGGTGGGTAACACCGGGCGATCTAATGTGAGCGCGTTTGCGCCGATGCCGATACCTGCCGATCTGGCGGAAGCGTTGCGTCGGCAGGAACTGATTTCGTGACATCGCGGCTATCAGATTGCTTGATTAACCCCTTGCGAGTATTGCGCGGGTGATGGTGCGTGTGCTTCTTCTGTTTTGGCTAGCGGTTGGGCTGGCATTTGGCGGTGTAGAATCGCCGTCGATGGCGCATGCTGCTTTGCCCGAGAGCGCCGTAATTGCCGTGACCGACGCGGGCGTTCAGGCAGAGGCCGAGGCAGCGCATCGCGACCATGCTCCCGACGATGAAAATGCCCCCTGCCACGCCATGGTTCATCACCATTGCAGTGTCGGGCTTGATGCCGGCGCGCCGGTCATTGCCGAAAGCCTGTCACTGGACCGTGTCGCGTTGCGACCACGTGAAAGCGCCATCCTGAGCTCATTGGCGCAAGCGCCGCCGCTTCAGCCCCCTTCCGCCTGAACTTGCACCGTCGCAGCGTGGGGGCCTTTGGGCCCGCGCGCTGAACGCATGCCAAGTTCAGGAGTCTTTCATGCCCATATCCTTGCGCGCCGCCCTTATGGCTGCGGCGCTGGTCACTGCCTTTCCGGCCGTGGCCGAACCCATAACGCTCGAGACTGCGATCGAGCGTGCCATTGCAAGCCAACCGCGCCTTGCTGCAGCTGCGGCGCGTGTCGACGCTGCCGAAGCGCGCACGCGTCAGGCCGATGTCGGTCCCAATCCGCAGGTCAGCCTCGAGGTCGAGGATTTCGCCGGAAGCGGTCCCTTCCGGGGCTTGGACAGCACACAAACCACGCTGGCGCTTAGCCAGCAGCTCGAGATCGGGGGCAAGCGAAGCGCCAGGCGGTCCGTTGCGGCAGGCGAGCGTGATCTGTCGGCCCTGGCCCTGCTGCGCGAACGTATCGATCTGGTGCGGGACGTTGAACTGGCTTTTGCCGAGCTGGCAGCGGCGACGGATCAGGCAACGCTGGCGCGCGACAATGCTACGCAAGCGTCATCGCTTGCCAACACGGCGCGCATTCTGGTCGAAGCGGGCCGCGATCCGCCGCTCCGGCAATTGCGTGCCCAAGCGGCACTTGCCGAGGCCCGTGCCGCTGAGGTTGAAACATTCAGTCTCATGCTTGCCGCGCGTCGAAACCTCGCGGTGCTGGTCGGGTCAGATGATCCGGAACTGACGGCCGCAGTGGGCGCACCGAAGCAATTTCGACCTACGAACGATCCTGCCTTTATCGGCATCGACGAGCGGCTTGCCGAGGCGGAACGCCGCGTTGCTGCGGCGCGGGTGACGCTGGCGCAATCGGCCGCTGTTCCCGATGTAACTGTGAGCGGTGGGCTGCGGCGTTTCAATGACGGGCGCGATACCGCGTTTGTTGCTGGCGTATCGCTGCCAATTCCGATCCGTGATCGCAATCGCGGCGGGATCGAGGCGGCGCGAGCGGACGAGATCGCAGCCGAATATCAAGCAGAGCGGGTGCGGGCCGAGGCGCGGCGTGACAGGGCGCAGGCACTAATGCTGGTTGAAGCTGCCGAGACGCGGCTTGCCGCGCTTGAAGGACCGGGCCTTGCCCAAGCCGAGGAGGCGGTTAGGCTGGCGCAGGTCGGCTACAATGCCGGGCGCTTCTCGCTGCTTGAATTGCTCGACGTTCAAGGCGCGCTGACGACGGCGCGCCGTTCCATCATTGAAGCCCGGCTCGACCGGGCCCGCGCGATTGCCGCGCTCAATCGCGCCTATGCGCGCGAGGAGAACTAATCATGACGATTGACCGGAAAATGCTGGCCCTGATCGGCGGGGCCGCGATCATTGCCCTTGTAGGTGGCGGCGCGGGCTATGTGCTGCGCGGCGACGCAGCACATAGCGACGAAGCTGCCCAAGGCGTTGAGACTGGCGGCGATGCAGAAGCCGAGGCGGCGCCAGGGGAAGGCACCATCATGGTGACCGAAGAGCAGCTGCGGACAGCAGGGATCGTGGTTGCGGCAGTCGGAGAAGGCTTTGCCGGGGGCGAAGTGACAACGGCGGGCGTGCTCGTGCCGCCGACACAGTCGGTGGGTCATGTCACCGCACGCACATCGGGCGTTGTCGTGCGGATCTTGCGCCAGCTTGGCGACCGGGTCGCGGTAGGTGATGCGCTCGCTGTCATTGACAGCCGCGAGGTTGCCGAGGCGCAGGGCGCATCGGCACGCGCACGGCGCGCAGCCGAAGCCGCACGCACTGTTCTTGCGCGAGAGGAAAGTCTGTTCCGCCAACGTGTCACGGCACGTCAGGAATATGAAGCAGCGCAAGCCGCCTACGATGCGGCGCGAATTGATGCGCAGCAAGCCGAGCAGGCCTTGCGAGCACTGGGTGCAGGGACGGGTGGAGGCACCACCCGGCTGATGACGCTGCGGTCGCCGGTCGCCGGCGAAGTGACGTCGGTGACCGTAACGCCCGGCGAATATGTCCCACCCGAGCGAGAGCTGTTTCAGGTCGCCGATCCGCGCACGGTCTGGGCGGAATTGATGATCCCGGCGCGCGATATCCAGCGCGTTCGGGTCGGCCAGACGATGATGCTTTCTGTCCAGGGAAGCGATCACCCGCATACGGGCCGCATCCGCTTCCTCTCTCCCGCTGTCGATCCGGCCACTGGCGCGGCCAAGGCGATCGCCACCATCGACAATCGCGATGGCGACCTACGTGTCGGCCAGAATGTCAGCGCGCGGGTCACGACGCCCGGGAGCGACGGCCAGCGCGTCCCAGTCGTGCCGCGCAGTGCGATCCAGGAGGTTGAGGGGCGCAGTGTTGTGTTCGTGCGCACACCGCGCGGATTTGTCGTGCGACCGGTAACGGTGGGCACCGGCAGCGATGCCGCTGTGCCGATCATCTCGGGTCTGCGCGTCGGCGAGCGCGTCGCGACCGTCAACGCCTTCGTCCTCAAAGCGGAACTCGGCAAGGCCGAGGCCGAACATGATCATTGAGAGGACGAACCATGATTGAAAAAATCCTCGCCTTCGCCGTCGAGCGAAGGGTGCTGGTGGTCCTCCTGACCGCGTTTGCCGCCATTTATGGTGCGACCCAGCTTGTACAACTGCCTGTCGATGCGGTGCCCGACATTACCAACCGGCAGGTGCAGATCAACGCCGTCGCGCCCTCGCTCGGGCCGACGGAAATGGAACGCCAGGTCAGCTATCCCATTGAAACTGCCATGGCGGGCATGCCCGGCCTTGTTGAAACCCGCTCGATCTCGCGCAACGGGTTTGCGCAGGTCACGGTGATCTTCACTGACGATACCGATCTCTATTTTGCCCGCCAGCAAGTGGGGGAGCGCTTGACGCAGGCGGCGGGCACATTGCCGCCCGGGGTAGATCCACAAATCGGACCGGTGTCGACCGGCCTTGGCGAGGTGCTGATGTGGACGGTCGACTTCGCGCATCCCGACGGGCGCGGGGCTCCGCGCGCGCGGGCCGGGCAGCCAGGCTGGCAAACTGACGGCAGTTATCTTACTCCTGAGGGACAGCGGCTGACCACGCCAGAAGAGCGGCTGACCTACCTGCGCACGGTCCAGGACTGGATCATTCGGCCACAGATGCGTCAGGTTGCCAATGTCGCCGGTGTCGACGCCATCGGCGGTTTCGTGAAGCAATATGAAGTCGCACCCGATCCGGTGCGTCTGGCCGCCGCCGGTCTTTCGATGACCGATCTCGTCGACGCGCTCGAACGCGGCAATGTGTCGAGCGGTGCGGGCGTGGTCGAGCGCAGCGGGGAAGGACTGGTGGTTCGCGCCGATGCCCGGGTGTCACGCGGGTCTGAGATTGCCAATATCGTGATTGCACAGCGTGGCGGGGCGCCGGTGCGGGTCATTGATGTGGCGACCATTTCGTCGGGTCGCGAGGTCCGCACGGGTGCAGCCAGCGTCAATGGTCATGGCGCTGTGGTTGGCACCGCCCTGATGCTTGCAGGTGGCAACAGCCGCACGGTGGCGGCCGAATCCGCCGAGAAGCTCGATGAGATCGGCGCGGCCCTCCCGCCCGGTATTGTCGTGACGCCGGTGCTTGATCGTTCGGTGCTGGTTGATGCGACGATCAGCACGGTGGCCAAGAACCTGACCGAGGGCGCGCTCCTTGTTATTGTCGTCCTGTTTCTGCTGCTCGGCAATTTCCGTGCTGCCATCATCACGGCGCTGGTGATCCCGCTGTCGATGCTGCTGGCGGCAATCGGGATGGTCAAAGGGGGTGTTTCAGGCAATCTGATGAGCCTCGGCGCACTCGATTTCGGGCTGATTGTCGATGGCGCGGTCATCATCGTTGAAAATTGCCTGCGCCGTCTGGCCGAGCGTCAGCATCATGAAGACAGGTTGCTCAGTTTGCAGGAGCGGCTTCACGAAGTGATGTTTGCGGCGCGCGAGATGATCCGCCCGTCGGTGTTTGGTCAGGCCATCATTATCTTGGTGTATCTGCCGCTGCTCGCGTTCGACGGGGTGGAAGGCAAGATGTTCGCGCCGATGGCGATCACGGTGATGCTGGCGCTGGCCGCAGCCTTTGTCCTCTCGCTGACCTTCGTACCAGCGATGGTGGCACTGCTTGTGACTGGCAAGGTCGAGGAGAAGGAGCCGCGCGTGCTGGCGGCAATGCGGGGCCGTTATGAGCCATTGCTCGACAAGGCGCTGGCCCGGCCGTGGGTGGCCATCGGCTCGGGAGCGGCGATTTTCCTTGTCGCGCTCGTCGCCTTCACCAGCCTTGGTCGCGAGTTCATTCCCCAGCTCGACGAGAAGAATTTCGCGCTTCACGCGATGCGGATTCCATCGACGAGTGTCGAGCAATCAGCCTCGATGCAGTTGCAGGTTGAGCGGGTGATTGCGGGCTTTCCGGAGATCGCGACGGTCTTCTCAAAGACGGGCACGGCGGAAGTTGCGACTGATCCGATGCCCGGCAATGTGTCCGACACTTTCGTGATCCTGCGTCCACGGGAGGAGTGGACCGATCCGTCCGAAACAAAGGCCGCGCTGATTGCCCGGGTGGAAGCCCGGCTGAACACGCTGCTCGGCAACAATTATGAGTTCAGCCAGCCCATCCAGATGCGCTTCAACGAGCTGATTTCGGGCGTTCGATCCGATGTGGCGGTCAAGGTCTACGGCGATGATTTCGAAACACTCAATGCCACGGCGCAGCGCGTTGCAGCTGCGCTGCGCGCGGTCGACGGTGCTTCGGATGTCAAGGTTGAGCAGACCGAAGGATTGCCGGCGCTGGTGATCGATTTCGACCGGGCGGCGATTGCAGCCTATGGTCTGTCGGTTGGCGATGTGACCGATGTGGTGCAGATCGCGCTCGGCGGCCGCGAGGCCGGGCTGGTGTTCGAAGGCGATCGGCGGTTTGACGTTGTCGTGCGCCTGCCCGAAGAACAGCGGCGCGATCTCGATGCGCTTGCGGCCTTGCCAGTGGCATTGCCATCGGCAGATGGCACGGCGCGGTCAGTACAGCTGGGCCAGCTCGTTCGCTTCCGCATCGAAAACGGTCCCAACCAGGTCAGCCGCGAAAACGGCAAACGCCGGGTGGTGGTGCAGGCCAATGTGCGCGGGCGGGACTTGGGCTCGTTCGTTGCCGATGCGCAAGCCGCGGTCGCCAATGATGTGCAGATTCCTCCGGGTCTGTGGATCGACTGGGGCGGCCAGTTCGAGAATCTCGAACGTGCGCAAAACCGCCTTAGTATCGTGGTGCCACTTGTCTTCGCGGCGATATTCGCCTTGCTCTACGCAGCGCTGGGGTCGGCAAGCCGTGCGGCGATGGTCTTCTCGGCGGTGCCGCTGGCACTCAGCGGCGGGGTGCTATTGTTGTGGCTGCGCGGGATGCCCTTCTCTGTTTCGGCAGCAGTGGGATTCATCGCTCTGTCGGGCGTGGCAGTCCTGAATGGGCTGGTCATGATGTCGAGCATCCTTGCGCTGCGTCAGAACGGCAAGGGCGTGCTGGAATCGGTACGCGAAGGTGCGCTGATGCGGCTTCGGCCCGTGCTGATGACCGCGTTGGTGGCCAGTCTCGGCTTCGTGCCGATGGCGCTGGCGAGCGGCACAGGTGCGGAAGTGCAGCGACCGATCGCGACGGTGGTGATCGGCGGATTGATCTCGGCGACCTTGCTCACCTTGGTCGTCCTGCCGGCGCTGGCCCGGCTTGTGCTTGACCGGGAAGCCAGGCGCTTTCCGGACGAAGAGCCTCAGCCGCTTTCGCCAGTGATGGCTTAGACGAATGACCAAGAAAATAGACCAAAGCTCAGGAGAGACGCAATGAACAGCAGCGGTAACCGAAATGCGTCGGCTCCTGGCGGCCCTTGCAATCGCTCCTTGGTCGCAAGCTGATGGGCGCGGGTCATGATCATGGCAGTGCCGGTCACCAGGGCTACAGCCATGGCGCTGGTGCCAGCACCCGGCGCCTTGCCATTGCACTCGGACTGACGACGACCTTCCTGATCGCCGAGTTGGTCGGGGCCTTTGTCTTTGACAGCCTGGCGCTGCTTTCT
>JAIYAL010000039.1 GCA_027489095.1 Erythrobacteraceae bacterium
ATTGGCTGCCCCGGCAAAACCCGAGTGCGGTCGTGGCGGAACTGGTAGACGCGCAACGTTGAGGTCGTTGTGGGCGAAAGCCCGTGGAAGTTCGAGTCTTCTCGACCGCACCAAACAGTCATCCCTGAAACTGAGATTTCGCCAACTGGCGGACAGAGCCCCGAAAGCGGCGCTGTTCTGCAGGATCCCGGCGTCAGCTGCGTCCGGCCGGATTACCCAGTCGCTCTGCCGATCGAAGGGCGAGGCAGCAAGCCGGATTCAGCGCGGTGCCGCTCCGTCGATGAACAGGCGCCAGCTTCGTTCGACCCAGGGCGCAACGTCACCGACTTCGACCTTGCGCCCGGCGACACACCATTGGAGCAGGATGCCCGCGGTCATTTCCAACAGAAGTTCGGCAAGCAGGAAGGGGTCTTCCGGGCGGAGTTCTCCCCGCTGTTGGCCCTGCCTCACCAATTCGGCACACCGTGCAATCAGCGGATCCCTGCCCGGATCGTTGAAGATGGATGCGATCTCCGGAAAGCGCAGAGCCTCGGCGATAGACATCCGGTAAAGAGCAACCATCTGCTGGTCGACGGCCGCGTGCGCGGCGCGCACCATGATCGCCTTGAGCCGGTCGAGCGGCCCTCCGGTGTCGCCATCCTCTCCGGCTCTTGCCTCCACGATGGTGAGCATCGTGCGGTCGACACACGCTTTGAACAGCGCAGCCTTGTCCGCATAGCGGCGATAGATCGTATGCTTGCCGACCCGCGCCTCGGTGGCGATCGCCGCGATCGAGGTCGCCTCGTATCCCCGCCCGGCAAACAGCCGCATCGCCGTGTCCAGCACCTTGTCGGTAAGCTGGGCCGATTGGTCGGAGCTCGGGCGACCGACACGGACCTGGATCATGGATGCATTCATTGTCCGAGCACCATTAAACCGCTTGCGTCGCAAAGGGAAGACGCTATGAAACGGCACGTATCCGTTCCATTAATGGCAGCATCGTCATGGCCAGCGCCCTCCCCCGCGACCAACAAGCCAGCCTCATTGCCATCGGGGCCGCTCTGCTGCTGTCCGGTTGCGTGGCAGCCGGCCCGATTCGACCGGCCGAAGTGGCGGTGCCCGGCACTTTTGAAGGCGAACGCGGCGCGCTTCCGCTCGCGGCGCTCGATCGCTGGTGGCAGGCGTATGAGGATCCGCAGCTCGATCAGCTGATCGAGACAGCGCTCGCGCGCGGCGCGGATGCCCGCGCTGCCGCCGCGCGGCTGCAGGAGGCTCGGGCGATCCGCCGGAGCGCGCTGAGCGACTACGGCCCGCAGGGCAATCTCCGGGCCGGAGCGCAGGGCCAGGACACCGAGATCCTGAGCGGCGGCGAATTCGGGATCGGCATTGCCCCCGGCACGCCCGGTCAAGGAGGGCAGGATGGGCAGAACCCCTTCGTGCAGCAAGGCCTGGTGAAATCGGGCAACATCGGTTTCGACGTGTCGTGGGAGATCGACCTGTTTGGTCGTCAGGGCGCAGCGCGGCAGGAGGCCGAAGCAAGCCTCGCCGCAGAGCGCTTCAACTTCGAGGCAACGCGCGCCAGCCTCGCTGCGCAGGTGGCCGATGCCTTGTTCAATCTGCGCGGCCTCGCGCTTGAGCTGGAGGACGCGCAGGTGACGCAGCGCATCCAGCAGCAGCTGCGCTCGATTGCTGTCGTGCGGGCCGAACGCGGGCTTGGTGCGGACGCGGAGGTTGCCCGGATCGACGCCGATCTCGCGGCGGCCGAAGCGGAGGTCGCCCGCCTCGAAGCCGAGGTCCAGGCCAATCGCCGCGCGCTACTGGTGCTAACCGGCGCGCCCTTCGATCCGACCGCATCGCTCCCGCTCGCCCCCCTGCTCACGGCTCTGCCCGCAACCCCTGCCGCGCTACCCGGCGAACTGCTCGCCCGCCGCCCCGACGTCCGCGAGGCGCAGGCGCGGCTTGCGGCAGCCGCCGGGCGCTTGAAGCTGGACGAGCTTGCCTTCTTCCCACGCGCCACCCTCAACCCCGGCGTCGGCCTGAGCGAGAGCCGTGGGGGCGTGTTCGACGCAGCGAGCCTCGTGTGGACCCTCGCGGCGGGCCTGACCGCCCCGGTGCTCGACCGCCCGCGCCTGATTGCGCAGCTGCGCGGGCAGGAAGCACGGGTCGAACAGGCGGTGGTGGCTTATGAAAGCGCCGTCCAGACCGCCTTCTCCGAATCCGATCAGGCGCTGGTCCGGCTCGCCGCCGACCGCCGCCGGGTCACGAGCCTGAAGGCGGGCGAGGTCCGGGCCCAGCGCGCATTCGAAGCAGCGCAGCAGCTTTACGCGCGCGGCTTGACAGACCTGCCCGCCTTGCTCGACGCCGAGCGCGCCTATCGCGGCAGCCGCACCGGCGCCATTCAGGCGCAGGTGCAGGCGCTGCGCCGCTCCGTCCAGGTCTTCAATGCCCTTGGCGGTGGCTGGAGCCCTGCCGAAGCTCCTCCCCAACTGCAGGAAGTCCCATGAACGTCCGTGTCAGCGCGCTTTTTGGCGCTTTCCTTCTCCTTGCTGCATGCAATAGCGGCAGCGAAGTCCGCGAGGAGACCCCGCAGGATCAGGCGCGCGCGGTGCGCGTGACCAGTATCACCACGCGCCCGCTGGAAGTGGCGATCACCGCGTCGGGCCGGCTCGTCCCGCGCGAGGAAGCCGCAGTCGGTTCCGAACTCGCCGGTTACCGGGTCGCACAGGTGTTCGCCGAGGAAGGCGATGTCGTGGGCCGCGGGGCCGTGCTGGCCCGGCTCGATGCCGCGCTGCTCCACGGTGAGATCGCGCGGGCGCGGGCCGAAGTTGCCCGGGCCGAAGCGACCGCGAGCCGGGCGCGGCTCGAGGCCGAGCGTGTCCGCGACCTCGATGGATCGGGGGTGCTGTCACAAGAGGCGATAGATCAGCGCCGCATCGCCTTGCGCGAGAACGAAGCGGCGCTCGCCTCGGCGCGCGCGCAGCTTCAAGACCTCGCCACGCGCCGCGCCCGCCTGACGCTGCGCGCGCCGGTCGGCGGGACGATCCTCGCCCGGAATATTGCCCCCGGCAGCATCTCGGGCGCGGGAACCGATCCGCTGTTCCGGATCGCCCGCGACAGCCTGATCGAGCTGGCCGCCGAAGTGAGCGAGGCCGACCTTTCGCGCATCGGCCGCGGTGTGCCGGTGCAGGTGACTTTGCCAGACGGAAGCGTGGTGGAGGGGGAGGTTCGCACCATTCAGCCCAGGATCGATGAGGCGAACCAGCTTGGCATCGTGCGGGTTCGCCTGCCAGTGCGGCCCGACCTTCGCGCCGGCGGCACCGCGACCGCGCGCTTCAAGGGTGAAGCCCGTAATGTTGTCGCGGTGCCCGAAGCGGCGATCCAGTACGGCGCGCAGGGCCCATCGGTGATGGTGCTTGCGCCCGGCAACCGCGCCCGCCGGGTGGCGGTCCGCACGGGCACCCGGGCGGAAGGATACGTCGAATTGCTGCAGGGGCCCAAGCCGGGCACGCAGGTGCTGCTGAGCGGCGCTGCCTTCGTGCTCGAAGGCGATATTGTCCGGCCGGTCCATGGCACCGCCAAGGGAGCACGGCGGCCATGAGCCTGAGCATCTCCGCCTGGGCGATCCGCAACCCGATCCCGGTCTCAGTCCTGTTCATCGCGCTCGCGCTGGCCGGCATCGCCTCCTACCTTATGCTGGCGGTAAAGCAGTACCCGGATGTCAGCTTTCCTGTAGTGCAGGTCACCGTCACCCAGAACGGCGCCGCGCCGGGTGAGCTCGAAACGCAGGTTACCCGCCCTGTCGAGGACGCGGTGGCGGGGATCGCGGGTGTCAAGACGGTACAATCGACTGTGGTGCTGGGCGCATCGACCACCAGCATCGAGTTCAAAATCGGCGAGGACGAACAGAAGGTGACGGACGAGGTTCGCACCCGAATCGCGCAGATCCGCGCCAACCTGCCGCGCGACATTGATGAACCCATCGTCCAGCGGCTCGATGTCACCAACGCCCCGATCGCGACCTGGGCCGTGTCGGCACCGTCGATGACCGTCGAGCAGCTGTCGTGGTTCATCGACAATGAACTGACCCGGCGCCTACAGGGGCTGCCGGGGGTCGCCGAAGTCAGCCGTATCGGCGGGGTCTCGCGCGAGATCAACGTGACGCTCGACCTTGATCGTCTGCGCGGCCTTGGCCTGACCGCGCCTGAGGTGAACCAGGCGCTTGCCCGCTTCAACGTCGACGCGCCGGGCGGCACCGCCCGCGTCGGCGCGCGCGAGCAGACGATTCGTGTGCTGGGTGAAGCGGAGACCATCGACGCGCTGCGCAACCTTACTGTTCCGACCGGGCAGGGGCGCAAGGTCCGCCTGTCCGACGTCGCCTCGATCGGCTCTGGCGCTGCCGAGGAACGCAGTTTCGCGCGCCTCAACGGCCGTTCGGTGGTCGGGTTTCAGGTGAACAAGACGAACCAGGCGAGCGACGTTTCGGTCGAAGATGAGGTGATCGCGGCGCTCGCCAAGCTTCAGACTGAACGCTCCGACATCAAGGTCACCAAGCTGGTCTCGACAGTCGACGAGACCCGCGCCAGCTTCGCGGCAACGCTGCACGTGCTGCTTGAAGGCATGGTGCTGGCCGCGCTGGTGGTGTTCCTGTTCCTGCGCGACTGGCGCGCCACTGCCATCGCAGCGGTCGCCATGCCGCTCTCGCTGGTGCCTACCTTCACCTTCATGCTGTGGATGGGTTTCAGCCTCAACATCGTCACCCTGCTCGCGCTCACGCTGGTGATCGGCATTCTGGTCGACGACGCGATCGTCGAGGTCGAGAACATCGAGAAGCGGATCGAGCGCGGGGAGCCGCCCTACAAAGCGGCCTTCTTCGGAGCAGACGAGATCGGCCTCGCCGTGGTCGCGACCACCATGACGATCGTCGTGGTGTTCGTGCCGGTATCGTTCATGGGCGGCATGGCGGGCCAGTATTTCCGCGAATTCGGCCTGACCGTCGCTGTATCGGTGCTGCTATCGCTGCTGGTCGCGCGCTTGGTGACGCCGCTGATGGCGGCCTACTTCCTCAAGGAGAAGACGCGGCACACCGAGCACAAGCCCTTCGACGGTCGCTACCGCAAAATGCTCGACTGGGCGCTTGACCACCGCTGGCTGTCGGTCGGCCTTGGCAGCCTGTTCTTCGCCGGATCGCTGTTTCTTGCCTCCCTGCTGCCGACCGCCTTCGTGCCCAGCACGGACTCAGGCTTCCTCTACCTCAAGCTCGAGGGCTCGCCCGGCTCGACCGCGCGGAGCATGGATGAGATCGTTCAGGACACCACCCGGATCCTGACCCGCGAGCCCGACGTGCAGAATGTCTTCGCGCAAGTCGGGTCGACCGCGAGCGTCGGGCCGAATCTCGGCGCCGCCGGCGTGACCGACGGCACGATCACCGTGGTACTGAAGAAGGATCGCGCGCTTTCGACCGACCAATTCAAGCAGCGCATCCGTCCCTTGCTCCGCCTCGTGCCGGATGCGCGGGTGACGACGCAGGGCGGGTACGCCACGGCCGATGTCGAGATCATCCTCGCAGGCAATGATGGCAACGCGCTTCAGACCGCCGCCGACCGGCTGCAGCGCGAGATGCGACAGCTGCGCATGATCAGCGATGTGCGCACCACCACCCCGCCCCCGGGAGGTGAGCTCATCATCCGCCCACGCGCCTACGACGCGGCGCGGCTCAACGTCTCCTCCGATGCGCTCGCTGCGATCATGCGGGTGGCGACGATCGGCGATATCGATGCCAACGTGCCCAAGCTTTCGGAGGGCGAACGCCGCATTCCGATCCGCATCCGGCTTCCCGAAGGCGCCCAGACCGACCTCGCGGTGCTCGGATCGTTGCAGGTGCCGACGAGCGACGGGCGCACAACCCCGCTTTCGGCCGTGGCGGACCTCAGCTTCGAGCCCGGCCCTGCGCAGATCCAGCGCTTTGACCGGGAACGCCGCATCGCAGTCCAGGCAGACCTCAACGGTGTACAGCTCGGCACGGCGCTGGAGGCAATCGATGCGCTGCCGACGCTCAAGACCCTGCCGGTGGGCGTCCGCCAGGCGGTCTATGGCGAGGCGGCCGATCTTGCCGATCTTCAGAAGAACTTCGGCCTCGCCATTGCCGCGGGCGTGCTGCTGATTGTCGGCGTTCTGATCCTGCTGTTCCGCAGCTTCTTCCTGCCCATCACCATCCTTTCGGCGCTGCCGCTTTCGGTCGGCGGCGCCTTCATCGCGCTGTTGCTGACCAATCTTTCGCTCAGCCTCCCGGCCATGATCGGCTTCCTGATGCTGCTAGGCCTTGCCGCCAAGAACTCGATCCTGCTGGTCGAGTTCGCGATCGAGCGAGAGCGTGAAGGCATGCCGCAACGCGAAGCGATCGTCGCGGCGTGCCGCGAACGCGCGCGGCCGATCATCATGACCACGCTGGCGATGATGGTGGGCATGCTGCCGACCGCGCTGGCCATCGGCGAAGGTGCCGAATTCCGCCAGCCGATGGCTGTGGCAGTGATCGGCGGGCTGATTTCCTCGACCTTGCTGTCGCTGGTGCTGGTGCCGGTCGTTTATGAGATCATCGACGACATCGAGCGGCGGATCAAACCGCGGCTGGCCCGCTTCGTCACCCCGCCGCCAGCGGATTCGCACCGGCTCGAGGCGGAGGAACAGGCCAACCACGGCTGATCGACGCGCGCGCCGACCTAGACCGCTTCGATGGCTTCGAGCACAGCTCCGGCCGCAAGCCACGTCTCTTCAGCCGCCGCGAGGCTGTCGGCGGCGCGGGCGCGCTTGGTCAGGAGGCCTTGCATCGCCGTGCCCGATTGTCCGCCGGCCTTGCTGCTCAGCGCGAGGATCTCGCGGTCAAGCGCCTCAACCTCGGCAGAAAGGCGGGCAACGGCAGCTTCGGCCTTGGTCAGGTCTGATTGGGCCGCACGCATCTCTCCGGCGGCATTCGGCCCGCGTGCGCCCTTGCCCTTGCCGCCGCTTGCCCCCTTGGGCTGGTTGCGGCCGAGGATGAAGTCGATGTAATCATCCATGCTCCCGTCATATTCGCGCGCTGTCCCGCCATCGACCAGCACCAGCCGGTCGGAGGTGAGTTCAACCATATGACGATCGTGGCTGATCAGGATTACCGCGCCCGTATAGGCATTGAGCGCCTGGATCAGCGCCTCGCGGGCGTCGACATCGAGGTGGTTGGTCGGCTCGTCAAGGATCAGCAGATGCGGCGCGTCGCGCGTGATCAGCGCCAGCGCGAGCCGCGCGCGCTCGCCGCCTGACAGCTTGTCGACCCGCTGGTTCGCGCGCGGGCCCGAAAAGCCGAACCGCCCCAGCTGCGCGCGCACCGCGCCGGCTGCCTGCCCCTCCATCGCCCGGTTCATCAGATCAAGCGGGGTGTCCTCGCCCGCCAGCTCCTCGACCTGGTACTGCGTGAAATAGCCGACCTTGAGCTTGCCCGGCGCATTGACCTGGCCCTCGGCAGGCTCAAGCTGCGAGGCGAGCAGCCGCGCCAGCGTGGTCTTGCCGTTGCCGTTGCGGCCCAGCAGCGCGATCCGGTCGTCCGCCTCGATCCGGAAGTTCAGCCGCTTGAGGATCGGCGGCGCGGCGCCATAGCCGACTGCCGCGTGCTCCAGCGTGATCATCGGCGACTTCAATTCCGCCGGATCGGGGAAATCGAAGCTCAGCGACGGGTCTTCCATCAGCGCTGCGATCGGCTGCATCTTGGCGAGCATCTTGGCGCGCGACTGGGCCTGCTTGGCGGTGGAGGCGCGGGCGGAGTTGCGCGCGACATAGTCCTGCAACCGCGCGCGCTGCGCGTCTTGCGAGGCCTTGGCTGCGGCAAGCTGCGCTGCGCGTTCGGCGCGCTGCTTTTCGAAGGCATCGTAACCGCCGGGGTAAAGCGTCAACTGCCCGCCCTGCAGATGCAGGATGTGATCGACCACCTTGTTGAGCAGGTCGCGTTCGTGACTGATCACCACCAACGTGGCGGGGTAGGACTTGAGGAAATTCTCCAGCCACAACGTCGCTTCCAGATCGAGGTGGTTGGAAGGCTCGTCGAGCAGCAGGATATCAGGCTCGGAAAACAGCAGCGCACCCAAAGCGATCCGCATCTTCCAGCCGCCCGAGAAGCTGTCGACGGGGCGCTGCTGCATCTCTTCGTCGAAGCCCAGACCATTGAGGATCTTCGCCGCGCGGGCGGGCGCGCTGTAAGCGTCGATTGCCAGCAAGCGCTCGTGCACGTCGCCCATCCGGTCCATGTCGGTGCACGTTTCGAGCTCCGCCAGAAGCGCCGCGCGCTCGGTCGCAGAGGCGAGCACGACCTCCTCCGGAGTCATCGTACCGCTGGGAGCGTCCTGTGCGATATAGCCGATCCGTGCACGCGAGGGCTTGGAGATCTCGCCGTCGTCGGGCTCAATCTCGCCGATCAGCGCCTTCATCAGCGTCGACTTGCCCGCGCCGTTGCGCCCGATCAGGCCGACGCGCGCGCCGACCGGCACGGTCGCGCTGGCGCGCTCAAGAATGGCCCGGCCGCCAAGCCGCACTGTGACACCGTCGATTGTAAGCATGGGCGGGCCCTTAACAGCCTATTGCGGGCCACCCAAAGGAATTCCCTCCTCGCACGGCAGGAGACCCAGAATGGCTTGGCCAATCGTCACAGGAGCGCCGCAAGCGCACCCGGGCCGCAGTCAGCGCGACCTTGGCCAATCTGATCCACGCAAACGCCCACCCAAAAAAGGAAGCGGCGGACAGGTCACCCTGCCCGCCGCTCGGTTGTCGCAGGGCTACCCGATCAGAACACGTAGCTCAGACGGGCATAGAGGAAGCGTCCATTGAAGCCGAAAGGCGAGAACGCCGAGTAGGGCAGGAAGTAGTTGTTGACCGAAAGGTTTGCCTGGCTGCCGGTCAAAGGGTCAATCGCCCGGCCGGTCGGATTGACGGTCGGGTACTGGTCGAACAGGTTGTTCGCCCCGACCGCCAGCTCGACCCCCTCGACAAAGCCGCCTTCCGGACGCAGCCGGAATTCTAGATCGGTGATCCAGCGCGGTGCGAGCAGCACGTCGTTGATCGGTGTCAAGCCGGGCGAGAACACCTCGCCGAAGCGATTGGCGCGGAGCGTTGCGCTCAGCCAGCCCCGCTCCCAGTCGGCGCCAAGGTTGATGCGATCGCGCGGCTGACCGCGCTCGATCCGCAGCGACTCTTGCCGGCCGAAGAGGTTGATCCCCGGCACCTGCACGAGGCTGCCCGGCGTCGTCCGGCGGCCGGTTATCTTGACATCGTTCCAGTTGTAACCGCCGGTCAGCGAGAGCTTGCCGAAATCGCCGAGATCCGTGCGATAGGTCGCAATGAGGTCGAAGCCCTTGGTGCGGGTGTCGATCCCGTTGAAGAAGAAGCGGGCGACGGTGATATCATTGAAGCCCGCCGCATTGAGGATCTGCGCGATCCCGAGCCCCGGGTTGCTGCCCGAAGGCACGCCCGCCGCGGTGCGGGTGGCGGTGAGGTTGTCGCTCAGCACGATCCGGTCGTCGATGTCGATCTGGTAGTAATCGAACGTCACATCGAGCCCATCGATCTTGTTGAACACCGCGCCCGCCGACCACGAGACCGACTTCTCGGCCTTCAGCGGCGCCGAGCCGAGCGCCTTCGCGACAGGGTTGTCGACCGACAGCGTGAGAGCATCGAACAGGACGCCCCCGATGTTGTTGATCGCCGCTGCGGTGAAGAACTGCTGGTGAAGCGAGGGCGCTCGGAACCCCGTCGACACCGCACCGCGCAGCGCAAGGCCGTCAATCAGCTCAAGCCGGCTCGCTACCTTGCCGTTGAGGGTCGAGCCGAAGTCCGAGTAGTCCTCAAAGCGGCCCGCGACCTGAACGTTGAAGCCCGACGAAATGTCGGCGTCGACCTCGGCATAGATCGACACGTTTTCGCGCGATTTGGGAAGGGTGACGTCAACTCCGCCGACAATCGGCTGGTAGCCGGGGAATACCTGGCTCCCGCGAGAAGCGCGACGGGTAGCCGCAAGGCCGGTGACTAAGGGGTTGTTGGCTCCGATCAGTACCGGCCCTGCCGCGTAGCTGTTCGGTTCGCCCGCGCCGATCTGGTAACGTTCGCGCCGCCACTCTGCCCCGAAGGAGACGGTCAGCTCATCGATCCCGCTCACCTCGATATCGCGGTTGACGTCAAGGTTGGTCGTGAACTGGCCGTACTCGACCGAGCCCGCGTCGAAGGCTGTCTGGCTGGCCGCGCCGAGCGACGCGTTGAGCGTGTCCGTGATGTCGAAAGCGACCTTGTTGCTTCCATAAGACGCCGACAGATCCCAGTTCCAGCCGCCGAGATCGCCTTTGAGGCCGCCGGTGAAGGCGTAGTCGGTCGAATCCGAGTTGATGAGCGGCAGGAACCCGTCCGGATAGATGGACAACACGTTGCGGTCGTCAGCGGCACGCCGGAAGAAGCCGGCAGATTCCGCATCGCGCTTCCCGTAAGTCCCGAAAGCGTAGAAATCGATCGCGTCGTTCAGCGGCGTGCCCATGTTGACCACGATGTTGATGTCTTCGGTCTTGGGATCGCCATAGCGGTGGTAAAGCCGGTCGATCGTCAGCTCTTTCGCATCGAGCGCGCCCGACTGGCTGAAGTTGCGCCGCGGATCGTAGCCGGCACGGTTGGTGTCGTTGCGGTCGCGATATTCTGCCGTGATGTTGATGAAGCCCTCGGCGCCCAGTGGCAGGCCGATATTGCCCCCCACCGCCAGCACCTCGCCATCGGTGACCTTGAGATCCTTGCCGGTGTTGTTGAGCTGGAGCACGCCATCGGCGGTCAGGGTCGGGGTCTGGCCCGCAACGCCGTTGACGCCGGTGACTTGCTTCACGCCAGCGAGCCGCGTGTTGAAGCCGCCATAATTGACAAAGAACCGCCCGCCCTTGCGCGCGTCGTTAAGCTGGAAGTTGATCACCCCGGCGATCGCGTCCGAGCCGTACTGCGCCGCAGCGCCGTCGCGCAGCACTTCGACCCGCCCGATCGAGGTAGCGGGGATCTGGTTGAGGTCGACGGCCGCAGAGCCGCGCCCGACCGAACCGTTGATGTTGAGCAGTGCGGACACGTGGCGACGCTTGCCATTGACGAGGACCAGCGTCTGGTCAGGCCCCAACCCGCGCAAGGTTGCAGGGCGGATCGCATCGGTGCCGTCGGTGATCGAGGGCTGCGGGAAGTTCAATGAGGGCACCAGATCACGCAGCAAGCGCGCGGTCTCGGTCAGGCCAGACTGCTGGAGCTGCTCGGCGGAGATGACATCGACCGGCACAGGGCTCTCGGCGACGGTGCGGCCCGCGCGGCGAGTGCCGGTCACGATCAGCTGGTTGCCGCCCGTCTCGTCCTCGACGATCTCGGGCTCGGCCTGCGCGAGAGCGGCCGCAGCGGCGCTCGAGGCTACCACGTCGGCGGGAGCTTCCGCGCCGGCTGCCTGCGCCGACGTCGCGGCGAACAGGGCCGCGCCAATGGCGATCGGCGAACCCGAATGGAGAATTTTCCTGATCTTTTGCATTGCTACCCCGTGTTTTGTTGTGATGTTGAGTTAATGCACGCCCATCGGTCCTGGGCGCCGCGTGCCCATGTGGCTGCGCCGTGTCCGACTTTTTATCGTGCTGCGCGCGAGCTGCTGCCGAACACTTCCGGCCGCCCATTCATGTGTGTGCATTCAACGAGGCGCGACGCCATGCGCATCGATCGCACAAATAATGTTGCGCCTGCGAACGGCCGGGTCAACGAAAATCGATGCCGAATGGCCGTCTGGCGCACATAGCTTGCGACATGTCATGATTATGCAACACTGTTGCAGGGGCAGCGCCACTTGCGGAACACCACCGCAGTGCCGGCGCCGGATCGCGTGAGGCCATACTGTCGGCGCCCTCGAGTGTCGGCGCAGGGCGAGCCTGATCGCCTTGGCCGCCTCCTCCGCCTGCCGCGGGCGGCCTTGCAGGATTACGCGGACCGTCGCAGACGCTTTGTTAAATCGTGGAGGCGCAAGGCCTCACGCGTGAAGGACGACCCGCGCCTCGACGCCATCCGCAACCTCGATCTCGATGCGATCGCCGATCGTGAGCTGTTCTCGCGCATCACCCTGCTCGCCAGCACCATGCTCGGCTGCCCGATCGCGCTGCTGTCGGTGGTGGAGCACAATCGGCAATGGTTTCTCGGGCGCACCGGAACCGACGTTCTCGAGACGAAGATCGAGGATTCCTTCTGCGCGGTCTGCATGCTTGGCGGGGGAGCGCTGCTGGTGCCCGACGCCCGGCTTGATGCCCGGTTTGAGAGCAACAGCCTCGTCACCGGCGCGCCGTTCATCCGCTCCTATCTGGGCGTGCCGATCCGCGGCGATGACGGCGTGCTGCTTGGCGCGCTATGCTGCATCTCGGACAAGGCGAACGCCTTTCGCACCGACCAGATCGCCCCGTTGGCGATGCTGGCGGAACTTGCCGAACAGAGCATAACGCTCCACGCCCGGACCCGCGCGCTGAGCCTTGCCAACGCGGCACTCCACCAGTCGAGCCTGATCTTCCGTCAGGCCGAACGTGCCGCCAATGTCGGCAGCTGGCGGCTCGATCTCGCCACGCGCCAGCTCCACTGGTCGGACCAAGTCTACGCAATCAACGGCCTGCCGAAGAGCCACGTGCCGAGCGTCGCGGAATCGGTGGCGCTCTACGCCCCAGAAGACCGCAGCATGGTGGTCTCACGGATGGAGCAGGTGATCAACGATGCGCGGCCTTTCACCTTCGAGGCGGGCGTCCTGCGCCCCGATGGCGAGCCCCGGCGCATCCGGGTTGTGGGCGAGCGTGTCGATGTCGACGGCAAGCCTGATTCGATTGCCGGGATCGTGCTCGATTGCACCCAAGAACACCTGCGCAATGTCGCGTTGAAGCGCGCCGCCGAGCGCGACCGGCTGACCGGACTCTATAACCGCGCCCGCTTCGACCGCCGCCTCGCCGCTGCGATGCAGCGGGTCGAAGAGGAGCCGGTGACGGTCGCGCTGCTCGATCTTGACGGGTTCAAGGACGTCAACGACACGCTCGGCCACCTCGTGGGCGACCGCGTGCTCGAGACCATCGCGGCCCAGCTTCAGCAGCGCATCGCCCCGGCGGTGTTCCTCGCGCGTTGGGGCGGCGACGAATTCGCCATGCTGTTCCCTCCGATCATGGCGCTGGAGGAGGTGAGCACCTTCCTGGAGGGGTTGGTGGCCGAGCTTGCGGACATGCCGCCGCTCGGCAGCGCGCACCTCAGGATCGGGGCGACCTGCGGCCTCGCGCGGATGACCACCAGCGCCAGCAGCGAGGAGATCATGCGCCGCGCCGATCTTGCGCTCTATCGCGGCAAGGAACTGGGCCGCGGCACGGTGGTTTGCTGGGACAGCCAGATCGAGGCCCGTCAGGGCCAGCGTCAGCGAGCGATCGCGCTTCTGGGCAGCGCGCTTGACGGACGGCGGGCGATGGCAGCCTACCAGCCGATCATCGAACTGGAGAGCGGGAACGTGGTCTCGGTCGAGGCGCTCCTGCGCCTGCGCGACGAGGAGGGTCGCCTGATCGAGGCGAGCGAGGTCTTTGCCGCGCTGCTCGACCCCGAGCTGTCGCGACGGGTGTCACGCGTGATGCTCGATCAGGTCGTGAAGGACGGGCCAGCGATCCTCGCACTGTTCGGATCGGAGACGCGGATCGGGCTCAACCTTTCGGACGCGGACCTGCGGCGCGGTGACTACGTGCAGCACCTCATCGACGTGATCGACGACAGCCCTCTCGCGCCGAAGAACATCGCCATCGAAGTGACCGAGACCATGCTGCTCGACGCGAGCGGGAACCTGCACGCCTCGCTAGCCATGCTCGATCAGTGCGGCTTCACGATCTGCCTCGACGATTTTGGCACGGGCTTCTCCTCGCTCACCCACCTGCGCGCCTTCCCGATCAGCAAGGTCAAGATCGACCGCGATTTCATTGCCGCAATCAGCGAGGATCACCAGTCGCGGCTGATCATCCAGGCGATCGTGCAGATGGGTCACAGCCTCGGCCTCATGGTGGTGGTCGAAGGGGTGGAGACCGAGGAGCAGGAAACCTTCCTGCGGGGCGTGGGCTGCCGCCACGTGCAGGGTTACCGCTATGGCCGGCCGATGCTGCTTGGAGATCTGCAGGCGCGCTTCGCCCTGCGCCCGCGCCGCCGCCGCAGCCGCGCCTAGAGTTCCGGGGGCTGGCGCGTCAGCACCGCCTCACGGGGGGCGTCGCCGGCCTTGAAGATGAAGGTTTCCGGATGGGTGCCTCCACCGATGTTGACCCGGTTCTCCTGCCGCGCCCAGACATCGGTGAGGATCTGGGAATCGAACCGCAACGCTATGCGCGCGCCCTGTCCGGGTGCGGGCGCGGGCGCGGGAACCTCCTGATAGACCCACAGGCTCCCGCCAATGATTTCGCTGCCCACATAGGCGGGATCGGCGAGCTTGCCATTCACTTCGAACAGGAAGCGCCGCGTGACGTAGCCAGCGAAGTCTTCGCGGCTCTTCGCGCTGCTGATGATGTCAGGGCTCGCGATCCCCTGCACCCTCAGCGCGTGCTCGGCATCGTGAACCGGCACCTGATGCGCGATCTCTATCATTCCGTTGCGCGGATTGAGCGACACGGTGCTGATCGCGATTTTCTGCTGGTGCGCGAGCGCGGCGGTGATCCCGGCGAGCGGGGCCAGCACCAGCGCCAGCGCAAGCAGGAGCCGGCGTAGCAGCATCACTTCTTTTTCTTGTCCGGCTCTGCCCCGGCGGCCTCGCCCATCAGGTCACGGCTGGTGCGTGATTTGCTGGCCTCGTCCTTGAAGGCTTCGATCCGGCTCGGGATGATGCGGCGCGGGTAGTGGTTGTTCTCGAGATCGGCGTCGCCCGTCTCCCAGTCGGGATCGACCATCACCTGCACCAGTTCCTTGCCCTTGGGATAGACCAGCAGCTTGGCCACTTCCTTGGCATTGCGGCGCCAGATCTCGGCCGGGATCTTCAGCTTCTCGGTCGAACCGTCCTTGAAGGTGAGGCCGAGGATGATCGGCATGACCAGCCCGCCCTTGTTGGTGAAGTTGAGCACGTAGTAATTCGCGTCCTCCCTGACCGCGCGGTCAAAGGCGGCGCGCTCCCAGGACTGGAGCCCTTCAAGGAAGTCGGTGTAGCCCTTGCGGTCCTTGGGCGTGACGGTGAACTCGTCATTCTTGTCGTAGAAATCGGTGACGCCAGGGTTCTCGAGCACCCAGATCGGCAGGCCCTGCTGCTTGTTGAGGCCGACGCCGACCAAATCGGGCTCCTCGTCGCGCTCGCGGCGGCGGCGGGGCAAATCGATGTCGGGGTTCTTGCTGTCCACCTTAAGCCGGTAGATGGAATCCAGCGCGATATCGACGTGATCGGTGGTGTAGAACCATCCGCGCCAGAACCAGTCGAGATCGGTGCCTGAGGCTTCTTCCATGGTGCGGAAGAAGTCCGCCGGGGTGGGCCGCTTGAACTTCCAGCGGCGGGCATATTCCTTGAATGCGAAGTCGAACCGCTCGCGCCCGATGATGGTGTCGCGCAGCAGGTGAAGCGCGGCCGCGGGCTTGCCATAGGCATTGGAGCCGAGGTTGGTGATCGAGTCCGACTGGGTCATGATCGGCTGCTGATCGTTCGAGATCATGTAGCTGACGAGATCGCGCGGAACGCTGCGGGTCCACGGCATCTCCGGATCCCACTCGTAACCCGCGACCGAATCGAGGAAGGAGTTGAGCCCTTCGTCCATCCAGGTCCACTGGCGCTCGTCCGAGTTCACCGTCATCGGGAAGTAGATGTGCCCGACCTCGTGGATCACCACGCCGACGAGACCCATCTTGCTGGCGAGCGAATAGGTGCGCGAGCCGTCCTTGTTGAGGTTCGTGCGCGGGCCGTTGAAGGTGATCATCGGATACTCCATCCCACCGACCGGCCCGTTGACGGACTGCGCGGTGGGATAGGGATAATCGAAGCTGAAGCGCGAATAGACCTTCAGGGTGTGGACCACCGATGCGGTCGAATACTTGCGCCACAACTCGCCGCCTTCCTTGGGCCAGAAGCTCATGGCGAGCACGGTCTCGTTCTCCGCGCCGGGCTGCTTCACGCCTTGCGCGTCCCACATGAACTTGCGGCTGGAAGCCCACGCAAAGTCGCGCACGTTGGCGGCGTTGAACTTCCAGGTCTTGGTGCCCTTGGGGCTGCCCGCCTCGGCGGCGGCGGCTTCCGCTTGCGTGACGATCATCACCGGCGCGGCGGCGGTCTTGGCGGTCTCGAGCCGCTGACGCTGCGCGGCGGTCAGCACCGCATCCGGGTTCTGGAGCACGCCTGTCGAAGCGACGACGTGATCGCCCGGCACGGTCATCGCGACCTCGTAGTCGCCGAACTCCAGCGTGAACTCGCCGCGCCCGAGGAACTCCTTGTTGTGCCAGCCTTCGTAGTCCGAATAGACCACCATGCGCGGGAACCACTGGGCAAGGAGGAAGATGTCGTTGCCGCCCTTCTTCGGATCATCGGGGAAATTCTCGTAACCCGAGCGTGCGTTGATCGCGTCTTCCTCAACGATGTTGAAGGCCCATTCGATGGTGAATTCCGTCGTCGCGCCGGGCGCAAGCGGCTCGGGCAGGTCGACACGCATCAGCGTGCCGACAATGGTGTGCGACAGGTCTGCGCCGGCGAGCGTCTTCACCGCGCCGATGTCATAGCCGTAGACATTGTCAGCCATCGCCTGCTGGCGGCGCAGTTCTTCCATGGAAAGCTTGGTCGGCTCGGCGCCCGCGCCCAGCTGGACCTTGGGCCCGCGCCGCCCCGCGCCGCCGAATGCATCGGTCAGCTCGGCCATCGAATCCTTCTTGAAGATGTTCTGGTCGAGCTGCATCCACAGCCAGGGCAGGGCATCGGGCGAGTTGTTGGTGTAGCGCACAGTCGCGCGCGCCGTCAGGCGGCGGCGGGTCTCGTCGAGCTCGGCGGTGATCTTGTAGTCGACCTTCTGCTGCCAATAGGCGTGCCCCGGCGCGCCGCTGGCCGTGCGGTAAGTGTTCGCGTCGGGCAGCACCTCATCGAGCTGGCGGAACTTGTCCTCGAAGCTCCCCTTGGTCTGCTGGACGCCCTGGGCCGAAAGCGGCGCATGGACAGGCAAGGCAAGCAACATGGCGGCGACAAACAGCACGAAACGCAAAGGACGGTCTCCGAGTAAAGAGCAGCGCAGCTTGGAAGCGCAAAAGCGAGTGGCGCGCAAGCGGGTAAGATGCGCATGGCAGTACTTTTGTTTCGCGCATGGCATCCAGAACACTTTCGCTCTATCGCCCGCGATCATGACCCAGCCCGAATGGTACGCCCTGCACCAAGCCGCCTGCGCGCGCGGGGAGAGCACCTATCGCGATCCGGAGAGCGGCTACACGGTGTTCACGGCCGTCGCCCATCTTGCGCGGGGCAAGTGCTGCGGCTCGGCCTGCCGCCATTGCCCTTACGATCACGAAGCCGTAACGCGCCGCCGCTGATTACCGGAGACCCGCCCCATGAAAACCCGCGCCGCCGTCGCCTTCGCCGCCAAACAGCCGCTCGAGATCGTCGAGCTCGATCTTGAAGGCCCCAAGGCCGGTGAGGTGCTGGTCGAGATCATGGCGACAGGCATCTGCCACACCGACGCCTATACGCTGGACGGGTTCGACAGCGAGGGCATCTTCCCGTCTGTGCTCGGCCATGAGGGCGCAGGCATCGTGCGCGAGGTCG
>JAIYAL010000070.1 GCA_027489095.1 Erythrobacteraceae bacterium
CCAAGAAGTGCAAGATGATCAGCGACTGGCTGATGGACAACCACGGCATCTATGTGCAGCCGATCAACTACCCGACCGTGCCTGTGGGAACCGAGCGCCTGCGCGTCACGCCCTCGCCCGTCCATTCCGATGGCGATATCGACCGGCTGATCAAGGCATTGTCCGAGATCTGGTCGCATTGCGAACTGGCCCGGATGGAAAAAGCCGCCTGACGGGGATGTTTCACGTGAAACAGCGTTCCGGACCCTCGCTAGCGGGGGTCTAGACGCGTCTAACAGGGGTCTGGAAGGGGTCTGGAGGGGGTTTGAACCGATCTGGAGGGGGGCAAAGGAGGCCACCTGAAAAATCGCAACCTCGCAACGCCCAAATGAATCGCTGCTCGCAAGTTCTCCCTTGGACGGGAGCGGAGGGCGGATGCCTTGGGGGAGGCGTCCGCCCTCATTTGCGTGCGGGGCAGCACGGCAGGTTTCAGGGCGTGGCGGGGTCCGCTGGGGTGGCTGCTGGTGGCTGGATTTCGGAATGGCGGCCTTGGCAAGCTGACCGCGAAGAGCTGAAGCAGTTCAGGTGGGCTTACGGGCGCGTGCCAAGCAATCGCTTGCCATTACATCGACAGCCGCGCACATCTCGCTCTGGCCGCGCTCCGGGGGGAAGCAACCATGAAATCTCGAACAGACCACTTGGTGCGCGTGCTCGGGCTCGCCTTCGGGCTTGCGGCGGTGATCGGCAGCGTCGTCGGCCAAGGCATTCTGCGTTCGCCCGGGGTCGTCGCGCAGTCCAGCGGGTCTCCGACGGTCCTGATCGGACTTTGGGCAGCAGGAGCCGTGCTCGCGATGCTTGCAGCGCTACCCTATGCCGAGCTTGGCGCAGCGATCCCGCAAGCGGGCGGGCCGATCGCCTTTGCCGAACGCGCGTTCGGCCGCCGCATGATGGTTGTGACGGCGTTCACGCTCGTCCTGATGAACCTGTCTTCCTGCGCGCTTCTGGCCTACGTCACCGCGGAGTTTCTTGCGCGCCTCGGGGTGGGCGCCGAACTCGGTGTCGGACCCGTCGCGACCATTCTGCTGATGCTATTCTTTGTCTCCAACGCCATTGGCACACGCGTCAGCGGCGCAATCCAGGTGGCGCTGAGCAGCCTCAAAGGGCTGGTGCTGATCGCTCTCGTCATTGCGCTGTTCGCGCAGCCGGGGGCGCCCCCTGCCGACACGCCGCTGCCAGCCACAAGCGGCGGCTGGTACGGCTTCGGCGCGGCGCTGCTGGTTATCTTCTCCGCCTACTCGGGCTGGGGCGACGTGGTGAATTACGGCGAGGATATCGCCGATCCCGGACGGGCCATCCCGCGCGCACTGTTCGGCGGAATCCTCGGAATTGCCGCGCTTTATTTGGCGGTCAATCTCGCGCTGCTTTATGCGCTCTCCCCTGAAGATCTCGCTCGCTCGGATTTCGCCGCAGCCGATGCGGCGCGGGGATTGCTCGGTGCGAACGGAGACATGGTGTTCACGCTCTTCGGGGTATTCTCGGTCGGGGCCATCACCAACCTGGGCCTGATGACCGCAAGCCGGGTGGTCTTCGCGACGGCCCGCGAGGGAATATTGCCGCAGTGGTTTGCGCATGTCTCTGGGCGTGGCACGCCGCTGCGGGCCTTGGGCCTGGCAACCGTCGCCTCGATGACGTTCCTTTGGTCGGACGCATATATCGCGCTGATTGCTACGTCGGTCGCCCTGGCGCAGGGCGTGTTCGTGCTGGTGGCACTTTCCGCGATCAAGCTGCGCAGGTCCGAGCCCAACATGCCGCGTCCCTTTGCCATGCCGTTCTTCCCCCTGACGGGCTATCTGGTTCTGGCTTTCGACCTGCTCCTGCTTGCAGTTTTCGTGGCGCAGGACCCGTTTTATTCGCTGCTCGGACTGGTGCTGGTTGCGGGCCTTTCGGCGGGCTATCTGCTGCTCGCGCGCCTTCGCGAAAACGCGCCTACGGCGATAACTGAACTTCCACCTGGGGGCTGACCACAGTCGGGTCGTACTGCCATTTACTGATGTCCGACTTGGGGTCGCTTGCAGAAGGTCTGATGTCGGCACAGGCGGCGCGATAGCTGCCCGGCTGGTTTCAGTATCGCGCGCGGCTGCGGCGGAAGGCCGACAGTGGGCGGGAACCCGGCGTCCCCATCGTTCGTCGCCCGGTGTCACGCACGGGGCGACGAGAGAGGAAACGACTGCCCCGCCCCCGCTCACTTCACCGGAATAAACCGCACCGCCACCCCGCCCGAGGCGGCGAGATGCACGGCCCACGTATCCCCGCCGGTCACGACCTTTTCCTCGATCACGATGTCATAGGGGTTGTAATCCCAGTGCGCGTGGGGCCCGTCGCGGTAGATCTGCGCGCGGTATTTGCGGCCCTTTTCGAGGAAGGTCAGCGGCAGCGACAGATCGCGGGGATCAGCATCGGTGACAGCGCCGAGGAACCACTCCTTCGACTTGCGCCCCTGCCGCGCAAAGGCGACGTACTCGCCAACCTCGCCCGCCAGCGCGATCGACTGCTCCCAGTCGGCTTCCACATCCTTGATGAACTGGAAGGCGTCCATCCGCTTCTCGTAATTCTCGGGCAGGTCGGCGGCCATCTGCAGCGGCGAGTAGATCGTCACATAGGTCGCAAGCTGCTTGGCGAGCGTCGTCTGCGGGCGGTTCTTGGGGTCGCCGCGCGGCATGTCGGGGCGGACCGGCGGGCGCTCGTTGGGCCTGAGGTCGAAGATACCGGGGGTATAGTCGAACGGCCCGCCGAGCAGCGCGGTGAAGGCGATCATCGGCTCGTGGCTCGGCGGATTGGGCGGCGATCCCCAGGCGTTGAACTCCATGCCCCGCGCACCTTCGCGGCTCATCCAGTTGGGATAGGTGCGGCGAAGGCCCGTGTCCTTGACCGGTTCATGCGTGTCCATGGCGATCTGGCGCGCGGCGGCCGCCTTGATGACCTTCATATGGTGATCGATCATCCGCTGGCTGTCGTAATATTCGTAGTGGCGGATGCCCTTGGCGTCGGTCCACACCGCATCGCCCGCGTCCGAGACGTAGCCGGTCTTCACGTAATGCGCGCCGACCTTCTTCACGAGGTCGAGCCCGGCTTCGAGCTGATTTTCATAATTGGTGAGGTTGGCCGAGGTTTCGTGGTGGACGATCAGGTTCACGCCCTTGGAATTGGCGTAACGGCTAAGCTCGGCGATGTCGTAATCGGGATATTGCTCGGTGAAGCTGAACAGATCGCCATTGTTGAACCAGTCGCCGTCCCAGCCCTTGTTCCAGCCTTCGACCAGCACGCCCGAAAAGCCGTGCTTGGCGGCAAAATCGATATAGCGCTTGGTCTCGGGCGTGGTCGCGCCGTGGTACTTGTTGCTCGCCCAGGTGCGGTCATTGATGTGCATCGCCCACCAGATGCCGACATACTTGCCGGGCTTGGCGTAGGAGACGTCGCCGAGCTTATTGGGCTCGTTCAAGTTGAGGACGATGTCCGAATTGATCAGGCCCACCGCGCTGGGCGCGATCTGGATGGTGCGCCACGGGGATTTGAACGGTGCCTTGGTCTTGACCTTGGGCCCGCCCGACCAGTTGCGCAGGCGCGCCTCGAAATTGCCGGGGCGCAGCGCGAGGAGCGACATGGAAGACCAGTCGACCAGCGCTGCCTCGTGGATCGCCATGTAGACCCCGTCGGGGTTCTTGAAGGTGACCGGCGTGTGGGCGTTCTCGACCTCGCCCGCCGGCTCCTTGCGGTAGATATATTCATTGCGATTGTACCCGTCGGCAGGCGTGTACCAGGTGGTGGTCTTCTCGCCGACGCCGAACTGGGTGAGCTCCTCGACCACGGCGACGTCGCCCCCAAAGGCGGGCTGTTCGCCCACTTCGTAGCGGAAGCCGATGCCGGTATCGAAGGCGCGGAAGCGGACGGTCATCTGCCGGTCGGGGCCCTCAGACGCGCGGAAGGTGACGGCAAGCTCATTGTGCTGGTCGCGCACTAGCCGGCGCTCGCCCCATGGCTGCTCCCACGTGGTGTCGCTGGCATCGCGGGTGGAGGCGGCGATGACAAGGCCGCGCTCGAACCCGTGATGATCGGCAAAGAGCAGGCCCATCTTGGACGGCGCGATCACCTGCTTGCCGTTGTAGTCGACGGCGTAGGTCGCCTGCCCGCCATCATCCTTCACGGTGACGGTGATTTTCCCGTCAGGCGAGGCCAGCGTCAGGGTCTCGGCATGGGCAGGCGTCGCGGCCCCCTGAGCTGCAAAGGCGATTGCGGCCATCGTGATCAGCGATTTCCAGTGCTTCGTCATCATCCCTCTCCTCGCGGCCTCTCGGGAAGCCGCGTCATTTGGTCTCTTTGAAAATCCGGTAGCCCCACGGTGCAAGCCGAAGCGTCTCACCGCCGGCAAAGCTTGCCGCTTCACCGCTCAGCGCGTCGGTGTAGCGCCCGTGATGGCGCAGGCGCTGGAACGCCACGCGCTGCGGTCGGGGGCTGAGGTTGAAGACCGCGAACACCCGCTCGCCCGCAGCCCCGCGGGTGAAGGCGAAGACATCCGCCGTTGCATTGGTCGGCACCTCGATCATCGGTGCGCCGAAGCGGCCGTTGTGGAGTGCGGGGGTGGCGGTCTTCAAGGCGATCAGCTTGGCGAACAGCGCAGCGTGCTTGCCCTCGCGCCAGACGATCGGATCGCGCTCGAAGAACTTCAGCTGGCGGTCATTGTCGGCTTCCTGCCCGTTGTAGATCAGCGGCAGGCCCGAGCCGGTGAAAGCAAGCGCGATCGCTGCCTCGTAGGCCCGGCCATAGATTTGCGCGGCCACCCCGTCCCACGAATTCTGGTCGTGGTTCTCGGTATAGACCATGCGCATCGCCGCGCGCGGCCATGTCTCGGCCTGCCCGGCATAGTAGCCGCGGATCGCCCCTGCCCCGCTGCCGTCCTTGACGAGGCGCTGCATCGCCTCCTTCCAGCCCCAGCCGTAGGTCGCATCGAAGGCGCGGGCGTGGAGATCGCGCTGCTCCCATTCGGCGAGCATGAAGACGGGCTTGACCTTGTCGAGCTCGCGCCGCGCGGTTTCCCAGAAATCGGTCGGGACATATCCGGCGACGTCAGCGCGATACCCGTCGATCCCGAAGTCGCGCACCCAGTATACGAGGCTCTCGGTCATGTATTGGCGAAGGCCAGGCTGGCTGTAATCGAAGTCGGCGACGTCCGACCAGTCGGTGCCCTGAGGGCTCATCAGCGCGCCTTCGGGGGTGCGGGTGTACCATTCGGGGTGATTGAGGGTCAGCGGATGGTCATAGGCCGAATGGTTCGCGACCCAGTCGAGGATCACCTTCAGCCCCAACCGGTGCGCCTCGTCGACAAAGGCGCGGAACTCCGCCTCGGTGCCGAGCTCCGGGTTGACCGCGCGGTAGTCGCGCACCGCATAGGGGCTGCCGAGCGAGCCCTTGCGGCCCGCCGCGCCGATCGGGTGGATCGGCATCAGCCAGATGATGTCGACGCCCATCGCGGCGAGGCGCGGGAGCTGCTGCTGGGCGGCCTTGAAGCTGCCCTCCGGCGTGAACTGGCGGGTGTTGAGCTGGTAGAGCACCGCATCGGCCGTCCAGTCCGCGTTGGTGATCTGGACATAATCGCGCGGCGTATAGTCCGGCTCGGCCAGCGCGGGAGTGGCGGCGAAGGCGCTCGCCAGCAGGGCTAGACCCAGCCGCATCATGCCTCGCCCGCGCGCAAGGCCGGGGCGCCCGCCCCCTCGCCATCGGTGACGAACAGCGTCGCCGCCGCCGCCAGCACGAAGCTCACCGCCGCGATCACCGTCGCGTAGATCGGGTGGCCGCCGAAGAGGTTCGTGAGAAGGAAACCCAGCAGCGTCGAGGCCAGCAATTGCGGCACGACGATGAAGATGTTGAACACCCCCATATAGACGCCCATTTTCTCGGCGGGGACGCAGCCGGCGAGGATCGCATAGGGCATCGAAACGATCGAGGCCCAGGCGATGCCGATGCCGATCTGCGGGATCCACAGCAGCGCCGGATCGCGCACCAGCATCATCGCAGCAAAGCCCGCCGCGCCCATCAACAGGTTGACGGCGTGGAGCCGGCAGCGGTCGATCTTCGCAGCGACCAGCACAAAGCCCAGTGCGGCGGCGGCGGCAAGGCCGTTGCGGACCGATCCCATCAGGCTCCACCAGTCGGCCCCGTCCTGATAGGCGGCGCTCACCGTGTCGGTTGCGCCGAAGTGATATTCGGTGACCCCGGGCGTGCCGTAGATCCACAGCGCGAACATGCCGAACCAGCTGAAGAATTGCACCACGGCGAGCTGGCGCATGGTCTTGGGCATGGCGAAGAGGTCGCTGACGACCTCCATGAAGCCGCTCTCTTCACGCACCTGCGAGCGCAGCATTCCGGCGATCAGCTGGATCACCCCGAACCCGGCAACCAGCGCGGCAAGCACATAGACGTCCTTGGCGACCTCGATCGTGCCGAGAAACGCCGGACGCGGCTCGCTGCGGGCCAGCACCACCAGCGCGGCGATGACGGCGCCCGCGATCACCCAGATGCCCCCCCCGCGCGTGAACTGGGCTGCGCTGCGCTGCACCTGCGCACTTGCGGAGCGGCTGCTGTCGGCACGGGCGGCCTCGAAGCTGGCGAGCTCCTCGGGCGAATATTCCTTGGTGCTGAACACCGTCCAGCACACCGCCGTTAGCAGCGCCGCACCGCCGATGTAGAAGGCCCAATGCACGGTCTCGGGGATCTGTCCCGCAGGCGCGACATTGCTGAGGCCAAGCCAGTTGGTCATCACCCACGGCAGCGCGCCAGCGATCACCGCGCCCGTACCGATGAAGAAGCTCTGCATCGCATAGCCGATGGTTCGCTGGCGATCAGGCAGGCTGTCGCCGACAAAGGCGCGGAACGGCTCCATTGAGATGTTGAGCGAGGCATCCATCAGCCACAGCGTGCCCGCCGCGATCCACAGCACCGATGAATTGGGCATGATGAACAGCGCAAGGCTCGCCAGCAACGCGCCGACGAGGAAATAGGGACGGCGGCGGCCGTACCTCCCCCACGTTTTGTCAGAGAGGTGGCCGATGATCGGTTGCACGATCAGCCCGGTCATGGGCGCAGCGATCCACAGGATCGCGAGCTGATCCACCTCGGCGCCCAAAGTCTGGAAGATGCGGCTGACATTGCCGTTCTGGAGATCGAAACCGATCTGAATTCCGAGGAACCCGAAGCTCATATTCCAGATCTGCGCCGCGCCCAAGGTTGGCTTGAGCGCAGGCTTGTGAGCGCCTTGAGTCATCGTTGTCGTATCCCTCTCCCCGACCCGCCGCCCGACCGGACGTGACGCGGCTCACGCCAGCGCCTATGGTGTCCGGGTCTGACGCCCGTTCATGCCAAGCAAGCTACCTGTGCCAGTCTGGACTCCTTGCAAATATTTGCAAGAAACTTTGCCGAGGCGGTCGGGAAAAAACGGCTCAATCCACGAGCATCCGTGCTTTTCCCGATAGATTTAGGCTGCTTGGCGTTACATGGCGCTTGTCATAATTCCTCCTACAAAGATTTGCAAAAAATCTCCCAAGCTGGCAGAATCCCCGCGAGAGGGAGTTGGGTCATGACACGAATCTTCGCTTGGACGGGGGCTTTGCTGTGCGCCGCAACAGCCTTGTCAGGGGGGCCGGTCGCAGCCCAGGCCACGACGGTTCTGGCAGCGCCAGCGCCCACCCCTGCCCCGATTTCCCAACGCCAGCTCGAAGACGAGATCATCTATTTCGTCCTGCCCGACCGCTTCGAGAACGGCGATACCCGCAATGATCGCGGCGGCCTGAACGGTGGGCCCTTCGATCACGGCTTCGACCCCACGCACAAGGGCTTCTACCACGGCGGCGACCTCAAGGGGCTGACCGCCAAGCTCGACTATATCCAGAACATGGGCGTCACCGCGATCTGGTTCGCGCCGATCTTCAAGAACAAGCCTGTGCAGGGCCTGCCCGGGCAGGAAAGCGCAGGGTATCACGGCTACTGGGTGACCGATTTCACCAGCGTCGACCCGCATTTCGGCACCAATGCCGAGTTCAAGGCCTTCGTCGATGCGGCGCATGCGCGCGGGCTGAAGGTCTACATGGACATCATCATCAACCACACCGCCGACGTGATCGGCTATGCGGACGGCGAGGCCAGCGGCTACGCCTATCGCAGCAAGGGCGACTATCCCTTCTCGCGGCGCGGCGGGCCGGATGGCAAGGCGATCAACGCAGGCTTCACCGGCGACGACAATCCCGATCCTGCCAACTGGGCCAAGCTCACCGACCCCAATTTCGCCTACACCCCGACCGTCCCCGAGGCCGAGCGGAACGTGAAGGTTCCGGCGTGGCTCAATGATGTCACGCTCTACCACAATCGCGGCAACTCGCACTGGATCGGCGAAAGCTCGGTCTATGGCGACTTTGCCGGCCTCGATGACCTTGCGACCGAGAACCCGCGCGTGGTTTCCGGGATGATCGACATCTTCGGCCAGTGGATCGACGATTACGGCATCGACGGCTACCGCATCGACACCGCCAAGCACGTGAACCCCGCGTTTTGGCAAGCCTTCGTCCCCGCCATTCTGGCGCGCGCCAAGGCGAAAGGCATCAACCACTTCCACATCTTCGGCGAAATCGCCTACGAGGAGCCGACCGCGACGATCGCGGCGCAGGTGATGGCCGAAAGCCACCTGCCCTATGCGCTCGACATGGGCTTCGCCAAGGCCGCGCAGCTGGTCGCAAGCGGCAAGGCGGGCCCGCGCATGATGGCCGAATTCCTCCAGCA